>JAEUHU010000055.1 GCA_016793305.1 Planctomycetota bacterium
GACCGGCCGTTCGGCCAGCATCCGCCGATGGCCCTGCTGACGCTCAAGGACGTGCACGTGACCCTCGGCGATCGCCACCTCCTGCAAGGGGTGTCGATGGTCGTCGGCGAGGGCGAGCGCATCGGCCTGCTCGGGCCGAACGGTTGCGGCAAGTCGACCTTGTTGCGGATCCTGGCGGCCGACCTGCAGGCCGATGCCGGCGATCGCACGGTGCGGCGCGACCTGCGGGTCGGCTACCTGTCGCAGGAGCCGGCGCTGCCGCCGGACGCGACCGTGCACGAGGCGGTGCTGCAGGGACTGGTCGGGCGCGACCAGACGTTGGCCGCGCTCGCGGCCGTGCACGCGGCGCTGGCCTCGGACCTCGACGACGCGCGGCTGCAGAAGCTGCTGAAGGACCAGGAGCGGCTCGAGGCGGAGCTCGACCAACGTGGCGGCCACGACGTCGACCATCGCGCCGATGCCCTGTTGCAGGCGCTCGGCATGCCGCGCGTCGACGCACGCTGCCGCGAGCTGTCGGGTGGCGAACGGCGCCGCACCGCACTGGCCCGCCTGCTGCTCAGCAAGCCCGACCTGCTGCTGCTCGACGAACCGACCAACCACCTCGACGCCGAGGTCACCGACTGGCTCGAGACGTTCCTGCTCGACGCCGAGATCCCGCTCGTGGTGATCACCCACGACCGCTACTTCCTCGACCGCCTGTGCACGCGCATCGTCGAGTTCGACCGCGGCAAGCTGTTCGAATACGACGGTGGCTACCGCAGCTACCTGGTGCAGCGCGCCGACCGGCTCGAGCGCGAGAGCAAGCACGAACAGTCGCGGCTCAACACGCTGCGGCGCGAGACCGAGTGGGTGAAGCGCGGTCCGCCGGCGCGCACCACCAAGGCGAAGGCCCGCATCGACCGCCACGCGGCATTGCTCGCTGCGGCGCCGGCACCCCAGCCGAGCGAGCTCGAATTCGTGATCCCGGAAGGTCCGCGGCTCGGCGACTTCGTGCTGCGGTTGCGCGGCGTCGGCAAGTCGTTCGGTGAACGCACCATCCTGCGCCCGTTCGATCTCGAACTCGGCCCGGGCCAGCGCCTGGGCATCGTCGGCCGGAACGGGGTCGGCAAGACCACGCTGCTGAAGCTGTGCCTCGGGCAGTTGCCGCCCGATCGTGGCCAGGTCGCGATCGGTCCGACGGTGCAGTACGCCGGCATCGACCAGGTACGCAGCGCCCTCGACCCCGACAAGACGGTGTTGCAGGAGGTCGCCGGCGGCAACGACTACGTGGTGGTGGCCGGCCGCGGCATCCGCGTCGAGACGTTCCTCGAGCAGTTCCTGTTCCCGGGGCCGATGAAGCACGCGCGCATCGCCAGCCTGTCGGGCGGCGAGCGCAACCGCGTGCTGCTCGCCAAGCTGTTGTGTGCCGGCGGCAACGTGCTGGTGCTCGACGAGCCGACCAACGACCTCGACCTCGCTTCGCTGCGGGCGCTCGAGGACGCGCTGCTCGCGTTCGGCGGCGCCTCGATCGTGGTCAGCCACGACCGCTGGTTCCTCGACCGCATCGCCACGCGCATCGTGCACCTCGACGGCAGCGGCGACGTGCGCATCCACGAGGGCGACCTGTCGCTGCTGCTCGAGCATCTCGCCGCCGAGCGAGCCGAGGCCGAAGCCACCGCCCAGAAGGCCGCGGCGGTGGCCAAGCAGAAGGCCCTGGCCCAGGCGGACAAGGTCGGCAAGGGCAAGCCGAAGAAGCTCAGCTCACGCGAGCAGCAGGAACTCGCGGAACTGCCGGGGAAGATCGAGCGGGCCGAGCAAGAACTCGCCGCGGTCGACCAGGGATTGCAGGATCCGTCGGTCTACACCGCCGCCGGTCGCCCCCGCTTCGACGAGCTGACCAAGCAGCGGCAGCAGCTGCCAGCACGCATCCAGGCGCTCTATGCGCGCTGGGAGGAGCTCGAAGCGATCGCCGAGCAGGCGCGCAGCGGCTGAGGGGGCCGTTCGGCTGGCCGCGGCGACCGTGCGCCGGCGCGGCTCACTTCGGCACGGTCGGCGGCACGAACGCGACGTTGCCGGTCAGCGATTCGAGGAACGCGACCAGCTGGTCGATCTCGGCGTCGCTGAGCTTCTTGTCCTGCAGTGTCGCGTCCTTCTGCGGGTTGGCGAGGCCGCCACTGGCCATCAGGCGCACGGCTTCCTTCAGGGTCGCGACGCTGCCGTCGTGGAAGTAGGGCGCGGTCTTGGCGATGTCGCGCAGCGTTGGCGTCTTGAACTGGCCGGTGCGGGCCGGGTCGTCGAAGGCGGCCTTGCCAGCGGCCCCGACGTCGGGCTTCTCGGCGGCCATGCCGATGCCGACGTTGTGGAAGCCGCGGTTGGTGAACAGCGGCGGCAGGTGGCAGATCGAACAGCCGGCCTTGCCGACGAACAGCTCGCGGCCGGCCTTGGCGGCGTCGCTCAGGGCGTCCTGCTGGCCGGCCTGGAAGCGGTCGTAGGCCGAGTCGCCGGTGCGCAGCTGGCGCAGGAACGACGCCAGCGCCTGGACGATGGTGGTCTCGCTCGGCGGGGCGCCGAACGCGGCCTGGAACGCCTTCTGGTACTCCGGCACGGTCGCCAGCCTGGCGGCGACCTCCTCGGGCTTGCCGCCGAGCTGGGCCTTCCACGCCGCACCCACGTTGCCTTCGAGCGACTTGGCGCGGCCGTCCCAGTAGAGGCGGTCGAGGTAGCCGACGTTGTGCATGGTCGGCGAGTTGCGCGTGTTGTCCTTGCCGTCGTCCTTCTTCGACACGGCCCCGCCGTCGGTGAACGCCTGCTCGGGGTAGTGGCAGCTGTTGCAGCCCATCGTGCCGGTGCCGGACAACCGTGCATCGAAGAACAGCTGCTTGCCGAGTTCGGCCTTCGCCATCGTCAGCGGGTTGTCCGGGTTGGTGACCAGCTCGACCGATTCGAGGCCGAGCGGGGCCTTCAAGGGATCGACCTTGGCCTGCGCGGCTTCCGACGAGCAGGCGGCGAACAGGGACAGCAGCAGCGACGACGACAGCAACCAGCGCATGGGGGACTCCGAAGGCGTAGGGATGGCTACGCATTGGAGCCCCGGTCGTCGCGCGGCGCCAGCCTCGGCTCTGGTCAGCGCAGGCGTCGGAGCTGCCGGATCACGCGCAGGTAGCGGCGGTCCCTGGTCAGCTCGTAGGCGATCTGCGCGTCGGCCAGCAGGTCGCCGTTCGGGGCGCCGCGCACGACGCCGACCACCGGGTCGAACACCGGCCCGTCGACGGCCGCAGGCGTGACCACGGCTTCGGTCGCACGACCGCCGCGGCGGGCGGCTGCTTCGAGGACCTGGATCTCGCGCGCCTTCTTGGCGGCCGACTGCTCGAGCTCACGCTCGCGGTCGGCGGCGGCGAGCTTCTCCTTGGCGTCGCGTTCGGCCTTCACGATCGCGTCGAGCGACAGCCCGTCCTTCTCGATCTTGTGCACCAGTTTCTTCGGCAGCAGCACTTCGCCGCCGACGATGCGCACGTGGTAGCCCTCGTCGCTCTCGGCGACCAGCACGCCTTCGACGACGTTGGGCGAACTGCCCTCGGTGGCCTGCTTGTCGGCCGCCGGATCGGACAGCCAGAACTTGTCGGCCTTCGCCGGGAGCGCGAACAACAAGGCACACGCAGTCAGGGGGAGGAATCGCATGCCTTCAGGGTAGCACGGCACGGGCCAGGTGGCGGGCCACGGTGACGGCTCCGCGATGGCAGGAACGGCTCGGGCCGGTGACACTGGCGCTTGCCATGCACAAGCTCTTCGCCGGTCTCTGGATCCTCGGCTGTGTCTCCGCTCAGGATCCCGCCGCCGGCGAACCGTTGTGCGACGGGGCCTCGCTGCGCGGCTGGCGCGGTGACCCGACGATCTGGCGCGTGCAGGACGGGGCCATCACCGGCTCGTCGGTCGGCCAGCCGATCGCGGCGAACACGTTCCTCGTGCTCGACGGACGCGAGGTCGCCGACTTCGTGCTGACCGGCGAAGTGCGCCTCCTCGGTGCCAACAACAGCGGCGTGCAGTACCGCAGCCGCGAGTTGCCGGGGCCGGGCTTCCGGGTCGCCGGGCTGCAGTGCGACTGGCATCCGGAGCCGGAGTTCACCGCGATGCTCTACGACGAACAGGGCGACGGCATCGTCGCGCGGGCCGGCACGGTGGTGGCCCGCCGCGACGACGGGGCAGAGGCGCTCGGTGCGATCGCGCGGCCGGTCGCACGCGACCTCGGCACGTGGCACCGGCTGCGCATCGTCGCGATGGGCTCGCTCTGCTGGCACGAGATCGACGGCGTGCCGGTGACCGCGATCGACGATCGCCGCACGAACGCGCCGCGCCGCGGCGTGCTGGCGTTGCAGGTGCACGCGGGGGCGCCGATGACGGTCGCCTTCCGCGACCTGCGGCTGCAGGAGTTCGCCGATCCCGAGGCGATGCAGCGCGCGGTGTCCGTGCCGCGCACGATCGCGGCGTGGCTCGCGGTCGCCGAACGCCCGGTGGCCCGCGACGCGGCGGTGCCCAAGTGGCTCTGGGATCGCAGTGCTGAGCCCGACGAGGAGGTGTTCTTCCGGCGCGTGTTCGAGCTGCCGGAGCAGGTGCACGAAGCGCGCCTCGTGCTCAGCTGCGACAACCACTGCCGCGTCTATGCGAACGGCGAGCTGCTCGGCCGCAGCGATGCGTGGGAGTCGCCGCTGCAGCTCGACGTGACCAAGCACCTTCGCCCGGGCCCGAACGTGCTCGCCGTGCACGCCTGGAACGACGGGGGACCGGCCGGCCTCGCGGCGCGTCTGTCGTGGCGCGAAGGTTCGAGCGACCGCGAACTGGTCACCGACGACAGCTGGCGCTGCAGCGACGACGATCCGGACGGCTGGCAGACGGCCACCTTCGCCGACGACCGCTGGCCGGCGGCGACGGTGCAGTTCCCGGTCGGGGGGCGGCGGGCGCCGTGGACCGGACAGGTCGGGCTCGACGCCTTCGCCGGGAGCAGCGATCCGTTCGCCCCGCAGCTTGCGGTGCCGGTGGCCGACATCGAAGCGACCGCGAGGACCGAGTCGGCGGCGCTGCCGATGCGCCAGCTGTTCGCCGTGCCGCGGCGGCTCGGCTCGTGGGTGTCGCTGGCCAAGGCCCCGAACGGGCAGCTCTACGCGGGCGCCCAGGGTGGCGGCCTCTATCGCATCACGCCAGCGACCGAGCTCGGCGAATCGACGACGGTCGAGCGCGTGCCGGTGGAGCTCGGCGGGGCGCATTGCCTGCTGTGGGCGTTCGACGCGCTCTACGCGGTCGTCAACGAACGCGACCCGGGCCTCTACCGGCTGCGCGACAGCGACGCCGACGGCATGCTGGACACGAAGGAGCTGTTGCAGGCCTTCGAAGGCAGCGGCGAGCACGGCCCGCACTCGGTCGTGGTGGCTCCCGACGCCGAGCACCTGCTGGTGGTCGCCGGCAACCAGACGAAGCTGCCGCCGCTGGCGAAGAGCCACGTGCGCACCGACTGGGCCGAGGACCGTCTGCTGCCGCGGCTCGACGACCCGAACCCGTACTGGGAAGGGCACTCGCCGCCCGGTGGCTGGGTGTGCCGGTGCGACCGAGACGGGAAGACGTTCGAACTGCTGTGCTGCGGGTTCCGCAATCCGTACGACCTCGTCGTGCTGCCCTCCGGCCAGGTGCTGACCTACGACTCCGACATGGAGTGGGACCTCGGCACGCCGTGGTACCGGCCGACGCGTGTGCTCGAAGTGCTCCCCGGCGTCGACTACGGCTGGCGCATCGGCAGCGCCAAGTGGCCAGCCGACTATCCCGAGTGCCCGCCGGCCTGGCAGGACATCGGCCCTGGTTCGCCGACCGGCATGGCGCGCTGTGGCGACGGCTTCGTGATGCTCGACTGGACGTTCGGGCTGCTCTACGCGCAGCAGGGAGCGTCGGTCGTGCCAGCACTGCGAGGGGCGCCGTGGCCCGTGGCCGACGTGGTCGACGGCTACGTCGTGAGTGGCGGCCGCGGCCTGCCGTCGCGCCTGCTGCAGATCGAGCCTGCGGTGTGGAACGAGCTGGCCAGCCGAGCCACCGTGCAGCCGCCGGAGCTGCGGGCCCGCACGACGAGCCTGCAGCTCGCCGAACTCGTGGCCCTCGCCCGGAGTGGCACCGCGGCCGACCTGCCGGCGCTGCTCGACCGTCTCGGTGGGATCGCGTTCGCTCCGCTGGCGCACGACGCGCGCATCGCCTGGCTGCGGGCCCACGCGCTGGGTCTGCTGCGACTCGGGCCGGCCACCGACGCGCAGCGTGCCGAGCTCGCCCAACGCCTGCTGCCGCTGTTCCCGAACGGCGACGAACGGGTCGACCAGGACCTTTGCGAACTGCTCGCCGTGCTCGACGCCCCGGGCCTGCTCGAGAAGGCGGTGCCAGCCCTCGCCGAGCTGCGACCGTCGCCGGTGCCCGGCTGGGCGCAGATCGCCACGGCCAAGGACGTCTATGGCGACCAGTATGGCGGCGTGATCACCGCGATGGCGCAGTCGATGCCGCCGATCGGGCAGCTGGCGATTGCCGATGCGCTGCGCATCGTGCGGCACGGTTGGACGCTCGAGCAGCGGCGCACCTACTTCACGTTCCTGCAGCAGGCACGCACCAGGAAGGGCGGGGCCAGCTACGACGGCTACGTGAAGAAGATCGTCGAGGCCGCGTTCGCCACCTGCACGCCGGCGGAGCAGCGCGAGCTGGCGGAACTGGTGGGAGCGGCAGTGGCCGACGCGCCCCCGGTGGTGGCGGCACCGCCGCGCGGGCCCGGTCGCGACTGGCAGCTCGCAGACGCAGCGAACGTGCTGGCGGGACTCGAGCGAGCCGATCGTGCGCGTGGCCACGAACTGTTCCACGCGGTCGGCTGTGCGCGCTGCCACTACTTCGCCGGCGAGGGCGGCAACCACGGTCCGGACCTGACCAGCCTCGGCAACAAGTTCTCCGGCCGGGACGTGCTCGAGGCGATCCTGCAGCCGAGTGCGGTGATCAGCGACCAGTACCGGGGGCAGGTGTTGACCAGGCAGGACGGCAGCACGCTGTTCGGGTTCGTGCAGCGCACGTTCCACGGCGACGTCGAGGTCTACGCGGTGATGCCGGCGAGCGCGTCCGCGGAACTCGTGCGGGTGCCGGTGGCCGACGTGCAGCGGGTCGAGCCGGCCCCGTTGTCACCGATGCCGAGCGACCTCGTCGACGGGCTGTCGGCCGACGAACTGCGTGCGCTGCTCGGCTTCCTGCTCGGCCGCGGCGTTCGCTAGGCAGGGGTCGCCGCGATCGGCACGGCGGCTGCGACCGGCAGCCGCAGGCCGCGCGCCAGGCAGAAGCCGACGAACGCCTGCTGCATCGTCCGCTGCATGGCGAAGTAGGCGAGCGCACTGCGGCCGTCGCAGCGCACGGTGGCGAAGAACTCGAAGCCGAGCGCGGTCGGCTGGCGGAACGACACGGCGAGTTCGTGCAGGTGGTCCGCTGGCACGAGCTCGGCGAGTGCTGCGTGCAGCCCGTCGTGCAGGGCCTTGGCCAGCATCGCCAGATCGGGCACCGGTTCGCTGCGGCCGAGCACCAGCACCGTGTGGGCGAGAAAGCCCCGGGACAGGTTGCGCGGCGACAGCCGCAGGAACTCGGCGGTCGGCAAGGTCCGTTCCGCACCCCAGTGTTCGACGACGACGACCTCCGGGGTCTGGGTGCGCACCGGTCCGAACGTGCCGTCGGCGAGCAGCACGACGTCGCCGGGGCGACTCGGGAACCAAGGTTCGTCCGGCGCCGCCGCCCGCGAGCGCTTGCCGATCAACTGCTGCAGCGGCATGCGCAGCAGGCCGCCCTGCAGGTCTGGGTTCACCAGCCGCGCGTAGAAGCGCAGCGCCTCGACACGGAACGGCAGGCCGTCGACCAGCAGGCGTTCGCCTTCGCGCACGCCGCCGATGTTCAGCAAGAGCCGCATCTGCTCGAACAGCTGGGGCAAGGTGCGCATCAGCACCCAGCCAGCGCCGAGCAGGAAGACGATCGCGACCGCGAGCAGCAGCCAGTCGTCGCGCACGAACGGGACCACCAGGGCGCCGGCGATGGCGACCACGACCAGCAGCACCCGGCACAGCACCTCGAGCAGGCGCAGCGAGAAGCCGCGGCCGCCGCGGCGCTGCAGCAGCCGGTCGAGCAGCGAGCGCAGGCCGAAGAACAGCACTGCGAACACGGTCGCAGCCAGCACGAGGCTGGTGCCGCTGTCCTGCACGAAACGCCGCACCTGTTCGGCGACGCTGCCGAGCAGCGAGGTCTCGTCGGCCTGCAGACGGGTCAGGTTGGCGCGCAGCACCAGCAGCTCGTCGCGCAGCCGCTGCACGACCGGCTGCCAGCGGCGGCTGCGTTCGCGCTCGGCTTCGGTGCGGGCGGCCCCGTCCGGCAGCTGGTCGCGGGTCCGCTCGACGGCGCGCAGCGCCGCTTCGGCGCGAGCCCGCTGCTGCTCGAGGGACTCGATGCGCCGCTTCAGGTCCGAGACGAGCCGCGGGCCGGTGGTCGCGTCCTTCAGCAGCTGCAGCAGCGGGCGCAGCACCTGTTCGAGTTCGTTCTGCAGGTCGAATGCGCTCGCCGACGGCTTGTCGAACTCCTCGATCTCGATCTGGGCGGCGAGGCTCGCGAACTGCCGCTCGAGCTTCTGCAGGTCGGCGTCGACGGCCGCGAGGGCCGCGGCGTCGAGGTTGCCGGCGGCGCGATCGGCCCGTCGTTGGGCCAGCAGGGTGGCGAGGCGGTCGAGCGCCTCGGCAGTCGTCGGGTCGAGCCGACGGCTTGGCTCGGGCGTCTGGGTCACCGCCGGTGGCGGGGCCTGAGGGGCTGGGTCCTGGGCCGGCAATGGCAGGCTGCTGGCGAGGCAGCAGAGGAACGCGAGGCCGAACGACGGACGGGCGAGCGGCATCGCGGCACGCTACCGCGGCGAGGCGGGCCCGGCACTCACCAGAGTTCGGCGAACGGCACTTCGAGGTCGGGCAGGATCGCGAGGCGCAACGAGGTCGTCGTGGTGCGAGATGGGCCGAACGTGCGGCCGTCGTGCACGAACTGGGTCACGGTTCGCAGGTCGCCGTCGACGAGCCACAGTTCGGGCGTGCCGGCGGCCTCGTAGCGGCGGCGCTTCTCGTTGCGGTCGCGGGCGGCGGTGGCCTTCGACAGGATCTCGATCGCAAGGTCCGGGGTGCCGGCGATGCGGGTCGGC
>JAEUHU010000140.1 GCA_016793305.1 Planctomycetota bacterium
GCCGACTTCGAAGTGAAGTGAACGCTCGGGGGCGCGGCGACGGCCGCGACCCGAGCGGCGGTTCGATCTGCCCACGCTGCCAAGGCCACTTCCGCGCCCTCTCCGCTGGCCTTGGCCGGCGAGCCGAATAGGCTTCTCCGCGCGGTTCGTGGAGGCATGCGGCGCCCCTTGCGTCGGTTACGCCGTCCTTCGGCCGCGCTACCGCGTTCGCTGCATGATCTCCGTCTCCGAGCTGACGAAGCGCTACGGTGCGTTCCTGGCCGTCGACCGCGTCTCCTTCGAGATCGCGCGCGGCGAAGTGGTGGGGTTCCTCGGCCCGAACGGGGCCGGCAAGACCACCACGATCCGCGTGCTGACCGGCTTCCACCCGGCCTCGTCCGGGCGCGCCGTGGTCGCCGGCTTCGACGTCGCCACCGACTCCCTTCAGGCCCGGCAGAACCTCGGCTACCTGCCGCAGGAAGTGCCGATCTACCCGGACCTGCGCGTCGTCGAGTACCTGCACTACCGCGCCAAGCTGAAGGGCGTCGCCAACAAGGACCGCAAGCTCGCCGTCAGCCGCGCCATGGACAAGGCCGGCATCGCCGACGTCGGCCGCAAGCTGTGCGGCCAGGTGTCGCACGGCTACCGGCAACGGGTCGGCCTAGCCGACGCGTTGGTCGCCAACCCGCCGATCCTGATCCTCGACGAGCCGACCAGCGGCCTCGACCCGAACCAGCGCGTGCGCATCAAGCAGGTCGTGCGCGACCTGGCGAACGAGCACACCATCCTGTTCTCGAGCCACATCCTCGCCGAAGTGCAGGAAGTCACCTCGCGCGTGCTGATCATCCACCGCGGCACCCTGCGCGCCGACGGGGCGCCGGACCAGCTGGTGGCGCGCGCGGTCGACAGCACCCTGCGGTTGCGGGTGGCGGCTCCGCCGGAGCGCCTCGGCCCGGTGCTGGCGGGGCTGCCGGGTCTGTCGGGGCAAGCGCAGCTCGTCGCGGTCGACGGCGGCTGCGAACTGCACGCGCCGGTCGCGGCGGGTGCCGATCCACGCGACGAGCTCGGCCGGCGGCTGCTCGCCGCGGGGCTGGCCGTGCGCGAGCTGTGGCTCGAGCGGCCGACCCTCGAGGCCTACTTCCAGTCGATCACCGACGGCGACGCCCCCGTTGCGGTCGATGCGCAGCCGGTCCTGCAGGAGGGCGCGCGATGAACCGCCTGCTCGTCACGTTCCAGAAGGAACTGTTCTCGTACAGCACCAGCCCGGTCAGCTGGATCATCGCCGTCGTCTTCTACCTGTGGCGCGGCTTCGAGCTGCACACGACCATCGCCGTGTTCCATTACTACCGAGCCGACCTGGACATGCTGCCGACCCGCACCTACGGGCTCGGCAGCACGTTCTGGATGGTGATCCTGGTGCCGGGCATCCTGACGATGCGCACGTTCGCCGAAGAACGGCGCACCGGCTCGCTCGAGACGTTGATGACCGCTCCGGTGCGCGACGTCGAAGTGGTGGTCGGCAAGTGGCTGGCCGCGGCGGTGTTCTTCGCGCTGTTGTGGCTGCCGAGCGTGCTGGTGCTCGAGCTGCTGCAGCTCGGCCCGTTCCTCGACGCCGATCTCGCCTTCGGCCCGGTGTTCGCCGCCTACCTCGGCATGTTCCTGCTGAGCAGCATGCTGCTGGCGTTCGGCGTGTTCGCCAGCAGCCTGACCGACAACGTGCTGCTCGCCGCCCTGCTGGCGATCCTGTTCGACTTCGGTCTGCTGCAGGGGCCCGGCCAGCTGCGGGCCCAGCTCGGCGAGTTGGCGCAGAACTACTATGTGCGCGAACTGCTCGACAAGTTCGACGTGATGGGCAACTTCGCCAGCTGGTTCGCGCGCGGACTGATCGACACGAGCCAGATCGTGTTCTACCTCGGCGGCATCGCCTTCTTCCTGTTCCTGACGGTCGTCAGCCTGTCGTCGCGGAGGATCGCGTGAGCCAGCGTCGCTTCGTGTCGTGGGGCAACCTCGCCGTCTCGGCGGTGCTGATGCTGCTTGTCTGGGCGCTGCTCGTGTTCGTCGCGTCGCGGCCAGCACTGAAGGCCCTGATCGACCTGACCCCGCAGCGCATCAACTCGGTCGATCGCGTGACGACCGAGCTGCTCTCCGAGCTGCGGGCGGAGAAGGCGGAGATCGAGTTCCACCTGCTGGCGCCGCCGATCCGTGGCAAGGGGGCGAGCGACCTCGAGGACCAGTGGATCTCGATCCGGCGGCGACTCGTCGACCTGACGCAGCAACTGCTGCAGACCTACCAGTATCTCGGCGCCGAGTCGGTCAAGGTGATCCGGCACGACTTCGACGCGGTGGACCAGCAGGCGCTGCGCGAAGCGGCCGAGCGCTTCGACTACAAGATCCAGGAGGGCGACGTGCTGGGTGTGGCAGTGCGCCGTGCCGGCCGCGAATGGCGGAAGCGCAAGCTGTCGATCGTCAGCGACCTCGCGGTGATCGACGTGCCGAACAACCCCGTGCCGGGCCAGGGCAGGATGTCGATCCCGGTGCTGAAGGACTTCAAGGGCGAGACCGCGCTGTCGTCGGCGTTGAAGTCGCTGTTGGTGCAGGGCAATCCGGTCTGCTACGTGCTGAAGAACGGGGCCGCGCCGGGCACGGATGCGTTCTCGGGCACCGGGACCGGCTACGACGGCTTGTTCCAGGGCATGCAGCAGGCGGGATTCGAGCTGCAGACGCTGAACTTCCGCGACACCCCGGTCGTGCCGGACGACGCGTCGCTGCTGCTGTTGCTCGAGCCGCGCCTGGACCTGCAGCCGCGCGAAGCCGAGGCGGTGTTCGCCTACCTGAAGCGCGGTGGCCGCGTGGTGCTGAACTACTGCTGGCAGAGCCCGGAGCCCGACCAGAACCCGACCGGCGGCAAGCTCGCCGAACTGCTCGGCTTCGAACTCGGCAATCGGCCGGTGTTCCACCTGATCGTCGACCCGACCGGGAAGACCGCCGGCCGCGGCCTGTCGGGCGATCCGGCGGTCGCCAAGCTGCAGGTGCAGTACGGGCGGCACCCGGCGGTGCGCCGCCTCGCCGAGGCCGGACGTGTCATCGAGATCACCAGCGCGCTCGAGGTCGCGGAGCGGCGGCCGGCACCGGTCGGGCAGAAGCGCGAACCGTTCCTCGGTTCGGGCAGAGGAGCCTGGCTGGCGAAGATCGGCAGCGACGGCTACCCGGACTACCAGGCGCCGCAGCTGCAGAGCAGTTTCGGCGAACGCGTGCTGGCGATGTCGATCGAAGTCGAGCCGCCGGCACCCGCCGAAGGCACCGCCCCGCCGAGCGAGCGGCGCCCTGGCGTGGCGCTGGTGTTCGGCGGGGTGTTCGCCAACAACGCCGGCATGCGGGCCGGCTTCGGCGACCTGATGCTGAACGTGTGCAACTGGCTGGTCGACCGCAGCGTGCTGCTCGACATCAAGGGCAGCCGTTACGAAGCCAAGCAGATCAGCCTGCAGCCGCCGCAGTTCGCGCGGATCTTCTGGTTCTTGATCGCCGGCGTGCCGGGCACCTTCCTGGTGCTCGGCGCGGTGGTGCTGTGGATGCGGCGGAGGCAGTGATGAACGGCAAGGTCCTATTCGTGCTGGTGCTGTTGGCCGCTTCGCTCGGTGCCGTGCTGTGGTTCACCGACGAGCAGCCGCAGAAGCGCGTGGTCGCCTCGACGCCGGTGCTCGACGGCCGCACGCTGACCGAGTGCGAGTGGTTGCGCTGGCGCTGGCGCAACCGGCCGCCGACCGAAGTGTCCCGGCGCCAGGACGGCGCCTTCCAGATCACCGAGCCGATCGTCGACCTGGCCTCGGCGGGCCGCATGAAGCAGCTGGTCGACAACTGGGACCTCGGCCAGCTGCAGGCGGCTGTCGTGACGCCCGACGAAGCCGGGCTGCAGCAGAGCGGGCTCGCCGATCCGGAGGTCACGTTCACCGCGAAGTGGCCCGACGGCCACCAGGTCGAGGTCGTGATCGGCGGCCCGGGGCCGCTCGCCGACAAGGACACGCGCTACGTGCTGTGCCACGGCAAGGTCTGGGTCGGCCACACCGGCCTGATGGAGAGCCTGCGCATCGGCCTCGACGACCTGCGCGAACGCGTGGTGTTCCGGCACCAGCCCCAGCAGGCCAGTGAACTGCGCATCGACCAGGAGCTCGCCTCCGGCCAGCGCGAAGTACTGCACCTGCGCGCCCAGGGCGACGGCTTCCGGCTGCTGTCGCCGATCGAAGGCCGCGCCGATCCGGCGAAGGCGCAGCAGCTGCTCACCCAGGTGTTGTCGCTGCGCATCGACACCTTCCCGGCCGGTCGCCTGACCTTGCCGGAGGCGCCGCCGTCGCTGGTGGTCACGGTCCGTGGCGACCACGGCGAGGAGACGTTGCAGATGTGGCAGCGGGAAGGGCAGCTGCTCGGCTTCCAGCCCGACCGCAAGCTCGCGTTCGTCTGCACCGACGGCCAGTACTCGAGCTACTTCGTGGACGCGGTCGACCGGCTGCGCGCGCGGATCCTGGTGCCGCTCGGCGACAGCGTGTTCGAGGAGCTCGCCGAGCTGGTGGTCGATCCGGGCCAGGGGCGCGGCAAGCGGCTGCGCGTAGCCCGCGACTCGGTGGCCAACGGCTGGCGCATGGTCGAACCGTTCGACTGTCCGGTCGCCGACACACCGATCGCCGAGGCCGCGCTGGCGCTGCGCCAGATGGTCGCCCTGCAGTTCGTCGCCGAGCGTCCGACGACCGGCGTGCGCGCCGACGACCCGCGCTACGGCCTGTTGCCAGGGGAGCGGTTGACGGTCTCGGTGCGCGGCCTGCGCGACCAGAAGGTGATCACGCTCTGGTTCGGCAAGGACACCGGCTTCCCGGACAATCCGGCCCGATTCGCGTGCCGCGCCGACGAGCCGGACACGGTGGTGCTGGTGCCGCGCGCGAGTGCCGACACGCTGGCCCGTTCGTTCCTCGAGTATCCGGCGCGACGGCTGGTCAATCTGAACGCGCCGATCGAGCGCCTCGACCTCGAACGCGCCGATGGGAGAACGCGCAGCTTCCGGCTCACCGACGGGCAGTGGCGTCTGCACGACGCCGGGCCGGTGCTCGAGCGACCCGAGGTCGGCGAGCTGGCCCAGGACGAGCTGCGCGACCTGGTCGGCACGGCGACCGTCGACGCCAGTGGGCCGGAGTTCGAGACCCCGGCCTTCACGATCAAGCTGATGCGGGCGTCCGGCGACGAGTTCGGCCGGCTGCTGGTGTTCGACCGCGGGCCGGAGCAGTCGCTGTTGCTGCAGTTCGCCTCTCCTGGCGATCGCCCGGCACCACTCGCCTTCGCGATCGGCTCGGTCAGCAAGCACTCGCTGAGCACGCGGCTGCGCGAACTGTGGCAGTGAGGCCGAAGCCTGGACTGCGGCGGTAGTCCCGTTCGCGGCGGCGCCGTAGGATGTTCGCCCGCATGGCGACGTCCCGCAGGCCGAAGACCCCGACCGAGGCACCCTCGACCGCCGCCAGCGGTGCTGCCGCAGCGGCCGGCAAGGGCGAGCGGCCGCGCCGCTACTGGCTGTTCAAGTCCGAGCCGGACAGCTACTCGTTCGAACGCTTCGAACGCGAGCGCCGGACCTTCTGGAGCGGGGTCCGCAACTACCAGGCGCGCAACCTGCTGCGCTCGGAGATCCAGGTCGGCGACGGCGTGCTCTTCTACCACAGCAACCACGACCCGATGGCGATCGTCGGCCTCGCCGCGGTGGTGCGGAACGGCTACCCCGACCCGACCGCGTTCCAGCGGGACAGCGAGTACTTCGATCCCGACAGCGACCCAGAGGCTCCGACCTGGTACGTGGTCGACATCGAGTGCAAGGGCGCGATGCGGGAGCCCGTGACCCGCGAGCGCTGCAAGCGGGAGCCGGCCCTCGCCGGCATGGTGCTGCTGCAGCGCGGCAGCCGTCTGTCCGTACAGCCCGTCACGGCCGACGAATGGCGCACGATCCTGCGTCTCGGCGGCCAGCGCGAATCCTGGTGACCCGAACCTCCTTCCGAACCCGACTCCGATGCTCCGTCCCACCGTGCTGTTCCCGTTCGCCCTGCTGGCCGCCTGCAGCGCTCCGCCGAAGCCGGGCTTCGACACGCCCGAGTCGGCCCTCCACGACCCGGAGCGCGACGTCTACCTGGTCAGCAACATCCACGGCCAGCCGCTCGAGAAGGACAACAACGGCTACATCGCCAAGGTGGCCCCGGACGGCAACATGGAGCGCCACTGGATCCAGGGTGGTCGCGGCGGGGTGACGCTGCACGCGCCGAAGGGCATGGCGTTGGCCGGGAACGTGCTGTGGGTCGCCGACATCGACGTGGTCCGTAAGTTCGACCGCACGTCCGGCGCGCCGCTCGGCGAGGTCGCGATCGCCGGCAGCTCGTTCCTCAACGACGTCAGCGTCGGCCCGGACGGCAGCGTCTACTGCACCGACATGGGCCTCGACGCGTCCTTCGAGGCCACCGGCACCGACGCCATCTGGCGGATCACGCCCGACGGCAGCGTGCGGGCCCTTCTGCAGGGCGTCGACCTCGGCCAGCCGAACGGACTGGTCGCGCGCGAGCGCGGCGTCTACGTGGTCAGCTGGCGCGACGGCACCTTCTACCAGGTCGACTACGACGGCCGCCGCACCGACCTCGGCCGGGCGCCGCAGCCGCAGCTCGACGGGTTGGTGCGCTACGCCCGTTCCGGCAACGAGGGGGCGGCCGAGTGGCTGACGACCTCGTGGGCCGGCAAGTGCGTCTACCGCTTCGACACCAGCGGAGCTTGCAGCACCCTGCCGCAGCGCTTCGAGATGCCCGCGGACTGCGGTCTCGACGCGCGCCGCGGCCTGCTGCTGATCCCGCTGTTCGGCGCGAATCGACTCGAGCGGCTGCCGTTGTGAGAGTGAGCCGTCCGCCGAACTCCTTCCCGCCCTCGCATCGCCTGCTACAGTCCCGATCAGCCATGGGCGCTCGCGCAGCCACCAAGGAAAAGCCCGCCACCAAGACGACGCCGAAGACGTCGCTGGCGCGGCCGTGGAACGTGCTGGTCCACGACGATCCGGTGACGTTGATGCAGTACGTCACCAAGGTGCTGATGCAGGTGTTCGGCTACGCCCAGGACAAGGCGCAGCGGTTGATGATGGAAGTGCACAAGACCGGGCGCTCGGTGGTGTGGACCGGCCCGCGTGAGCAGGCCGAGACCTACGTACAGAAGCTGCAGGCGCACCACCTGCTGGCGACCATCGAGGTCGTCGATGGTTGAGCGCCGTGCTGGCCGGGCCGTGGGAGGCGTCTGAGCATGTGGGCTGCCCGCTTCGACGAAGGCTACGTGTTCGGCGACATCACGCCGGCGAGTGCCGCCACCCTGAAGGGCGTGCCGATGCTGCTCGAGAGCGCCGACGTGCGGGTGCGCCAGCGCCTGCTGCCCGAGACCTGTGACGATCCGGAGGACGAGCAGCAGTGGCGCCAGCACGCGGTGCCGGAGCTCGAGCGCCTGTTCGCGTCGCGGGCGCAGTTGGTGCGCACCGACCTGGCCGCTCTGCGGCCGATGCCGAAGTCGCAGAACCAGCTGCTGCTGATCCCGTTCGCGCACACCAACGCCTGGCTCGCCGCACTGAACGCCGCCCGCCTCGCCCTGTTCGTGCTCAACGAGCTGACCGCCGAGTCGATGGAGCCGGACGCGTTCGCCACCGTCACGCCGAAGCAGCAGGAGGCGCTGCTGCGCATCCATCTGCTGGCCGAGGTGCAGTCGGTGCTGCTCGGCGACCTCGAACTGGAGGCGGGGGGTGCGTTCGCCGATTTCGTGATCGAGTGACTGCCTTCGCGTGACGAGGGCCGCTGACGAAGGTCCGGGTGTCGTTCAGCGCGCGATCAGCCGCAGGTCGACCGGCTGCGTCGCCGTGGCGGCGAACGGGATGCGGTCCTTCGCCCCGAGCCCCGTGCCGCACCAGGCGATCCCTTCGTAGTCGCCGGGGGCGAGCCAGGCTTCGAACTCGAGCACCTGGGGGTCGCGCGAGGCGGCCGGGACCGCCCGATGGGCCTGCCACTGCAGTGGCAGACCGGGTGGCTGGAACGCGAGCGACACCGTGCCGCTGACGCCCGGTGGCACGTGCACCCGCACCGTGCGGCGCACACCGGCGAGCAACTCGATGTCGCGCTGGATCGCCTGTCCTGCCTGCAGCACGACCTCGAACACAGCGGCGGCGTGGCCGGTCGCTTGTACCTGCAGGCGATGCCGGCCGGCCGGCAACGCCGCGAACACGTAGTCGACGCCGTTCCAGTCGGCGACGAAGTCGGCGTCGGCGGCGACGACCCGCACCTGGGCGTCCTGTACCGGTGCTCCGTCGAACCCGCGGATCGCTCCGCGCAGCGACGCGCCGAGTTCGAGCGCGATCGAACCGAGATCCAGTTCGAGCCCAAGGCGCACGACCACCCCGTGCCGCACGACGCGGGTGTGGCCCGGGCTGTGGAACTCGAAGTCGAGCGTGCCCGGTGGCAGGTCGGCGAGCACCAGGGTGCCGTCGGCCAGGCTCGGGAACGTGACCTGTTCGCCGCGTTCGCGGTGCCAGCAGCGGGCTTCGCCGGCGAGGCCGGCACCGAGTGCGGTGACCAGGCGGCCGCGGCCGCGCGTGAAGGGCACAGGCTCGACGACGAACTGCACGTCGGTCCGGCTGCTGTCGACCGCACGCAGCACCGCATCGGCGAACGCGCGGCTGGGGCGGCCCTCGGCGAAGGCGCGCAGGTCGACCTGGCGCCCCGCCGGCAGGCTCAGCCGGAACACGCCCATCGCGTCGGTCTCGACGGGCGCGGTCGAGGCCCCCCGATGGTGGGCCGCGACCCGCCAGTGGGCGAGTGGGCGTCCAGCTGGATCGACCAGCACCCCGACCAGCAGATCCTGGTCGGCCGGAGCCCGCAGCACGGCGTGCCATGCCGTGCTCTCGCCGACCCGGACTTCGAGCGAGGCCTCGGCGAGCAGCGTCGTGCCGTCCTTGCGCCACTGGGCCTGCACGGGCTCGGTGCCGGGTGCCACGCCATCGAGCACGAACCGACCCTCGGCGTCGCTGGTCGTCTGCAGCAGCGGGAACGCTCGAGGCGAGCCGACCGACACGATGGCGTTCGCCAACGGGCGGCCGTCGGCGTCGTGCGTCGTGCCGGCGATGCGGCAACTCGGCGGCAGCACGAGGCGAACCGCCAGGCGCTCGCCGGCGGCCAGCTCGAGCAGGCCTTGGCCGCGCCCGAGGCCGAGCTTGCGCACCCCAAAACGCAGGGGGCCCGGTGGCAGGTCGCTGGCCGAGAACGAGCCGCGCGCGTCGCTGACGAGCCGCCGCGGTGGGGCCGGCAGGTCGGCGTCCTTCGGTGTCGGGGCGCGGCTCTGCAGTTCGATCTCGGCGTTCCCGACCGGCTTGCCGAGCGCATCGACGACCAGCCCGTGCAGGCTCGCCGTCTGCTCGCCGAGCCGCAGCTGCAGCGTGCGTGTGGCCGGGCCGCCGGTGCTCGCCGGCCGCACCAGGTAGAACGGCGACGGGGCATGCCCAGGGTGGCTGGCCCCGAAGCGCCCGCCCTGTTGCAGGCCGACCACGAAGCTGCCGTCCGGCTGGCTCAGGCCGGCGTCCAACACGACCGCCGTGTCGCCTTCGCCCCAGGGCAGGACTTGCAGCGTTGCGCCTGCCACGCCGCGGCCTCTGCTGTCGACGACCATGCCGCGCACCACGAGCCTCGGCACGACCCGCAGCTCGATCCTGGTCGGGCTGCCGGCGAGCGTGACCATGGCTTCGGCGCCGAGGCTGCAGCGCGCCACTGCCGCCCGGCCGGTGGCGGGCACCGGGAAGCGCACCAGGCCGGTCCGGTCGGTGGTGCCCGAGCGCCACGGTTCGTCGTCGACCTGCAGCGCCACGGCGACGAACGGGGCTGCCGTGGGCTGGTCGCGGCCGTCGAGGCCCTCGCAGCACACCAGCACCTCGACCTCGATGGGGGCGAGTCCGGCCGGGACTTCGGGTTCGGCAGGCGTCCGGAACCCGGCGTCGGCGGCTCGTTCCCCGGTCGCTGGGCCCGCCGGGGGCGCTCCGTTCGGATCAGCCGAACCGGGCGATGGCAGCGGTGGTTGCGGGACGGCCGGACCTGAACCCGACAGCAGCGCGACCAGGACTGCGAGCAGCGCAGCCACGGACACCATGCATACGATCGTGGTTCTTCGCACCGGAGGAAGCCCCTACGTTAAGGTCCCCCGGTAGTGGTTGTCCAAACTGCATCCGGCCGGCCGGTTGGCTCCGCTGCCAGGACCGAGCGGTGTGCTGGGATGGAGACCGAGCCGGCGGCGAGCGCCGGTTCGGTTCACAGCCGCGGGGCGGTGCCCCACAGGCTCAGGAAACTCTGCCGCAGCCCTCGCTGCGGCAGCTTGGCGGCCACGTTGCGCACCAGCGTGCGGGCCTCGACGTCGCGGCCTAGCCAGTGCAGGGCCCGCAGCTGCATCGACAGTGGCAGGTTGCTCGCCTCGACCAGTTCGGCGAGCACCTCGCGCACCGGCCCGGGGTCGCCGCCGGTCAGCGCCCGGGCCAGCAGCAGGTTGGCGCGGATCTCGGGCAGCTCGAGCTCGAGCACCATCGCCTCGAGGCCCTCCTCGCGGTCGCCGAGTCGGGCCAGGTAGGTGCGCGCCATGGCTTCGCCGAGCCGGTCGTTGCCGGCGCGGGCCAGGCCCACGGCGCGGCGGAACGTCGCGATCGCTTCGTCGTCGCGGCGCTTCCAGAACAGTCGTTCGCCGAGGAACACCGCCGCGCGCGAGCCGTAGGTCGGCAGCGACAGCCGTTCCGACTCGTCGATCGCGAGCCGCAGGTCCTGGCCGGCGTCGTCGAGACCGACCATGGCCCGGACCTGGCCTCGGTAGACGTGGAAGCGCAGCCGGGCGCGCAGCAGGTTGCGGCTCGCAGGCTCCCGTTCGACCTCCTGCAGGGTCAGCAGGGCCCGGCCGTAGAGGTGGTTCAGGGCTTCGACGCGCGCCAGGTCGATCAGCAGGTGGCAGCGCAGGTCGTCGGCGGCGAGCGGCACGCGGTTGACGGCCGCCTGCAGGTGGCGCAGGCCGTCCTGTGCCTGGCCGCGGTAGAGCAGGATGCGGCCGTGCAGCCCGTGCGCCTGGGCGGCCAGTGCGTCGGCGGTGTCGCCGGTCCGGTTGGCGAGCTCGTCGTGCAGCGCTTCGAGCAGCGCGATCGCGGACAGCAGCCGGCCGCAGTCGAGTTCGCCGTTGGCGATGCCGATGCGGGCCGTCGCTGCGGCGTCCTCGTCGTGCAGTTCACGGGCGAGCGCTTCGGCCTGGCGGTAGCTGCGGATCGCCGCTTCGTCCTGGCCGTGGTTGGCGCGTGCCTTGGCGGCCAGCAGCAGGAAGCGCAGCTGCCGGCGCTGGTTCGCGCGGTTCGCGGCGACCTGGGCGAGGTGCACGGCGAGCCGGCCGAGCAGGCGCATCGCGGTGCGGCGCGAGCCGGCGCGCACGCGTTCGTCGAGGCCGTCGAGCAGCGGATCGAGGCAGCCCTGGTGGTCGAGCGCCATCGACCGATGCATGCCGACCTCGAGGCGCGAGTGGCCGCTCTGCTCGAGCAACGCGGCGGCCGCCATGTGCAGCCGCTGGCGCTCCTCGGCCGGCAGCTCGCGCAGCAGCGCCTTGCGGAAGTCGCGGTGGCGGAACGACACCTCGCCACCTTGGGCCCGCACGATGCGACCGCGGAACAGCGACAGGGTCTCCAGCACCGCCAGCTCGCTGGAACCGACGAGGCCGGCGAGGTCGGCGAGCTCGCAGCGTTCGCCGAGCACCGCCGCCGCCGACAGCACGAGGCGCTGGGCCTGGTCGAGGCCGGCGACGCGCGTGCGGAAGCGTTCGAGCAGGCCTGGGGCCGGGCGTGGTTCGGCGCCCTCCGCGAGGTCGTGGTAGTCGCCGGCCCGGCCGCGCAGCGTTCCTTCCTGGACCATGTGGTCGAGCGCCTCGAGCAGGTTGCCCGGCAGGCCGCTCAGCACCTGATGGGCGCTGCGCAGGAACTCCTCGACCGGCTCGCCGCTGCGGAACAGCTCGGCGCCAAACCGCAGGAACTCGGCTTCGTCGAGACCGCTCAGCTCGAGCCGCACAGCCCCGACCGAGGCGGGGGCGTCCGGCCCCTGCGCCAGGAGCACCAGCAGATGGTGCTGCGGGGCCGCCGCGGCGAGCCGCCTCAGCACCATGCGGCCGCTGGTGTCGAGCTCCTCGGCGTGGTCGACGCGGATCACCAGCACCTGTTTCTTGTGGGCGAGCTGCAGCAGCGCCGACACCAGACGGTTGGCGCGCACCTCGGGCGCTTCGGTGCTGGTGCCGGCAGCGACCGCGACCAGCGCTTCGGCCGCCCCCTCGTCGAGCTGCAGCAGCGTGCGCGCCGCGGTGCTCGCGCGCTGCAGCGCGTTCGGCGAGCTCGGTGCGTCGCCACGCAGCAGCCAGTCGAGCACCGAGCTGGCGAACGGTTCGCCGTGGCCGAGTTCGCTGTCCGCTTCGCCGCCGAGGTACAGTGGGCTGTGGTCCTCGAGCCACTGCTGCATCACTTCGTCGAGCAGGCGGCGGCGGCCCATGCCGTCGGGGCCGACCACCTCGACGACGCGACCGCGGCCACGCGCCGCACTGGCCATCGCTTCGTCGAGCCGTTGCTGCTCGAGGCGCCGACCGTGGAACGCGGTCTCCGCGGGCCGGCGCATGCGCAACAGACGCCGGCTCGACGCCAGCACCGGCAGCTTCGCTTCGTAGCGGCGCCAGTACTCGGAGCGCTCGCCCTGTTCGAGGATGCGCGCCAGCTCGCTGGCGTCGCGCGGGCGCTGGTCGGGTTCCTTCTGCAGCAGGTCGCACAGCAGCTGGTCGAGGAACGGCGACACGCGCGGCCGCAGGTGCGAGGCCCGCGGCGGCGTCTCGTTCAGGTGGGCGGCGATCATCGTGTCCGGCGCGGTCGCGTCGGCGAACGGATGGCGGCCGGTGGTGACCTCGAACAGCACGATGCCGAGCGCGTACAGGTCGCTGCGCGGGCTGGCCGGATCGCCGCGCAGCACTTCGGGGGCGCTGTAGGCGAGGCTGCCGGCGAGGTGCAGGCCAGAGCGGCCGCCCGAGCCGCGAGGGCTGCTCCCGCCGCGGCCGGCGCGCGCGGTGTCGGACGGGCTGCCCGGCGAAGGATTGCCTGGGGAAGGACGGTCCGAGCCACTGCCCGAGCCGGGGCTGCCGGCAGAACCACTTCCGGCAGAACCACCGCCGGCAGAACCACCGCCGCCAGAACCACTGCCGCCCGAGCCGGGGCTGCCGCCCGAACCACTGCCGCGCGTGCCGAACGGCTTGGCGAGGCCGAGGTCGACGATCTTCAGTTCGCTCTGCGGCGTCAGGATCAGGTTCTCGGGTTTGACGTCGCGGTGCACGAGGCCGCGGCGGTGCAGCGCCGACAGGCCCTTCGCCGCATCGGCGCCGAGCCGCCGCGTCAGGTCCTCGACCGGGGCCCCCGAGCGGGCCAGGAAGTCGCGCAGCGTGGTGCCGGCGATGTACTCCATCACCAGGTAGCTGGTGGTGACGCCGAGCAGCTCGACGGTCTCGACGCCGTAGATCTCGGCGACGTTCGGATGGTGCAGCGCCTGGCCGACCTCGCCCTCGGCGAACAGGCGCGCGTGGGCCTTCTCGTCGTCGAGCAGCTCCGGGCGCAGGAACTTCACCGCGACCTCTTCGCCGGCCGCGAGGTCGCCGAACGGCACGCGCAGCCGCGCCCGGTAGACCTGGCCCGACGAGCCGCTGCCGAGCTCCTGCAGCAGGTCGAACCGTCCGGCCACGGCCCCGGCTGCAGCCGGGGGCACGGGGGAGTTCGGGGCTGCGGAGCCGGACGTCATGGGCGAACCTTGTAGCGAGCTGCGGGACCGCTTTCACCGCCGCGGCGTAGAGGCATTTCGGGTCGGTCGCTGGACGCGCTGGTCGCGCGCCCGTGGGTTGCAAGGCCGCGCCGCTTCCTGGACTGTTGCCCGGCACGTCGAGTCCGCATGCCGATCCGCCTCTACAACTCGCTCACCCGCTCCCTGGTCGAACTGACGCCGCGCACGCCCGGCGTGGTGACGATGTACCACTGCGGGCCGACGGTCTACAGCTCGCCGCACATCGGCAACTTCCGCAGCTTCCTGTTCGCCGACGTGCTCCGCCGCTTCGTCGAGGACCAGGGCTACCGCGTGCACCAGGTGATGAACGTCACCGACGTCGGCCACCTGACGCAGGACGACATCGAGGGCGGCGAGGACAAGATGGAGGCGGCCTCGCGCAAGACCGGCTTGACGGCGTGGGACATCGCCAAGAAGTACGAGGCGGAGTTCCACGACTGCCAGCAGAAGCTCTCTGTGCGGCTGCCGCACCACATGCCGCGTGCGACCGAGTACATCGCGCAGATGGGGCGCATCATCGACGACCTGCTGCAGAAGGGCGTCGCCTACCAGACCAACGGCAACGTCTACTTCGAGGTCGCGAGGTTCCCGGGCTACGGCAAGCTGTCGGGCAAGGTGCTCGACGAACTCGAGGCCGGGGCGCGCGTCGCGGTCAACGAGGAGAAGAAGGACCCGCGCGACTTCGCGCTGTGGAAGGTCGATCCCAAGCACCAGATGCAGTGGGACGCACCGTTCCGCGGCGGCGTGCGCGGCTTCCCGGGCTGGCACATCGAGTGCTCGGCGATGTCGATGGACCTGCTCGGCGAGCAGATCGACGTGCACACCGGCGGCGAGGACAACATGTTCCCGCACCACGAGTGCGAGATCGCGCAGACCGAGGCGCACACCGGGAAGCCGTTCGTGAGCATCTGGATGCACGCGCGGCACCTGCTGGTCGACGGCACCAAGATGAGCAAGAGCCTCGGCAACTTCTTCACGGTCGCCGACGTGCTGGGCAAGGGCTACTCGGGGCTCGAGCTGCGCTACGCGCTGGTCCGGGTGCAGTACCGGCAAGCGCTGAACTT
This sequence comes from Planctomycetota bacterium, assembly GCA_016793305.1. Next base: position 14,945 of record JAEUHU010000140.1, read on the forward strand.
CACGCTGAAGGGGCTCGACGAGGCGCGGGCGGCGATCGGGCGCGTGCAGCAGTGCCGGCAGAAGCTGGTGCGTGTGCGCGACGGGCTCGAGCGCGCGGGTGCGGACGATCTGGTGGCGGCGAGCCGGGCGGCGAACGACGCGTTCACCGCGGCGATGCAGGACGACCTGAACGTCAGCGGGGCGCTGGCGGCGGTGTTCGACTTCGTCGGCGTCGTCAACAAGGCGGCCGTGTCGGTGGCGGGGGCGAAGGCGGCGCTGGCCGTGTTCGCGCGCGCTGACGACGTGCTCGGGTGCTTCGGCGGCGAGCCGAAGGCCGACGCGACGGGCGATGCGCCGGCCGAGCTGGTGGCGCTGCTGGGGGAGCGCAAGGCGGCGAAGCAGCGGAAGGACTTCGCGGCGGCGGACGCGATCCGCGATCGCATCGCGGCGGCGGGCTGGAAGATCGTCGATGCGCCGACGGGGGCGCGCCTCGAGCGGGCGTGATTCACCAGGTCGCCGTCGCGCCGGCCGGGCCTACCTGGCGTTCCGCGCGAGCCGCGCGCGCTTCTGCTCGTTCCACGCCGCGAGGCCGCCCTCGTACTGCACGACGTTGGTGAAGTCGTCGTCGACCAGCAGCTTCGCGGCCGTAGCACACGCCTCGCAGCCGTTGCCGGCCGAATAGAGCACGACCCGGCGGCTGCGGCTGCCGGCGTTCTTCTCGGCGACCGCCGCGGCGAACCCGTCGGTGCCGAGCGGCACGTTGCGCGCGCCGGGGATGTGGTCGCGCGCGAACGCGACCTGGTCGTGCACGTCGACGAGGAGGAAGCCTTCGGCTCCCTTGCGCAGGGCCTGGAGCTTCTCGGTGGTGATCGTCTTCTTCATGATGGACCGACGGTAGGGGCGGGGGCTCCGGACCAACGTCGCCAACTGTGCGGATTGCCATTGAGTTTGGTCCGCGGCCGAGCCCGCTGCGGCCTGGGCGGGTCCCGACTACGGCCTTCGCCGGGGCAAGCGGGCGGTGGTGCGGGGTGTTGGAGTCCGGAATCGACTTCGCCCACGGAGGCTGGCGCGTCGATGCCTCCTGCACCATGGCCGCTCCCAGACCCACCGACCCATACCAGCGAGCGCTGCGCGCCGAGCAGATCGCGGCGGTGCTGGCGGCGTTGCGGGCCGGGGAGCACGTCGAGCACGACGAAGGCCGGGGCCGCGGCGTCGCGTGGCACGGCGAGCATGGCCGGTTCGTCGAGGTCGAGCGCGACAGCGGCTTCGTGCAGCGCTCGCTGCTCGACGAGGCCGAGATGGTCGGCGCGATGCAGCGGCGGCCGCGGCCGTTCCACCAGCTGCTCGAACGGCTGGGCCGGCAGCGGTTGGTCGAGCACCTGCTCGCCGAGGATCGTGACGAGGCGCTCCTGGCACTCCGCGAACTGGTCGCGATGGCGCCGGGCACCTGGGCGAGCCTACGAGCGTGTCTGCCGGCGGCGGAGAACCTCGAGCCGGTGGACCTCGGCGACCTCGACGCGCGGATCGAGGCCCTGCTGGTCGGCTGCGACGAGGACGGTGCTGCGGCGGCGCGCGCATTCCTGGTCTCGTTGCTGCGGCTGCCGGTTGCCGACGCGAGCCGCGGCGGGCGCCGTCGCGAACCCGTGCGCTCGGTCTGAGCGAGCACGGAGTCCCTGCGGCACTTCCCTCGCGCCTTGTCGTAGCATGGGCCGCATCCCGGCTGCGCCCGGGAGCGAAGCGAACCTCATGCGCCCACTCGCCGTACTCAGCCTGCTGTTCGTCGTCGCGTGCACCCAACCGTCGGAGGCGCCGCGACCGTCCCAGGCCGGTGAGAGCGTCGCCGGCGTCGCTGCGAACGCCCCGACCGAGTCACCCGAATCCACCGAACCGACCGTTCCTGCGCCGATGACCAAGCCCGCTGGCAAGCCTGCCTACAACCCGCTGACGCCGTTCGAAGAGTACGTGATCCGCCAGAAGGGCACCGAACGCGCCGGAACGGGCGAGTACACCGACCTGGACGCCGAGGGCACCTACCTCTGCCGGCAGTGCAATGCGCCTCTGTACCAGAGCGACGCCAAGTTCCACAGCGGCTGCGGCTGGCCGAGCTTCGACGACGAGATCCCCGGCGCGGTCGCCCGGCACGAGGACACGAGCCACGGCATGGTGCGCGTCGAGATCACCTGCAAGAACTGCGACGGCCACCTCGGCCACGTGTTCGAGGGCGAGCGCATGACGCCGAAGAACACGCGCCACTGTGTGAACTCGGTGTCGATGCGCTTCGTGCCGAAGGGGCAGGCGCTGCCGCCGGTCATCGTGAAGAAGCCGTGAGCCGGTCGCGGTCCACCGGCGCGCGGATCAGTGAGCAACCGGTCGCGCCACGAGGTCGAGCCAGGCCGCGTGGGCGGGCTTCGGCGCGAACGTCTGGTCGGTGAACCCGATGCTGGTGAACAGCGGCAGCGTCGGCGGGAGCGGCTGCGGCCAGCTGCCCAGGTCCGGATCCGCGTAGAGCAGGTGCAGCCACGCGAGCGCGTCGACGCTGGCGAGCAGTTCGCCCTGGCGTTCGACGTAGCGGGCCTGCAGCTCGGGCGACGACGCGATCGCGCCGAACGGCGCCCCTGGCAGCGACGCGCTGGTCCAGCCCCCTTCGCTGACCAGCACCGGCCGGCCGGCCTCGTCGGCCAGCCGCGCGTAGTAGTCGGCCGGAACGTCGTCGGGGTGGGAGTAGGCGAAGTACGGATACGACGACAGCCCGATCGCCTCGGCGAAGGCGAAGTCGGCCAGGTCCTGGGCGATGCCTTCGAACGGCCCGGGCGGCAGCAGGCCCCAGGCGGTCTCGACCTGCACGCTGACGAACTCCAACGTGGCGACGTTCGCGGACAGGAGGTCCTGGTGGATCGCGTTCGCGGTGGCGACGACGGCCGCGTAGAGCGGCGCCGGCGCCGCGGCGCGGATCAGGTTCGTCTCGGCGGCGAGCCCCAGGTACTCGGGGTGCAGCACGGTCGCGACCGCCAGCGCGTAGTCGCGGGCCAGCTGCTGGATCGCCGGTTCGGTGAGGCTGCGGCCGGCGGCGACCAGCTGTGGCGCCTCGTCGCTGCGCGACAGGCCGTCGGTCAGGTCCAGCACGAAGGCGATGCCGAGCCCGCGTTGCCGCAGGTAGGCGACCAGGTCGGTCTGGTCGCGCTGCAGGATCGCGGTCGGGGTCATGCCGGCCAGCAGGTCGCTCCACGGCAGTTCGGAGTGGAAGGCGGCGAGCTCGACGTGCGGGGCGAACGAGTCGATGCCCGCCAGCACCGATTCGACGGTCAGCACCGGCGGCGTCACCGCCATGCCCATCTGCCACGTGCGGGTCGGGGTTGGCGAGGGTGCTGGCGGTGCGCTGCCGCCGCTGCTGCAGCCGACGGCGAGCAACAGCAGGAACGAGAACGACCGCTGGGACACGTTCGGCATGGTGGCGCACGAGCGCAGGCGTGCGCAAGGTGTGGCCGGCGCGTCGCAGATCGGGACGTTCGCGCCGTCCCGCGTGGTCCCGAAGATGGCACCTCGCCGATGCGCTGCCTATGGTCCCGCTACTTGCCATGCGCGAGATCCTCGTCACCGAGCACGAAGCCGGCCAAAGGCTGGATCGCTTCCTGCGCAAGCTGCTGAAGCAGATGCCGCTCGCGGCGATCTTCAAGCACGTGCGCAGCGGCACGATCCGGGTCGACGGCGGCAAGGTCGCCGGCGACCTGCGGCTCCTGCCCGGCATGAAGGTGCAGCTGCAGCTGCCGGAAGCGGACCTGCGGGCCGCCGCGAAGGCTGCGGCGCCGCTGCCACCCGCGGTGCCGGTGCGGCCGGCGGCCGGCACCCTGGCGCTGGAACTGCGCATCGTCCACCAGGACGACGACGTGCTGATGATCCACAAGCCGGCCGGGCTCGCGGTGCACGGGGGGACCGGCCAGAAGCAGAGCGTCGCCGACTGGCTCGCGCACCAGCGCTTCGGCATCCGCACCGGCACGTTCCGGCCGGGGCCGGCCCATCGCCTCGACCGCGGCACGTCGGGCCTGTTGGCGATCGGTCTGTCGCCGCAGGGCCTGCGTGGCCTGACCGGCGCGTTCCGCGAAGGCACCGCCGAGAAGACCTACTGGGCGATCGTGCACGGCGTGCCCGAGCGACCGAGCGGCAGCGTGATCGCTCCGCTCTACGAAGCGCCGGGCGGCGATCGCCGCGACCCGAAGGTCACCGTCGACGATCGTGGTCGCCCGGCCCGCACCGACTACGAGGTCGTGCGCACCGTGCGCCACATGACCCTGCTGAAGGTCGTGCCCCACGAAGGCCGCCAGCACCAGATCCGTGTGCACCTGGCCCATCTCGGCCTGCCGATCGTCGGCGATGCGCGCTACGGCTCGCGAGCCGACCTCGGCCCGACGTTCCTGCTGCACGCCGGGGAACTGACCGTGCCGCACCCGCGGAGCGGAGCTCGGCTCGCACTGCGCGATCCGCTGCCCAGCACGTTCCACCAGATGCTGGCGACGGACTGATGCAGGCCCGCCATCCGGCGGATACACCAGCGCCGCGATGAGCCCTCGTCCCGACCGCGAACGCGAACGTCTGCAGCAGGAAGTCCGCCGCGAACGCAACTGGTCGCGTTGGGGCCCCTACCTGTCGGAGCGGCAGTGGGGCACGGTGCGCGAGGACTACTCGCCGGACGGCAGCTGCTGGACCTACTTCCCGCACGACCACGCGCGCAGCCGCGCCTACCGCTGGGGCGAGGACGGCCTGTTCGGCATCACCGACCGGCAGTGCCGGCTGTGCTTCTCGTTCGCGCTGTGGAACGAACGCGACCCGTTCCTGAAGGAGCGGTTGTTCGGGCTCGCCGGCCCCGAGGGCAACCACGGCGAGGACGTCAAGGAGGAGTACTTCTACCTCGACGCGCTGCCGACCGCGGCGTGGTTGCGCGGCCTCTACAAGTACCCGCAGGCGGCGTTCCCGTACGCGCAACTCGTCCAGGAGAACCAGCGACGGGGCCGGCACGAGCCGGAGTACGAGCTGGCCGACACCGGTGTGTTCGCGGGCGACCGCTACTTCGACGTCGAGGTCAGCTACGCCAAGGCCGATCCCGAAGACCTCTGCATCGTGATCGAGGTGCACAATCGTGGCGCGTACGCGGCGCGTCTGCACCTGCTGCCGCAGCTGTGGTTCCGCAACACCTGGGCGTGGGGGCGCCACAGCGAGGGCTACTGGCCGCGCGGTTCGATCGTGGCCGACGGCGACCGGCGCCTCGTCGCGACCGGTGCCGACCTGCCGCCGATGGCGCTCGAGCTCGACGCCGAGGCCGGCGTGTGCCAGGGCGTGCTGGCGACCGAGAACGACACCAACGTGGTGCGGCTCTACGGCAGTGGCGACCCGACCGCGCCGGTCAAGGACGCCTTCCACGACTACGTGGTCGGCGGCAACCGGCTGGCGGTGAACCCGCAGAAGCACGGCAGCAAGTGCGCGTTCCACTGCCTGCTGGTGTTGCCCGGGCACGGTTCGGCGCGGCTGCGGCTGCGCCTGTCGCGCGCCGACCGGCGGCTGCCCGATCCGTTCGGGCCGGGCTTCGACGCGGTGCTGGCGGCGCGGTGCGAGGAGGCGGACCACTTCTACGAGGAGCTGTGTGGCCGCGATGCCGACGCCGAGGCGGTGGCGATCCAGCGCCAGGCCTACGCCGGCCTGATCTGGAGCAAGCAGTTCTACTGGTACGACGTGCGCACCTGGCTCGCCGGCGACCCGGCCCAGCCGCCGCCGCCGCCGCTGCGGCAGCGTGGGCGCAACAGCGACTTCGCGCACCTCTACAACCGCGACGTCGTGTCGATGCCGGACAAGTGGGAGTACCCGTGGTACGCGGCGTGGGACCTGGCGTTCCACATGATCCCGTTCGCGAAGCTCGACCCGCAGTTCGCCAAGCACCAGCTGCTGCTGCTGCTGCGCGAGTGGTACATGGCGCCGAACGGGCAGATCCCGGCCTACGAATTCGCGTTCCAGGACGTGAACCCGCCGGTGCATGCCTGGGCGTGCTGGCGCGTCTACAAGATGACCGGCCACCGCGGCCAGCGCGACCTGCAGTTCCTGGCGCGCGCGTTCCACAAGCTGCTGCTGAACTTCACCTGGTGGGTCAACCGCAAGGACGTGCACGGCAAGCACGTGTTCGGCGGCGGCTTCCTCGGGCTCGACAACATCGGCGTGTTCGACCGCAGCCAGCCGCTGCCGAACGGCGGCACGCTGGAACAGGCCGACGGCACCGCGTGGATGGCGTTCTACTGCGCGACGATGCTCAGCATCGCACTCGAGCTGGCGATCCACGACCCGGCCTACGAGGACGT
>JAEUHU010000141.1 GCA_016793305.1 Planctomycetota bacterium
AATCGAAGGAACTGCGGCGATGCTGATCACCCTGCACGGACGTGTCGAAATGGACCCCATGGCGGTCCCGCAGGCGGCGAGCCTCGCCGCCTGGCGCGAAGACCGTTTCGCACAGGTGCTCGACCAGGCGGTGCGGGCCGATGCCGAGCCCGAGGTCGAGCAGGAACGCGACACCGCGACCGACGAGGCCGAGCCGGCGGAGACGCCGACGGCCCCCTCGACCGAACCGGACCGGCCGCGCGACGAGACGCCGGCCGACGCATCGACGTCGCTCGACACGGCCCAGGCGACCAGCTCGCACGGGGCCCAGCCGACGCAGGAGCCGGAGGTCACCGAATCGCTTTCTGGGGGAGAGTCGGGGCGGCAGGAGACTGCAGGCAAAGGAACCGACTCTCCCCGCACTTCCTCCGGCGGCCGCCCCTCCGCCGAGCCCCTGATCGTCGCGTTCGTGCAGCACGCCGCCCAGCAACCGGCCACCGTCGTGGCCGGCGAGGCGGGGCGCGGCGTCGGCGCGGTCGGTGCGGCACGCGCCGGTGAGGCGCCGACCCGCGGCATCGAGGGGCCTGGAGCACGCGCCAACACGGTGCTGCGCGCACCAGCCACCGTCGCCGGCTACCGCACCAGTTCGGCCGCTTCGGCCGAACTGCTCGAGCACGCGCGCGACTCGGTGTTCAAGCAGGTCCTGATGCAGCTGACCGAGGGTGGTGGCGAGATGCGCATGCGTCTCGAGCCACCCGATCTCGGCGAGCTCGACCTGCGTCTCGTCGTCACCGCCGGCAACCAGCTGTCGCTGAGCGTCACGGCAGAACGCGCCGACGTGGCGCAGCTGCTGCAGCGCCACCTCGACGAGTTGAAGCACACCCTGCAGCAGGCCGGCCTCGACGTCACGGGCGCGTCGATCGAGACACGCGGCGACGGCGGTAACCGCGGCCATGCCCACGGCGGTGGCCACGGCGGCGCCGCCCACGACCACGACCAACCACCTCCCACCGAACTCTTCGGCGCACGCACCGGCGGCTTCGTCTCCGCCGACGGACTCGACTTCTGGGCCTGAACCCACCACCGACCATGACCACGACCTCGAACGTCTCCTCGACCACCTCCTCCGGCACCGGCGTGATGTCCACGTCGTCCGCGAGCTTCGGCGACAACCCGTTCCTGAAGCTGCTGACCGAGCAGCTGAAGAACCAGACGCCGCTCGAGCCGGTGGACAACGAGAGCTTCATGAACCAGATGGCGAGCTACACCAGCATGCAGGAGCAGCGCGACCTGAACAGCAACATGCTGAAGCTGCTCGACTACCAGGGCGTCCTGGCGCGTGCGCAGGGCTTGAGCCAAGGCAGCGCCCTGCTCGGCAAGGAGGTCACGTTCGCCGTCGAGGGCGGCAAGACCTCGTCGGGCACGGTCGACTCGATCTACGTCGCCGAGTCCGGCGACGTGCGCCTCAAGCTGACCGACGGCAAGGAAGTGGACCTGCGCTCGGTGCTCGGCATCACCCAGGCCACGGCCTGAGTCACGCCCGCCACCTCACCACCAGGGACGAAGAACCATGGTCAGCACCGCGCTCTACACGGGACTCTCGGGACTGCGCGTCCACCAGTCCTACATCGACGTCATCGGCAACAACCTGGCGAACGTCAGCACGCCGGGCTTCCGCGGCTCGCGCGTGACGTTCAGCGACATCCTGAGCTTCAC
>JAEUHU010000158.1 GCA_016793305.1 Planctomycetota bacterium
GGAGCACCGCGGCGGTCAGCGGGTCGGTCAGCTGGCAGACGACGCCCTCGGCGTGCTGCAGCCGCTTGGCGAGGCGCGCTTCGTCCATCACCTCGTAGGTGTCCTGGTAGTCGACGATGCAGTGTTCCTGCAGGATCGCGATCGCCGCCGGGTAGACGTGGCGGGTGACGAGCACACGCGGCTTCATGGCGGCACGCTATCCGGCAGAGACCGTGACGACGAACACGTCGAACAGCTCGTTCTTCACGTAGTCGGCCGAGACCTCGGCGAACGCGGCGAGTGCCGAATCCAACGTCAGGAACACGCCGCCACCCGGGGCGCTGGAATCGCGGCGGTAGCCGACCAGCAGCCGGCTGTGGCCGCTGCCGGCCGCGACCGGCCAGCCGTCGGCGAGCGTCTGCTGCACGGCGCGGAACTGCGCGTCGTCGAGACCCTGCTTGCCGTCCGGCAGCTTCAGCCAGTGCATGCCGAGGCGGGTGCCGGCTTCGCCGAGCAGGCGACCGCCGTCGACCAGCGCTGACGGTGGCGGGGTGGCGCCGTCGGGGAACGTCGCGCCATACGGCCACAGTTCGTCGCGGCACAGGCCGAACGTCTCGTAGCCGGCGAGTGCATGTTGGAAGAAGTCGCCGTCGTCGGACCGGCCGGTGGCGGCGTTCGCGGCCCAGTTCGCGTACTCGACGCTGAGCCGCTGGCCGCGGCCGCGCAGCGTCGCCAGCGCGAACTCGAAGGCGGCGACGGTGGTGAAGATCGAACAGGTCGGGCGCGCGCCCTGGCCGCGCGGCGGCAGGCCGAACGCGGCGAAGCGGGGCCGCAGGTCGCTGTCGACCAGCGGAGCGGGGGCGGGGCTCGGTGGATGCGCCCGGCACGCGATGGGCAGCAGCAGGCCGAGCAGGGCCAGCGGGACGAGGCGTTGCATCGCCGGATGCTAGCGGGCGCCTGCTGGACGGCGCGGGGGGCGGATCGGAAGCTGCCGGCATGATGCCACCGTCGCTCGCCGCTCGCCTCGGGTCCTCGGTCTTGCTGCTGGCTCTCGCCGCATGGCCCGGGATCGTCCGTGCCCAGGAACCCACCCGGCAGGAGCCGCCGGCCACCGCCGTGGCGCCACAGCCGTCGATCACGCTGCTGCTGCAGGCCCCACGGACCATCGCTGCCGAACCGTTCCGCAAGCGGCTCGCGCGCGTGCTGCGCATCGAGGTCGCCCAGGCCGCAGCGCCGGCCGATGCGTTCGTCGCCGCCGACAGCGACGCCCTGGTCGGTGGCCGCGACGGAGTCACGTGGCGACTCGAGGCGAAGGCCACGCCGTGCGAACTGCCGGCGAGTGCGATCGAGCATCTCGACGACGAGGACCGCGAGGTCGTCACCGGCCACCGGGCGCACCTGATCGTGCTGGCGACCAGCGCCTGCGCCGACGACGCCGCGCGCGCCAACGCCTACCGGGTGCTGGCCGGGGTCGCTGCGGCGCTGCTCGGCCGCGACGTGCGTGGGCTCGGGGCGGCCGCGTTCGGCACGTTCGAAGCGTTCGACGGCGACGAGGCGGAGCTGCGCGAAGAGCTGCTCGGCGAGGACCCGCTCGGGGTGCTGACGCCGACCACGCGGTCGAGCCTCGTGCTGTTCGTCGGCAACGAGCGGAAGGTGGACGAAGCGGACCTGCGGGCCCGCCTCGGCAAGGAGTTCGGCAAGCCGTTCGGCTCGCGCGACGACGACAACACCGAGCGCTTCGTCGCCGTGCTCGACGCTGGCGTGTTCGTCAAGGTCGACGACGAACTGGTGCTGGTCGAGTATGCCGAAGGTCAGCCGTTGCCGACCGAGGACCTGCAGCAGTACGACGACCTGCGGGCGCGGCGGGTGCTGGGCGAGCATCGGCAGCTGCTGCGGCTGCAGATGTACGGTGCGGTCGGCAAGGACGCGGAGGACGCGCGGTGCAAGCTGCTCGGCAAGGTCGCGGCGGCCTTGTGGGGGGACGACGTGCTCGGGCTCACCTGGCACTGCGATCGCCGGGTCGTGCCGGCTGGTTCGGAGGTCCAGGCCAAGTTGCGCACCGACTTCCCGGTCGCGGCGACGCTCGGCGAACCCGTCGTGCCGGTGCTCGCCGCGAACGACGCCGCGGCGATGGCTGCGGCGATGGCGAAGGCGCGCGAGACCTGGCCCGAGGCGCTCGCCCACTTCCAGAAGGGCGGCGAGCTGTCGGCGAAGTTCCCGTTCGCGACCCGTACCGGGGGCAAGGAGCACATCTGGATCAACGTGCAGTCGGTCGACGGCGACGTGGTGCGCGGGATACTCGCCAACGACCCGCTCGACATCCCCGATCGCAAGCTCGGCAGCAAGGTCGAGTGCAAGCTGGCGGAGCTCAGCGACTGGCTCTACCTGCGCGATGGCGCGATGGTCGGCGGCTACACGGTCAAGGTGCTGCAGCAGCAGGCCGAACGGCAGCGGGAGCCGGCGGGCGGCAAGAAGGGCTTTGACAAGAAGCCCGCTGGCAAGTGACCCGCGCGATCAGCGCGGCGAGGTCTGTGGGGCGGGAGCAGGGCGGCCGAGCAGTTCGTCGACGGA
>JAEUHU010000581.1 GCA_016793305.1 Planctomycetota bacterium
GGGCGCGAGGCGCTGGCGAAGTTGTGGACGGAGCCGCCGACGTCGACCGAGCAGCTGCTGCACGCCGACAAGCTCGGTCGCGACCTGCCGCAGCAGGTCGTGCTGCCGGACTTCGGGGGGCTGCGCGTGGTCGCATCGACGACGATCGGCGAACTGCTGCTGCAGGACCTCCTGCGGCAGCGCGGCGCCAGCACGGACGAAGCGTTCCAGGGCGCTTGTGGCTGGGACGGCGACACGCTCGCGATCGTGGAGGGGGAGAATGGCCCTGGATCGCGTGGGGTCGTCTGGCGCATCTGCTGGGATCGCGACGAGGACGCGGTCCAGTTCGAGCAGCGGATGTCGAAAGGGAAGAGGAGCGGCAGCCTGCAGCGTCACGGGCGGGTCGTCGACTACGTGCGGGTGCCGTTCGACGAGCTGGAGCAGGATCTGCTGGCGAAGCTCGCCGCGGCGGTGCCCGTGCTCGAAGAGGACGCCGCGGCGGCGGCGAGCACAGCGGCTGCGGAGGAACGGTCGCAACGAGCGGCCGAGAGCCAGGGAGTGCGTGGGGATCGGTGGGAACACGCGCAGCTCGGCCTGTCGGTGCCCGTGCCGAAGGGGTTCGCGTTGCGGGAGATCCGGGGCGTCAAGGTGCTCGTCGACGAGGCTGCGGCCGCGCGAGGCTTCGCGAACAACCTCAACGTGCAGGCGGTGCCACGCGGCGCGGTCGCCGACTTCCAGCAGTTCGTGCAGCAGAACCGCGACCAGCTCGCGGCCCTTCCGGGCATCACCGTGGATCGGCTCGAACCCGGGGAACGTTCTGGCCAGCCCGTGATCGAAGTCGAGCTGCACGGCCGGTTCGGCCGTTCTGCCGAACTGCACTGCCTCGTGGTGTCGTTCCTGCGGGCGGACCAGGCGGTGACCGTGACGCTGACCTTCGCGAAGGGCGACTGGGCGGCCGGCGAAGCCGAGGCGCGACGCGTGATGCAGGGGATCGAGATCACGCCGCCCTGAGTCCGCGTGCGGCTCGAGGCTCACGACGGCGGCCGGCCGACGATGGTGCGGCGGTGCCGACTCGGATACGCCTGTGCCATGAGCAAGCTCCTCGTCGTCGCCGGTTCGACTCGCAGCGGGGCCTTCAGCAAGCAGCTGGCGCGTGCAGCGGCAGCGCTCGCGGCGGCGAAGGGGCTCGAGGCGACGTTCGTCGACCTGCGCGACTTCGGGATGCCGCTCTACGACGGCGACCTCGAAGCGGCGCAGGGCCTGCCCGAGGGGGCGGTGCGGCTGCGCGCGCTCGTGAAGGCGCACGAGGCGATGCTGGTGGTGACGCCCGAGTACAACGCGTCGCTGCCGGCGGTGCTGAAGAACGCGCTCGACTGGCTGTCGCGGCCGTACGCCGCCGAACCGGGTGGGTCGGTGTTCGCCGGCAAGGTCGCCGCGGTGATGGCGAGTTCGCCGGGGGCGCTCGGTGGCCTGCGCGCGCTCGTGCACCTGCGCCAGGTGCTGATGAACATCGGGCTGCTGGTGCTGACCGAGCAGTTCGCGCTCGGCAACGCCGGCAGCGCGTTCGGGCCCGACGGCAAGCTTGCCGACGCCAAGACCGCTCTGACCGTCGAGAAGATCGTCCTGCGGCTGCTGCAGGTCGCCGGCAAGTTGGCCTGAAGCCCGAGGGAACGGCTCGCTGCCATCGGGGCGTCGGTGTGTGCTCGTGGTCCGCCCTCAAGTCCGAGCTTGACCCGGCCGAAGTTTGGACATAGTCTAAATCCATCGTGAGCACCGCTTCCCACCAGGAACTGATCGACAAGCTCGAGCGCGCCGGCATCCGCCCGTCCGCGCAGCGCGTCGCGATCGCCGCCTACGTGCTGGCGACCGAGGATCACCCGAGCGCCGACGAGGTCTGGAACCGCGTCAAGGCGGACTTCCCGATGGTCTCGCGCGCGAC
>JAEUHU010000583.1 GCA_016793305.1 Planctomycetota bacterium
AAGCTCATGACCTTCTTGGCGCGGTCGGTGAATCGATCGAACATGCGCGGTGGACCTCGGGGGCTGTGCTGTACCCGACCCTAGATCGGATGCCAGTTGTTTAGGATTTACCTCACTTGCACTTCCAGCCCAGGCTGAGGCAAGTGGCGGATTTCTCGACGAACGGCCGGGGCCGCAGTCTCGAAGGCCCACACTTCGCCCCTCGGCCCGGTGGCTCTGGGCTCGTGGCCGGAGGCGGCGGCCGGTCGCGCGCCGCCGGTGGAGCTTGCGCCCCCGGGAAGCGGCCGGCGAGGCAGCCGACGCCCGCTCGCCGGTCAGCGGCCGCAGCCGAGCACTTCGCGCAACAGCTGGGCCCGTCGCTGGTCGCGTTCTTCCGGCTTCAGCAGCTCGCGGGTGTGCCGCTGCAGGTGGCCCGGCTGGGACAGCAGCAGGGCGCGGTTGACGGCCGGGATCTCGAAGCCGTCGAGCAGCTTCTCGCGGATCCCGAAGCGCATCGCCGACAGGCAGCCGAGCGCCTCTTCGCTGCTGAGGATCTGGGCCCGCTCGAGGGTGCCGAGCGCGCGGTTGACCCGGTCGAGGGTCTTCACGCGGGCCGAGCCGCGCAGCAGGGCGGCGCGCACTTCGCGCTCCCACTGCACGATGCGCCCGACCGCCAGCTGCACCTCGCCGAGGATCGTCTGCTCGTCGCGGCCGAGCGTGATCTGGTTGCTGACCTGGTAGAAGTCTCCGAGCGCCCGGCTGCCTTCGCCGTAGAGGCCGCGCACCGCCAGGTGGATCTTCTGGGCGACGTTGGTCGCCTTGTCGATCTCCTCCGACCAGACGAGGCCGGGCAGGTGCAGCATCACCGACAGGCGCAGCCCGGTGCCGGTGTTGGTCGGGCACGCGGTCAGGAAGCCGAACTCCTCGGACCAAGCCATCGGCAGCCGCTCGATCAGCGCGTCGTCGAGCCGTTCGGCGCGGCGCCAGGTGGCCTCGGGCTGCAGGCCCGGCGCGAACACCTGGACGCGCAGGTGGTCCTCTTCGTTGACCATCACCGCGACACTCTCCTCGGTGTCGACGGCCACGCCGGTCCGGCGCTTGCTGCCGGCGAGCTCGCGGCTGATCAGGTGCCGTTCGACCAGCACCGTGCGTTCGAGCTCGTCGACCGGCGCCAGGTCCAGCACCTGCAGCGCTTCGGGCAGGCCGGGCTTCTGCAGCTTGCCGACCACGAACGTGTAGAGCTCGCTGGCGTCGGCGTCGTCGAGCCGCGGCGCGAACGGGTAGCCCTGCAGGTTGCGTGCGAGGCGCACGCGGGTGCAGATCGCGATGTCGGACTCGGGGCCGGTGCCGAGCAGCCACGTGCCCGGGCGGAACTCGGGGCCCTTGTCGCCGCGGCGGGCACGGCTCACGGCTGGCCTCCCCGTTCGAGCTTGCGCAGCTGGTCGCGCAGCGAAGCGGCCTCTTCGTAGCGTTCGCCGCGCACGGCGTCCTCGAGCCGGCGGCGCACGTCGCTGAGCGATTGGTCCTCGCCGGCCTGGACCGGCATCGTCGTCGGCACCGGCAGTCGGCCGCGGTGCGCCTGCGCTTCGTGGATGCGCTGCAGCAGCGGCAGCAGTTCGCCGCGGAACGTCTCGTAGCAGCGTGGGCAGCCGAGCCGTCCCTTGCTGCGGAAGTCGGCCGGCGTCATGCCACAGCCCGCACACGCCTCGAGCGGCTTCTGGCGGGGCCACGTCTTGCCACCGAGCACGTCCTCGACCAGCTCGGCGCTGAACTTCGGGGGCTTCGGTGGGGCGATGCCGATCTTCTCGGCGCAGGCCTGGCAGACGTGCTGGGACCCGGTCACGGCCCCTTCGGTGAGGTCCATGATCACGATCGTGGCGATCGCCTTCTGGCAGGCTGTGCAGTACTGCATCGAAGTCGTCGGAGTCTAGCAGCGAGCGGGCGCCGGAACATCGTCGCTGCTCGGCGTCCGCACCGAGCTCCGGCGGTCGTGGCAGACCGGTTCGCCCGCGGCTCAGGCTTCGAGGTGCCGTTCGGCGAGCAGCGCGTGGAACTCGAGGGCGCGGGCGCGGAAGTTCGGATACTGGTCGAACGACGCGAACGCGGGACTCCACAGGATCGCGTCGCCAGGGAGTGCTGCGGCGAGCGCCTTCGGCAGCGCCTCGCGCAGCGTGATCGACACGGTGGTCGGCACCTTGCCGGCCAGCTCCTTCGCCAACGGTTCTGCCGCGGCCCCGAACAGGTGCGCCGAGACGATGTGCGGCAGCACGGCCGCGGCCACGGTCGCGTAGTCGCCGTCCTTGCTCTTGCCGCCGCCGAGCCAGTGCACCCGCCCGTGCAGCGCCTGCAGCGCCGAACGGGTCGACTCGACCTCGGTCGACACGCCGTTGTCGTAGATGCGCACGCCCTTCGGCGCGCCGATCTGCTGCAAGCGGAACGGCAGCGGGGCGGCGTTCGCCATTGCGAGGCCGATGCCGTGCACGGTGCCGCCGACACAGCGCGCCGCCAGGGCAGCGGCCATCACGTTCTCGACCTGGAACGCGCCGAGCAGCCGCAGCGCGTCCACGTGGACGATGCGCTCGGCGGGCTCGCGCTGGAGTCGCACGGCGACGAAGCCGTCGAGCAGGCCGGCACTGTGCGGGGCCGGCGTGGTCGCTGCGAACCGCAGCCGCAGCGGGGCTGGCGACGGGTACTCGCTGGCGACCGGATCGTCGGCGGCGTGCACGACGAACCCAGTCGCGGCGGCGCCGAGCCGGCCCTTCGCGGCGTGGTAGGCGGCGAGCGTGCCGTGCCGGTCGACGTGGTCCTTGCCGATCCGCGTGAACACGGCGCCGTGCACCGTTCGCGCGGCCGACAGGCGCTCGAGCTGGAAGCTCGAGATCTCCAGCACTGCGACCTGGTCCTGGCGCCACTGGGCGGCTTCGGCGAGCAGGCTGTGGCCGATGTTGCCGCCGAGCAGGGCGTCGACGCCGCTCGCCAGCAGGGCCCGGTGCAGCAGCGTCGAGGTGGTCGACTTGCCGTTGGTGCCGGTCACCGCGACCACGCGGCCCGGATAGTCGGCGAGGAAGAGGTCGACTTCCTGCGCCATCGGCAGGCCGCGCGCGCGCGCCGCCTGCAGCAGCTTGTTGTGGTCGGGCACGCCCGGGTTGGCGACGAACAGGTCGACCCCGTCGAGCAGCGCTTCGTCCTCACGGCCGAGCTGCCAGTCGAGGCG
>JAEUHU010000304.1 GCA_016793305.1 Planctomycetota bacterium
AGAACAGGGACAGTGCCACAGAGAACAGACCGCCGGACGGCCGGGCAACCGGCGACGGCAAGGGTGAAACGGTGAGGTAAGAGCTCACCGCGCTGCGGGCGACCGCGGCGGCACGGCAAACCCCACCCGGAGGAAGACCGAATAGGAGGATCGCGCGGCCCGCGCTCAGGTCCTCGGGTAGGTCGTTGGAGGCCGTTCGCGAGAACGGCCCTAGAGAAATGGCCGCCATCGCTTCACGGCGACACCAGAACCCGGCTTACGGGGACCAAGCACTTCCTTCGCCGACCCGCCGTCCTCGGGATCGTCAGGCGTCGGGCGGGGGTGGCGGTACGGGTCGCCGCTGCGTTTGCCGGTGGCGCTCCAGGATGATCAGCGCAGCGATGCTGTCGGCGAGGTCCTTGCGGCGCTTCGCGGTGAGCCCGCCCTGCTTCAACCGCTCGTGCGCCTCGTCGGTGCTGTGGCTCTCGTCGACGGTGACGATCGGGATCGGCAGGGCCTTCTGCAGGCGATCGCGGAACGCCGCGGTGCGCTGCGCGCGTTGGCCGGGCGTGCCGTCGAGGGTCAGCGGCATGCCGAGCACGACCAGCTGGGTCTGCCGCTCCTGCACGAGGGCGGCGATCGCCGCGACGACCGCGGCTTCGTCGCGCGACTCGATGCGCGGCAGCGGGACCACGATCGAGCCGGTCCAGTCGGTCGCGGCAAGGCCGGTGCGCGCGTCGCCGAAGTCGACGGCCAGCACGCGCTGGCTCGGCGCCGAACTCACAGCAGGTCCTCGCGCCCGTGCCGCCGCGCGTGCTCGACCAGTTCCTTCAGATCGGCGGCCCGGTCCTTCGGGCAGACCAGCGTGACGTCGCCGACGTCGACCACGACCAGGTCGTGCACGCCGAACAGCGCCACCGTGTGTCGGCCCTCGGCGTAGACGACGTTGTCGCGACTGTCGAGCGACAGCTGGCTGCTCCCGGCACCGAGCACGTGCACGTTGCCGTGCACATCGCGCGAGCCGACGGCGTGCAGCGCCGGGAACGAGCCGACGTCGTCCCAGCGCAGGGCGGCCTCGACCACCGCGACGTGTGCGGCCTGCTCCATCACGCCATAGTCGATCGACGTGCGCGGCAGGTCGCGGAACGCCCGCGCCAGCGCCTGCCGCCGCCCTTTCTGCACGGCCGCCAGCATCGCCTCGGTGCCGGCCGCGAGTGCTGGGTTGGCGCTCGCCATCGAGAGGCGCAGGGCGCGCGTGGTCCACACGAAGATGCCGCTGTTCCACAGGAACCCGCCCTTCTTCAGGAAGCGCCGTGCGGTCGGCAGGTCCGGCTTCTCGCGGAAGCGCTTGGCCGCGAACGCCGCCGGCACCGCCGAGTCGAGACGCGCGCCGGTCTCGAGGTAGCCGTACCCCGTCGCGGGGTGCGTCGGGGCGATGCCGAAGGTGACCAGCGTGCGTCCGTCGGCCGCCAGCTTCACGCCGCGCCGCACCAGCCGCTGGAACGCCTTGGTGTCGGGGATCACGTGATCCGCCGGCATCGCCAGCATGGTCGCTTCCGGATCGCGTGCGGCGATGTGTGCCGTCGCCAGGCAGAGGCACGGAGCCGTGTCGCGGGCCTCTGGTTCGACCAGCACCTGCTGCCGCGGGAAACCCGGCACGACCTTCGGCAGCTGCCGCGCCAGTTCGGCGTTGGTGACGATCCACGTGCACTCGGCCGGCACCAGTCCGACGAGGCGATCGAGCGTCGCCTGCAGCAGCGGTTTGCCGGCGACCAACGGCAGGAACTGCTTCGGGCGCAGGCGCCGGCTCGCCGGCCAGAAGCGCGTGCCCGAACCACCGGCCATGATCACTGCGTGCAGGTTCGCCATCGCGGAGGCAGTGTGGCGAGGCTGGGGGCGAGGCGCAACCACGCCCGGCACCGGCCTTGTCGGTGGCGCCAGCCGAGCGGACGACGCAGCGGGGCCGAGTGTGTCGATTTCGAGGTGCGTGGGCCCCGCGTTGCGGCGTCCTGGCAAGGCCTGAGCCGGGTCGCCCCTTGGGCGAGCCGGCTCAGAACGGCGGGGCCGTGCCGCGCACCGGTGCTGGCGGCAGCGGCACCGCGACGCGCCGGCGCGGCGCCGACTCGGTGATCCAGCGCTTCTCGGCGCGCAGGTCGCGCAGGTAGCCGTGCAGGTAGAAGGTGACGATGTTCTTCGCCAGGTAGTCGATCAGCGGCATCAGCAGCGGATCGGCCGAACTGCCGAGCAGGTTGTCGAGCGTCAGTTCGACGTCGAGGTAGCCGTCGAGGTCGAGCGTGCCCTTGCCCTTGGCGCCGACCACGTCG
Source organism: Planctomycetota bacterium (assembly GCA_016793305.1). The sequence goes on from JAEUHU010000304.1 coordinate 2,304, forward strand.
GAGCGAACGTCGAGCCGGTCGAAGCGCACCGTGCGGTCCTGCAGCGCGAACGCGAGGTCCATCGCCTGGAAGCGGGGTCGGTCGGCCGCCGGCAGTTGCGCGTAGATCGCCGTGAACAGGGGCACGACGCCGAGGTCGGCGTCGCGGATCACCATGTCGCCGCTGCCGCGCGCCGAGACCACGTCGTAGCCGTCGAGTCGTTCGATGCGGGCGGTCCCGCTGGCCTTCCCCGAGTACGGCGGATTGGTCCAGCCGCTGGTGTCGAGGAACGAGTAGACGTCGACGGAGCGATACTGCAGGTCGGCCGACAACCGCCCTTCGGGTGCCATCGGCCCCGGCAGTTCGTACTGCAGGGCCGGGTGTTCGGCGCTGCCGGTGTCGAGCGTGCCGCCGTGCCAGCGCGCCGACAGGGTCGGCACCAGGAGCCGTTCCGCGTCGGCGGAGAAATCGGCCTTCACCGCTTCGAACGGGTGGTCGAACAGCTGCAGCGACACCGAGCGCAGGGCGCCGGTCAGGGCGCCACCCGCACTCGACACGCGGCTCGGTGCCAGCACCACGGTGCCGTGGATGTCGCGCACCCGGATGCCCTCCGGCCCGTCGCCGAGCGTGAGGTCGAGGCCGTGCAGGCGCATCTCCCCCTGGATCGACGTCTCGAGCGGCAGGGGGTTGCCGGGCTGCGGTTGCAGGAAGCGCAGCTGCAGGTCGGCGATGTCGGCGCGACCGACCGGGCGTCGCTTCTGGATCGCGGTGTGCAGCGGGTCGGCGAACAGGTTGGCGAACTGCTCGTCGATCGGCACGTCGTCGGCGCTGACCGTGAACGCGATCTCGGTACGGCCGTCCGGAGGCGGCAGGTTGCGGACCCGGCCGCGCGTACCACGGAACTTCGCACCGGCGAGTTCGGCGCGCACGTCGCTGAAGGTCAGTTCGCCGTCGGCGACGGCCAACTCGCCGGTCATGTGTTCGGCGCGGTGGGGCAGCAGCGACGCGTCGGACCCGACGTCGATCAGGTGCACCACCAGCTCGAGGTCGTCGGGGCGCTCCTGCGTGTCGCGGTAGCGGCAGACCAGGTCGACGCGGCCCGACGGCGCCAGGGACTGCCAGGTACCGGGGCCGAGTGCGCCGAGCCCTTCGAGGCTCGCGCCGAGCTGGCGGTCGAGATCGAGGTCGCGCACGACGAAGGTCAGGTCCTTCTGCCATCCGGCTCCGAACACCAGGTGCCCGAGCATCGCCAGCTGGGCCTCGTCGGGATCGTCGTGCCGGAGGCGACCGCGCAGCGCGTCGAAGTCGAGGCGGGTGTCGCTGCCGGAGCCTTGCACGACGGCTCGGCCGTGCAGGCCGAGCGCTCGCCACGGCGCCACCGGCAGGCGCAGGTCGACACCCTGCAGGTCGAGGGCCGCGTCGTGCACCAGCGGGGCGTCGCCGGTCGGCCGGCGCACCGAGACCTCCGCCGAGAACCGGCCCGACGGCGCCGCCGCGCGCCAGGGTTCGTCGAGTTCCGGTGCGATCACCGCCACGGCCTCGCGCAGGTCGTCGTCGACCGCCACCGAGTGCAGGGCGATGCGCGCTGCGAAGCCACCGCTCCGGTCCACGTCGTCGCCGATCGGCAGGTGTCCGGCCATCGTCATGCGGCCGTCGCCGTGCCGGCCGTGCAGGTCGAACCGAACGTCGTCGTGGGCGGCGCGCACGGTGCCGCCGAGTTCGTCGAGCCGGTACGGGAAGCCCGCCCAGCGCATGCTGGCGGCCTGCGGGCGGACCTCGACGGCCCAGCCGCCGGGCAGCTGGCTCATCGGTCGCACGGTCACCACGACGTCGGCGGTGCCGGTCGCGTCGAAGCGGTCGTAGAGCGCGCCGTCGTCGCGCAGCAGGGCTCCGAGCGCCTGCCGCAGTTCGACGCAGAAACCGACACCGGTGGCGTGGATGTCGAGCGTGGTGTCCTCGCCGCCCGGACGGTCGAGCTCGACGTGCCCTTGCAGCGTCACGTCGCCGCCGGCCACCGCGGCGATGTTCGCGTGCACGTCCTCGATGCGCAGCAGGTCCTTGCGCAGCCGCACGCGGCCGCGCGCATGGTGCATCGGCAGCGGGAAGGCCGCACGAGACGTCGCCGGGCCGAAGCCGTGGTAGCTCATCGCCACGTCGCGCAGGTCCAGGTCGAGCTCGGTGACGCCGCCCGGTTCGTGCGGATCGCGCAGGAACAGGTCGATGTCGGCGCGGCCGGTGGTCGGCGCCAGGGCGCGGCGGATCTCGCGGCCGACTTCGAACGTGTCGAGCGCCTCCAGCACCCCGCCGTCGATCGCGACGCCGGTGCCGTGCAGGCGCACGTCGAGGTGGGGTTCGCCGAACAACGCGGTGCCGCGCACCGAGAGGTCGAGGTTGCCGGCCTCGGTGGTCTGCGTCAGGTGCAGGGCGGCGGTGCCCTCGTCGCGGGTGGCGGCGGTGAGTCGCAGCGACGCGTCGCGCAGGATCGCCGGGATGCGGAACCCGTCGAGGCTGCCGGACAGGCGGGTGTGCGCCAGTTCGGCCTCGGCCTCGAGTTCCGGCGCGCTGCCCTTCGCGGGGATGCGGGCCACCAGCGTCAGGCGACGCAGCGCGCCGGCGAGCTCCACGTCGCCGATGTCGGCGTCGAACAACCGCGCGAAGCGGGCGGCGGCGGCGGTGTCGGACGCGATGCCGGCGGCCGGGTCCGCCGGTTCGAGCCGCACGCTCGCTTCGCCGTGGCCGTCGAGGTACCAGACGCCCTCGAGGTGCAGGCTCGCCTGCCGTTCGGGCCAGCGGGCGCTGCCGCGCACCTGCAGGCCGGTGCCGTCCGGCAGCGGCCGGGCGGCCAGTTCGAGCTCCTCGAGCCGCAGGGGCGGTTCGTCGCTGCGCAGGTGCACCAACACGCGGCCGCGGCGCAGTTCGACCGCCGGCAGGTGTGCCGGGCCCGTGCTCACCGCGCCGCCGGGGCTCGCCAGCAGATCGGCGAGCGTCGGCCAGCGTGGGCCGATCTCGATCGCGAAGCCGTCGACCTCGACGCCGGCGACCGACAGCCACGGCGTGCCGAAGCACAAGCCGGCGTCCACGGCCGCCCGCTCGACGTGCAGCAGGTCCCGTTCCGGCTGCAGCGGATCGGCGACGCGCAGGTCCTGCAGGGCGACCCGGGCACTGCCGAGCTCGATCGTCGTCGCCGCGACGCGGCACGCGGGGCGCAGCAGGGCCGCCAGCTCGCGTCGCACCAGATCGGTCGCGAGCGCCGAGCGATCGACGAGCAGCCAGGTGCCGCCGGCGAGCACGACGACGAGGGCGAGCGACAGCAGCAGGATCCGACGCCAACTCATGGGCGACGCAATCTAGGTGGGGAATGGCCGGGATGCACGTGCTCCGGTCGAGGTCCACGCGGCCGCCTTCGACGCGGCGTGCGCATGCCATCCGAGCCGGGCCGTCCCCGAGCGCAGATCGGCCTCCATTCAGCGGTTTCTCGGTCGAACTCGAGGCTTCGCACCTTGACGTAGAATGGCCCTCGAACCGGCCTTGTCGCACCTGGCGCGCGCCGGAAATGGCGAGAACGGGCTTCCAGAGGCGGTTTCTCGTGAGTTTCCGGTTGACAGACGCGCGCGTGGCGTGCGATCCTCGCGCCCGTTCGCTGGGAGGCGCGGCACTTCGCCGCGACGAAGCGGACGAAGTTCTCAGCAAAGAGACCACCGATGGCTGCCAAGAAGACTGCCAAGAAGGCCGGCAAGGCCGCGAAGGCGACCGGCGATCTGATCATCTCGAAGT
>JAEUHU010000321.1 GCA_016793305.1 Planctomycetota bacterium
GGCACCGGCCGCGACCGGATGGTCGCCGCGGCCGACGACGGCGCCGTCGACCTGCACACAGCCCAGGCGCAGCCGTTCGCGCAGCGTGTTGCGCGACCAGTTCGCGAACTGCGCCACCAGCAGGTCGAACAGCTTGCCCGACGCCGGGGCGGTGAAGCGGTCGCTCACGAGCAGGCCTCACCGCAGGCGACCCGCGCCGACATGGCGGCGTGCAGGCACCAGGTGGATCCAGGGCCCGGCACGCCGGCCCTGGCGAACGAAACCGTCGACAGCTGCATCACCGACCGAGCCTATCCGAGGCCGCAGCCGCCACGCAGGACGGATCGCCGTTCATGCCGAACGAATCGGCATCGCCCCGATGCGCAGCGGCGGCCGGGCCGGGACTTCGACCGGGCGCAACCGCCACGGCGATTCGCAGGCGACCAGCACGACGAGGGCTGGCAGCCCGAACAGCACGACCTGGGCGGTCCACAGTCCGGTCGGCACGGAGAGCTTCCGCAGGTAGCGGCGCGCGAACCAGGCGAGGGCACCAGCCATCGCGACCTGCAGCAGCACGAGCCACGTTCGCCGACCACCGACGACGAGGCCGTCGAACAACCAGCCGGGCCGCGCGTCGGCCGGCAGCACGTGCGCCAGCACCTGCAGCACTGGCGGACGCAGCGACGAGACCATCTGCGCCTGGAACACGGCCAGGTGCTCGTCGGCGGTGCTCGGCTTGTACTCGTGCGTGAATGCAACGTGTTCGGCGGTCGCCGGCATCGTGCGCACGAACTCGATCGGGTCGTCGGTGGCATCGGGGATGTCGGAGTCATCCAGGAACGAGCCGGCGGCGACGAGCAAGCGGTCGTCGCAGACCAGGTAGTTCGCTCGTTCGCCGGCGACGACGACGACCAGGTTCCGTTCCTTCTCGGCAACGCCCGCGACTTCGGCGACCAGTTTGCGGAGTGCGAGATCCTGCAGGTCGGTCGACCACACGAAGCGTGCACCGCGCACCCGATCCTCGTTCGGCAGGACCATCTCGTGCAACTCCGGGCCCTTCGCGCCGACTCGCCAGATGCGGCTCTGCCCGGGCGCGACCAACAGGGCCTGCCCATGCTGCCGCCCGAGATCCAGGAGGCCCGCGCCCGACGAGAGTGCCTCGATGCCTGGCAACGGAACGCGTTCGAACCTTCGCTGACGATTCGCCCCCACATGCTCGCGCCACAAGGTTCCGTCCGCCAGCAGGTACAGGGCCCCACCGAAGAACACGTGACCGACCGACTGGGTCCGGGTGCGCCAGCGCGGCTGATCGAACTCGTTGTCTCGTTCGAGCCACGGCGAGCGCTTCGTCCACGACAGCGAGTTGCCGCCGGTCAGCTGACGATCGGTTGGTTGGTGCTCCGCGTCGACGATCCTCGTCACCCAATCCGGCCCCCTGGCGGCCAACAGCACGACGTCGCGGCCTTGCTGCCATGGCTGTGGATAGACGCCATGGAGATGCTGGATCACGATGGCCTCCCACTCGATCGCCATGGCCGAGGCCGCGAACACGACCACGGTCACGAACCACCAACGACCCGCGCGCGACATCGTGTGCGCCACCGGACGGTCGCGATCGGCGGCTTGCCCGCTGCCGGCCATCGTGGCCGCCGCGAAGCACGCCGCCACCACGAGACAGACGCCAAGGTAGGTGCTCGGCTCGTGCTTCCCGTCCTGCTCGGCGAGCCCATCGCCGAGCAGCATCGCCACGTAGACCCCGGCCCCACCGACCAGGAAGCGGCTCAGCCAGTGGAGCGGCAGATGTGCCGCGAAGAGCATCGCGAACGCCACCGGCCATGCGGCCGCGAGCGATGCCTGCTGTTCGAGCCAGCTGCCAGCGCCGAGCGGCAAGCCCTCGGCCGAGCCGAACACCCACCCGAGCAAGGCCGCCAGCGGCAGCGCCACCTGCCACACGACCAACACCAAGGCGACCGCGAGGCACTTGCCGGCCAGCAGCCGGGCCGTCGACAGCGGCCGCTGCTGCAGCAGTTCGCGCGCCCCGAGCAGCTCGTCGAAGATGCCGGCGAACCAGCCGAGGCCGATGCCGCCGCCGAACGCCGTCCAGAACGTCGCTTCGGCCGTCGCGTAGTCGAACAGGATCAGGTCGACCGGATCGGCCAACAGCACGGTGCCGAGCGCCACCAGCAACCCGGCCGCAGCGAACACCGCCATCCACGGCAGGTCCTTCCGGAGCAGCGCGAACATCACACACCTCCCGCGGCCGGAGCCGCACGCAGGGAATCGAACGGCATCGTCAACAGCCCGGACTCTTCCGGCCCGAGCAGGCCGGCGAACAGTTCTTCGAGACTCGGCGCCACGGGCGGCGCCAGTTCGCCGGTGGCGCGCAGCTGGGCCAGCAGGGCCTCGGGCGCATCGAGCAGCAGCAGTTCGTGGCCGCCGAGCCGCGGCCTGGCACGCAGCACGTGCGGCCCGTTCGGCACCACCGCCCCGCCGCGCGGCGCCCAGGTGGTGCGCAGCACGCGCTGCTTCAGCTGCTCGAGCGGCGCGTCGACCACGAGCGCCCCGTCGTGCAGGAAGCCGACGTGGTCGGCGATGCGTTCGACGTCGGCCAGGAAGTGCGAGCTGAACAGCACCGTGCAGCCGGTGTCGGCGAGCAGGTCGATCAGCGCGTCGAGGAACTCGCGGCGCATCACCACGTCGAGCCCGAGGGCCGGATCGTCGCAGACCAGCAGCTCGGGCCGGCCCGCCACCGCGAGGATCAGGCACAACGTCGCTCGCTGGCCGCGCGACAGCCGCACGATCGGCTGGCCCTTGCGCAGCCCCGTGCGCTGCAGCGCGTGGTCGACGAAGTCGCTGCGGAAGCCCGGCCGCGTGTCCCGTTCGAACGCCGCCGCCCCACCGACCGTCATCGTCGCGTAGAGCCGGTGCTCCTCGCCGACGTAGCCGATGCGCGCGCGCTCGGCGGGGCCGAGCCGGGCGCTGTCGACGCCGAACACCTGGGCCTGCCCCGCGTGCGGCCGCAGGAAGCCGAGCAGGATG
>JAEUHU010000353.1 GCA_016793305.1 Planctomycetota bacterium
AGCGCGGGCCGCGAAGGTCTACCAGGACACGCGGCCGCTGCGGGCCGAGGACGTCGCCGACTGCGTGGTGTTCGCGGTGACGCGGCCCGCCCACGTCAACCTCGACTCGATCGTCGTGATGCCGACCGACCAGGCGACGCCGCAGCAGGTGCATCGCGGCGGCCGTTGAACTCGCGAACCCTCGCTCTTCGCGGGACAGCCCCGGTCAACGACGCACGAATCCCTCGGCGCGCGCGATCGCCGCGAGGCTGGTCGCGAGCGGCACGCGCGGCGTGACGCCGAGCACGGTGCGGGCCGCCGAGCCGTCGGCGACCCAGCCAGCGGCGCGGATCTCGCGCACCTTGTCGCGGTTGAAGAACCCGGCGTCGCCGCGGATGCGCCCCCACAGGTCCGCGCAGCATGCCGCCAGGGCGGCGACCGGCATCGGCACCGGCACGAGGCGCGCCGTGCGACCACACGCAGCCGCGATCGTGCGCAACAGCGCATGCGTGTCCGTTCGCTCCGGTCCGTCGAGCGGCAGCACGGCGCCGGCCGGGCGCCGATCGGCCGCCGCGAGCACCGCGTCGACGACGTCGTCGGCGTGGATCACCGACAGCGGGCGCGGCCGCATCGGCACGGCGACGAGCGGTGCGTTCGCCTGGCGGAACAGCAGCCGCGTCGCTGCGTCGCCCGGGCCGTAGACCACCGGCGGGCGCAGGATCGTCCACGGCAGGGGCCCACGCACGACAGCGAGTTCGCCCGCGCGCTTGCTGGCGCCGTAGAGCGACACCGGCTGCGTCTGGTCGGGCGGCCGAGCGGAGCCGAGGCCGTCGACGCTCGGCCCGGCAGCCGCCAGCGACGAGACCAGCACGACGTGCGCTGCCGGCGCCGCCGCCGCGACCGCCGCGACCAGCCGTTCGGTGCCGCCGCGGTTGACCCGGTCGAAGCCAGCCTGGTCCAGGGATTTCAGCGTGCCCGCGAGATGCAGCACGAGGCCCACGCCGCGCGCCGCCGCCTGCAGAGCCGGGCCGTTGTCCAGGTCCGCGAGATCGCCGGCCAGCAGGCTCGCCGCCGGCAGGCCCGCGGCCGTGGCCCGAGCCGGATCCCGGACGAGGCAGCGAAGCTGCTCCGCCGCATGGCCGCGCGCGAGCAGCCGGCGCACCACACCACCCCCCAGGAACCCCGTGGCACCGGTGACCAGGATCGAGCCGACCATCCGGCCGTGAGAATCAGACTGCGCCAAGCGAGTACAAAAGTTTTGTCAGGGTCCGCGGCCCAATCTAGCATCCGCTCCCGAGCCTTGGACATCTTCCAGAAGTGCGAAGGATTCAACCGCGCCCGCGAGCTGCAGGCGCTCGGCGTCTATCCCTATTTTATCCCGCTGCACGGGAGCGAAGGGACGGAGGTCGAGATCGCCGGCAAGCGGTTGATCATGATCGGTAGCAACAACTACCTCGGGTTGACCCACCACCCGAAGGTCCGGGAGGCTGCCGTGCAGGCGATCCGGCAGTACGGCACCTCGTGCTCCGGCTCGCGGTTCCTGAACGGCACGCTGGAGCTGCACGAGGAGTTGGAGAGCCGGCTCGCGAAGTTCATGGGCCAGGAAGCGGCCCTGTGCTTCTCGACCGGGTTCCAGACCAACCTCGGCGTGATCTCGTCGATCGCCGGCAAGAACGACATCATCCTCTGCGACCGGGAGAACCACGCGTCGATCATCGACGGCTGCCGGCTGAGCTTCGCCGACGTCCGCAAGTTCCGGCACAACGACACCGCCGAGCTCGAACTGCTGCTGCAGCGTGGCCACGAGCAGAAGCGCGGCATGCTGATCGTCGTCGACGGCCTCTACTCGATGATGGGCGACCTGGCGCCGCTGCAGGAGATCCGCGCCCTGGCCGATCGGTTCGGGGCGCGCCTGATGGTCGACGAAGCCCACTCGATCGGCGTGCTCGGCCAGCGCGGCCGCGGCGCCGCCGAACACTGCGGGATCCACCCGGATCTCGTGATGGGCACGTTCAGCAAGAGCTTCGCCAGCCTCGGCGGCTTTATCGCCGGTCCGGCCCACGTGATCCACTGGATGCGCCACCACGCGCGCGCGTTGATCTTCTCGGCGTCGATCACGCCGGCGTCCGCGGCGGCAGCGCTGGCGGCGCTCGACCTGATCGAGACGCGGCCCGACATGCGCACGCGCGTGCTGCAGGTCGCGCATCGGGTGCGCACCGGCCTCGCCGAGATGGGCTACCAGACCGCCGGCGGGCTCTCGAGTCCGATCGTGCCCGTCATCGTCGGCGAGCAGGACCGCATGCTGCGCTTGTGGCGCACGCTGTTCGACTGCGGCCTGTTCACGAACGCGGTGACCCAGCCGGCGGTGCCGCCGGGCATGGATCTGATCCGGACTTCGTTCATCGCCAGCCACACCGACGCGCAGGTGGCCCAGATCCTCGAACGGTTCGAGGAGGCAGGCCGCAAGTGTGGCGTGCTCGGCGAGATGCCCGGCAGCTCGACGTCGCACGCCGCCGAACGTTGAACGGCCGATCGAGCGAGAGACTCGGCGCCAGCCCAGCACGCCGGTCGCCTCGCAGGTCCGCCGAGCCGGCAGCGCATGTCGCTCGTGCCACGACGCAGGCACGGTCCCTCGGCTCTGCCGCAGGGTGCCAGGATGCTGCAGAAGGACCTTCGAAGGGCAGGTCGGCTCGCTAGGCTGAGGAGCTCTCGGTCCCTGCCACCGACGCCCGCCTTTCCGATGCGATGAGCGACGCTCCCCCGTTCGTCCACCTGCACGTGCGCTCGCACTACAGCCTGCTGGCGGCCCCCGCCGAGGTCAGCGGGCTCGTGGCGGCGGCCGCCGAGGACGGGCAGGCGGCGCTGGCGCTGACCGACAACGGCAACCTGTTCGGCGCGGTCGAGTTCTTCAAGGCCTGCAAGGACAAGAAGCTCAAGCCCGTGATCGGGCAGACGACCTACGTCGCCGGCCGCACCGCGAAGGAGACCGCCGGCGCCGACAACCCGACCTACGACCTGACGCTGCTGGCCGAGAACGACCGGGGCTTCGACAACCTGAAGAAACTGTCGGGGCGCGCCTGGCTCGAAGGGTTCAGCTACCGGCCGCGCGCCGACCTCGAGCTGCTGCAGCAGCACCGCGAAGGCATCATCGCCTTGTCCGGCACCGTGTCGTCGCAGATCGCGACGGCGATCCTGCAGGGCGATCCCGCGGCGGCCAGGCGCACCGCACTGCAGCTGCAGGAACTGTTCGGCCCGGACCGGTTCTTCCTCGAGGTCGCGGAGACCGGTTCGGAACCACAGCGCAAGGTCACGCGGGCCCTGCGCGCGCTCGGGCAGGAGCTCGGCATCCCGTGCGTCGCGACCAACGACGTGCACTACCTGAAGGCCGACGACTGGCTGGCCCAGGACATCATGCTGTGCATCCGCAGCGGCAAGTCGGTCGCCGACCAGCAGCGCTTCCGGATGGGCTCGCAGCAGCTGTTCCTGAAGACCCGCGCCCAGATGCAGGCGGCGTTCGCCGACTGGCCGGAGGCGCTGGCGCAGTCGGTCGCGATCGCCGAGCGCTGCCAGGTCGGCATCGAGTTCGGCGTCTACCACCTGCCGGTGTTCCAGCCCGCCGACGGCAGCCCACCCGACGCGTACTTCGAGCGCATCTGCAAGGAAGGCGCGATCCGCCGCTACGGCGGCATCGACGCGGCGGTGCAGCAGCGCCTCGACTACGAGATCGGCGTGATCCGGAAGCTCGGCTTCGTCAGCTACTTCCTGATCGTCCAGGACTTCATCCAGAAGGCGAAGTCGATGGGCATCCCGGTCGGCCCAGGCCGCGGTTCGGCGGCTGGCTCGATCGTCGCCTACGTGCTCGGCATCACCGACGTGTGCCCGCTGCGCTACGCGCTGCTGTTCGAGCGCTTCCTGAACCCGGGTCGTGTGTCGATGCCCGACATCGACATCGACTTCTGCGGCAACCGCCGCGAAGAGGTCATCCACTACGTCCGCGAGAAGTACGGCAACGACTGCGTCTGCCAGATCATCACGTTCGGCACGATGGCGAGCCGCGGCGTGCTGCGCGACGTCGGGCGCGTGCTCGACTTCCCGATCGCCGACGTCGACAAGCTGTGCAAGAAGGTGCCGCAGGGCCCCGGCGCCTCGCTGCAGGCAGCGCTGGAGAGCGACGCGGAGCTGAAGTCGATCCGCGACAGCAGCCCGCAGCACAAACGCCTGTTCGACCTGTCGCTGAAGCTCGAAGGGCTGGCGCGCCACAGCTCGATCCACGCCGCCGGCGTCGTGATCGCCGACCGGCCACTGCGCGACTACGTGCCGCTGGCGAAGAACGGCGACGACGTGATCACGCAGTGGCAGATGACCGAGCTCGAGGAGGTCGGCCTGCTGAAGATGGACTTCCTCGGGCTGAAGACGCTGACGATCCTCCAGGAGGCCGTGCGTCTCGTGCAGGAGGTGCACGGCGTGCCGCTCGACCTCGGCACGCTGCCGCTCGACGACAAGAAGACCTACGAGCTGATGGCGCGCGGCGAGACGCAGGGCATCTTCCAGCTCGAATCGGGCGGCATGCGCGAACTGCTGACGCGGCTGAAGCCCGACACGTTCGAGGACGTGATCGCCGTGCT
>JAEUHU010000403.1 GCA_016793305.1 Planctomycetota bacterium
CTCGTTGCGGAACACGCGGCCGATCTCGTAGACGCGCTCCATGCCGCCGACGATCAGGCGCTTCAGGTACAGCTCGGGTGCGATGCGCAGGTAGAGCTGCATGTCGAGCGTGTTGTGGTGCGTCACGAACGGCCGCGCCGAGGCACCACCGAAGATCGGCTGCAGGATCGGCGTCTCGACCTCGAGGTAGCCGAGCGAGTCGAAGTAGGCGCGCACCTCGCGGACGATCTTGCTGCGCCTGGCGAACGCATCGCGCACCTCCGGATTGGCGTAGAGGTCGACGTAGCGCATCCGGTAGCGCTGTTCCTGGTCCTGCAGGCCGTGCCACTTCTCGGGAGCCGGCCGCAGCGCCTTGCTCGCCAGCGTGACCTCTTCGGCCCACAGGGTCGGCTCGCCCTTCTGGGTCGTGCCGAGCTTGCCGGTGATGCTGACCAGGTCGTTGCCCTCGACCAGCTTGCGGTTCGGCCAGAACGACGGCATCGTGTCGCGCTGGAAGCCGACCTGCAGGCTGCCGGTCCGATCGGCGACGTGCGCGAAGCGCAGCTTGCCGAAGTCGCGGACCTGACCGAGGCGGCCGGCGACGGTCGCGGTCTGGCCCTGTTTGCCGGCGAAGTCGGTCAAGAGGTCGGCGATCGGCACACCACGCGGCACGCGGGCCGGATAGGGGGCCTGGCCGGCGGCGCGCAGCGCCTCCAGCTTCTCCAGTCGGTCGTTCGCGATCCCGTCGGTCAAAAGCGTCCTCGTTGCGTCCTTGGAAGGGGCGGGATCCTAGGTGCGGGTGCAGCGGGAATCACGCAGCCGATCGAACGGTGCCAGCCAGCACCGGTCCGCCGAAGTGCCGGTGCCACGGGCCCGGCCGGGCGACACGGAATTCCCTGGCCGGGTTCGAGGTTTGGGTGCGTAGACTCCTCGCCCCCTCGACCCTTCGCATGCAGCACAAGCTGTGTCTGTGGTTGGCCGCGTTGCTGTTGCTCGGCGCCCTCGGCGTCGGCAACCCGTTCTTGTCGGGCCCGGCTTGCGCCGGCCCCGCCGACGCGGCTTCGTCGTCGGATTCGGAGCGGGCCGTCGAGCCCGTTGCCGCACCGATGGCCCCGCCGCGGGTGCAACCGGTCGCCTTGTCGTCGCATGGTGCCTTGCCGGCTCGGGACGCCAATCGCTCGGACGCCGTGGGCCGCGCCCTGGGACGCGACCCGCTCGCGGAACCGGGCCGCACCAAGCGCTCGTTCGCCTCGCCGGCGATGTCGCTGGCGGTCGATGCCTCGAGCCAGCGCCAAGCACCTGCCTGCCCGGATCCGGAACTGCAGGCGTTGGTCGTCCGCGTCGACTATCGGGACGGCAAGCCGATCTGGGTGCTGCGCGACGGCCGCCAGCTGTGGCGGAACGAGAACCTGCGCGTCGGCGAGCCGCTGCTGGTGCCGGTCGCCGCCGCGGACGACTGATCGCTCGAGCCGTCGCGATCGATGCGGGTTCGATCCGGCCCCACGCGGCGCGCTGCGCGCCTCGTCAGTCGGCGGGGGGGCCCGGCCAATCGACCTGCACCCGCCCGTCCACGACCTGCACCCGATAACTGCGCAGGTTCCACTGCTCGCCGACGTCGCACGCCCCGGTGCGCAGGTCGAACTTCCAGCAGTGCAGGAAGCACACCACCTGCTCGCCGAGCACGGTGCCGTCGCACAGCGGGGCGCTGGCGTGCGAGCAGTTGTTGTCGATCGCGACCAGTTGCTCGCCGAGGCGGAACAGCGCCACCCATTGGCCGTCGATCTTGACCGGCGCCCCCGGCCCGAACTTCAGCTCGGCGAGGGCGCCGACGTCGACCCAGCGGTTCATCGCGGCACCCTGCGGAACGCGTAGCGGCGGATCACCCGGCCCTGCTCGAGGTACTTGCGCTCGAAGTTGGTGGGGGTGAACGCGTGGCCGGGGCCGGCCGCGAGCACGCGTTCTTCCTCGGCCTCTTCGCGCACGAAGTCGACCGCCGCCCCCATCACGCGCGCGACCTGCCCCGAGTAGGCGGCGTTGTCGGACGCGAAGTACAGGAAGCCATGGTCGCGGATCGCCCGGGCCAGCACGGCCACCACGTCGTCGGTGAAGAACCGGCGGCCGGCGTGGCGGCGCTTGGGCCAAGGGTCCGGGAAGTAGACGTGCACCGCGGCGAGCTGGGCCGGCTCGACCCGGTCGGCGAGGAACAGCTTGCCGTTGTCGACCAGGAACAGGCCGTTCTTGCGCCCGCTCTGCTTCAGCTTGGTCGCCGCCAAGGACGCGTAGCCCATCGCCGCCTCGATGCCGAGCAGGAAGGTGTCGGGCTTGGCTTCGGTGGCCGCCAGCACGAACGCGCCCTTGCCGGGCCCGATCTCGATCTCGACGTCGGCGAACCCGGCCGGGACCAATTCGGCCAGCGGCGGGGGGTTCTTGCCGCCCTGGACCAGCCGATCGCCTGGCTCGTCCTCGAGGTCCTGCACCCGGCTGCGGAACGACAGCTTGCCGCCCTGGTGCATGCGGGGGTTGTGGTCGGGGGGAGGAGCTCCAGGCGACGCCATCCCGGCGGAGCATATCCAGCTCGCTCGGCCGGTCGCAGCGACGATTCGCCGGCCGCCCGCCCGTTGGCTGCCCGCTGGGCGAGTCCTGGCCTGAGAAAGTCTGGACTCCAGCTTTGCCAGTCCGCCGAACCGGGGCTTTAGTCAAGAAACCTTGACGTGCCGCAGAGGACCGCGGCGCGCCGGAATCGACCCCTCGTGATCCGTCGTCTCTCCATCGTGATCCCCGTCTATCGGGGGGCTTCCACCATTGCCCGGCTCGTGGCCACCCTCGAGGCCGAGCTGATGGGCAAGGCGGGGCGCGAGCTCGAGATCGTGCTGGTCAACGACGGCTCGCCCGACGATTCGGCGGTGGTGTGCCGCGCGCTCGCCAGCACCCGCCCGCACCTGCGGTTCGTCGACCTGGCGCGCAACTTCGGCGAACACAACGCGGTGATGGCCGGGCTGAACCACTGCAGCGGCGACGCGGCGGTGATCCTCGACGACGACTTCCAGAACCCGCCGAGCGAGGTCGAGAAGCTGGTCGCGGCGATCGAAGCGGGCCACGACGTCGCCTGGTCGCGCTACGAACAGAAGCGCCACCACTGGTTCCGCAACCTCGGCAGCCGCTTCAACGACCGCATGGCGACGCTGATGCTCGGCAAGCCGCGCGACCTCTACCTGTCGTCGTTCAAGGCGCTGTCGCGCTTCACGATCGACGAGGTGATCCGCTACACGGGGCCGTATCCGTACCTCGACGGCCTGATC
>JAEUHU010000435.1 GCA_016793305.1 Planctomycetota bacterium
TGCCGCCGTCGCCCGACGCCACGTAGAGCATGTCGTCCGGGCCGAACTGCAGGCAGCCGGCGTTGTGGTTGGCGAACGGCTGCGGGATCTCGAGCAGCACCAGTTCGCTGTCCGGATCGAGCTGACCCGGCACACTCGGCGTCGGCTCGGGCTGGAAGCGCGCGACCACCGAGCGACGCGGGCCGCTCGCCGAGTAGTAGACGAAGACCTGCCCGGTGACCGCGAACGCCGGCGCGAGGGCCAGGCCGAGCAGGCCCTCCTCGCCGCCCGCCTGCAGCCGGCCGCCCAGGTCCAGGATCACGTTGGCGACGGTCGTCGTCGGGTCGTTCGCGAACCGCAGCAGCCGCCCTCCCTGTTCGGCGACCACGAGGTCGTTCGTGCCCGGCACCGGCACGATCGCCAGCGGCTGGACGAACGTCAGGCCGGGGAACGCGTCGAGCCACTGCACCGGGGCCGGCTCGGGCAGGCCGAACGGCAGCGGCAGCAGCGGCAACTCGACGCGGCGGTCGTAGCCGAACGTGCCAGCACCGCTGGCTCCACCACCGCCACCGCCACAGGCGGCGACGAGCAGCACCACGACACAGGCGAGCCAGGGAGAGCGGGACGCGGCCATCGATCCACCTTACGAACGATCGGCTCCGCCCGGCCACGCCTTCCGGCCGAGGTGCCCGTTCGTCCCGCCGCGAGGCACGGCACCCTCGACGCGCCGCTGCCATCGCTCGGTGCGCCCCTGCTACGCTGCGCGCATGCTCGGAACTGCCCTCCGGGTCGCGGCCTTGCTCGCTGGCACTGCTGCGACGTCCTTGGCCCAGCAGCGGGAAGACCTCGTGCTGGTGCTGCGCTCCCTTCTGCCGCTGATGCCGCCGGAACTGCAGGTCGACGCACCGCGTGCGTCGGCGTTCGAAGCGATGCCCGAACTCGACCTGGCGCTCGACACGCGCGGCGAACGCAACCTGCCCGACTGGGTGATCGGTGTGCTGCGCGAGCGCCATCTGGCCGCGATCAACGACGGCAGCCTGCGCGTCGAGCTGGCCGCCGGTGGCGACTCCCCGGGCCCGTTCGACCAACGGGTCGTGTTCCAGGGCAGGCGCGACAAGGTGCAGGCGGCGGTCGCCGAGTTCGACGCGATGGGCAAGCTGCTCGGGCGGCCGATCGAAGTGCGCGCACTGCACCTGCCGCTGCCGGCCGGCGCCCTGCCGGCCACGGTCTGGGATCCGGCGACCACCGGCAAGCGCCTGCAGAACGCGACGGCGCTGTGGAGTGCGCGCGGCGTGACCCGCAGCGGCGGCACACTGCGGCTCGCCGACCTGGAGGCTCGTGGCGCCCTGGCCGACTACTCGGTCGAAGTGGCGGAACGCGCCCGCATCGCCGATCCGCACGTGCTGCAGGTGTTCGCCGGCCTCGTCGCGAACCTGTCGGTGCACACGCTGACCGGCGACGACCTGCAGCTGTCCGGCACCTGGCTCGCGAGCCGGCCGGAGGCGCTGCACCCGCAGAGCACCGAGGTCGACGGCATCACCCTCGACCAGCCCGAGCACCGCACCACCTACGCGAGCTTCTCGGGCGCCATCCTGAGCGGCGGGGCGTTGGCCGTGGCCGTTCGCGGTGGCGCGTTCGGACCGGACGGCGGCCTGCTGGTCGTGACCGCACGCTACCTCGCCCCACCGGCGAGCGACCCGGCTCCCGACTTCCTGCTGCGACCGGTGACCGCGTTCCTCGCCACGCCGTCACCCCCGCTGCCGCACCGGCTCGCCTGGCCGATCGGCATCGACGACGACGGCCCGGCCTTCCGTCGCATGGAACGCGACGGCGGCTTCACCGAGTCGGCGCTGCTGGCCCTGTTGCCCGGACAGCTCGGCACCGTGGAGCTGTTCGGCGGCGTGCTGCTCGCGCGCGGCGACGCGCCGGTGACGCTCGGCTGCAATCGCCTGCTCGCCCAGCTCGCGGCCGAAGTGCGCACGATCGAGTGGCACAGCTCGGTCGTCGACGACACCGAGCCGGCCAGCACCATCGAACTGGTGCAACCGACGCTCGCCGGCCGCACCGCGGCGGCGTTCCTCGGCACCGAGCGACCGCTGGTCCGCGACTACCAGGTCGAGATCGCCTCGCGCTCGTCGATCGCGGATCCGGTGCTGTCGGTCGCGCGCAGCGGGCTCTGGCTCGAAGCGAGCGCAGACCAGGTCGGCGACGGCTGGCACGTCGCCGGCGCCTGGTCGTTCGCCACGCACGGGGCTCCACGCCTGCGCCGGTTCGCCGAGGAGCGTCCGCTCGACCTGCAGCTCACCGACTATCGCACCACGACCTTGCCCTGGGACGCTGCGATGCCGGCGGGCCACGCAAACGAGCTCGGGCAGGCACCGCCGTTGCGACCCGACGGCAAGCCGAGCCGGGTCCGCGTCTCCCTCACGCCTCGCCCGTGACCACCGCGCGATCGGCCACGGGCACGACGGCCACCGCACCGGCATCCGAGCGATCGGCGACCAGCGCGTGCAGTTCGTCCCAGAGGCGGAGCCGCGCTTCGATCGCCCGCACCGCCCCGTCGGCCGCCTGCTGCCACGCGGCGGAATCGTCGCCGCAGAGTTCCGCCAGCAGCTGGGCCGCCATCGGCCCGTGCCGTTCGCCGTCGAGTTCGACGTGCCGCTGCAGGTAGTCGACCAACGTCGGCAGGCCCCCGGGATGGCGGGCGTGCAGGTCGGCGATCAGGTTGCGGAACATGTCGGGGATCACGTCCTCGCGGCCGAACAGGAACGCGGCGGCGATCGCCGGCAACGAACCGCTGCGCACCAACGTGAAGGTGACCTCGCAGAACCGCCGCGCGGGCGGCGGTGCGCTCGTGAGGGCCGCGAACACGTCGTCGCCTGCGTCGAGCCGCGCCAGCACGCGGTCGATCGGCGTCGAGTCGGCGCCCGACTCGCGCATCGACCGCCGGTAGAGCTCGAAGTGGCTGGCGTAGCCCGCCCCGTCGACATCGCACTCCTCGCCGACCACGATCTCGTTGACCAGCCGGCGCGCCACCGCCGAGCCGCGCGGCCGCCAGACCTCGTCGACGCAGGTGAGCCCGCGCTGCAGCGCCTTCAACAGCGACATGAAGTCCCAGACCGCGAACACGTGATGCGTCTGGAACCGCCGCACGCCGTCGAGCGTGTCGAGCGCGCCGTAGAACGGATGCGCGACGAGGTGCTGGCGCAGCGGTTCGAGCCGCCGCTGCAGCGCTCGGAGATCGCGGATCGGGAACATCACGGCAGCTTCGGGCACGCGGCGGCGTTCGTCGAGCGACGAGCCGCGGATGCTCGCGGCGTCAGGCGAGCACGGTGCGCAGGAAGTCGCCGACCACGACGATCTCCTCCCAGCACACCTCGTGCTGCATCGGGTACTCGTGGAACGCGACCCGGTAGCCGCGCCGTGCCAGTGCGTCCTTCGCCGCCTTGCCGCGGGCTGGCACCACCACCCCGTCGTGGCTGCCGTGGATCTGCAGGATCGGCACCGCCTGGTTCGCCGCGGTGCGTTCGGCGTCGAGCGAGCCCTCGCCGACCAGGTAGGTCGACAGCAGCACGAGGCCCCCGAGCCGTTCGTGGTGCCGCAGTCCGGTGTAGAGCGCGACCGCACCGCCCTGGGAGAAGCCGGCCAGCACGATCCGTTCGCTCGGGATGCCGCGCTGCCGTTCGTGCGCGATCCACGCCCGGATCGACGCCATCGAGCGTCGCATGCCGACCTCGTCGTGGCGCCGCGTCAAATCGACCTCGGCGATGTCGTACCAGGCCGGCATCGTGACGCCGCCGTTGATCGTCACCGGGATCGACGGGGCGTGCGGCAGCACGAAGCGCACGCCCAGCTCGGCGGGCAGGCCGAGCTCGGGCACGATCGGCGCGAAGTCGTGGCCGTCGGCGCCGAGGCCGTGCAGCCACAGCACGCTGGCGCGGGCGGGCCCGGACGGCTCGATCACGACGGCAGGCAACAGGTCGTTCATCGCCGCACTCGACCGCAACCCACCGGGCGCTGCAAGCAGTGCCCGAGCGTGTGTCCGCCGATGCCCGAGCAGCCGGGGAATCCCCGGCTTCCCGATCGGCTCAGCCAGGGAACAGGGGCAGCCAGCCGAGCCCCGTGCGCGTGATCGCCACCGCGCAGTCCTGCGTGCGGGCGCGGCCGCGCAGGTGGCTCTCGACGATGCGCCGCGCGTGGCGCCGCACCGCGGCGAGGTTGTGCATCGCGTGGCAGGCGAGCCAGTCGTTCAGGGCCATCTCGCTGACGAGACAGGTCACCGAGGTCTCGCCCGCCGCGAAGCGGAACAGGTAGCCGCCGTAGTCCTGCGGCAGTGCACGCGCGGATCGTGGGTTCTTCATCGCTCCGACGATCGGTCCGATCGGCGCCATTGTTCGCCCCGGTCTTTCCCCTCGGGGAGTTCCGTACCGTGGTGCTCCCCTAGGGGAGCACGGTGTCATCGCAGGTAGCCCTGCAGCTGCTTGCCGAGCCGCTGCTGGCTCGGCACCTGCAGCAGGAACTCGATCCAGCGTTGCAGCGCCGCGCGCACGTCGCCGCCGGCCTGCAGCACCGCGATGCCGGCTTCGAGCGTGCCGACGAAGTTGCCGAGGAACGGCCGCTCGCCGTCCCGGGTGCGTCGCAGCCGGTCCCGCGCCTCGGCGAGTTGGCGCTCGAGCAGGGCGTTCACGCCACCGACCACCTGCGTGCGCACCTTCGCGCCGTGGTGCACGAGGTAGAACGGCGCGTCGTTGTCGTGCGGCTGCCGCAGGACTTCGTCGAGCCGGGCCGCGAGATCGGGCGTCGCCTCGAGCCGCTGCACGCACTGGCTCTGCACGTCGCGGTCGAACGACCGGACGAAGCCGAGCAGCTGCGCGACCGACGCGTCCGGCGGCAACTTCTGCCACTGTTCGCGCTGCCAGACGGCCTGCCGACTCTCGAAGTCGCTGCTGCCGGCGACGCGACCACGCGGCCACCAGCGGCGCACGCGGTTGCGGAGCCCCCAACCGGCCACCAGCAAGGTCGTGAACCCGCCGTAGGCGACCTCGACGGTGGCCCCTGCCGCCGCCGCCCACGGCGCCAGGTGCGCGCCACCCGCCAGCAGCACGCTGCCGGCGACGGCCAGGCAGACCAGCAGCTTCGCGAGCCGCGCGCGACGGCGCTCGAAGCAGGCGAACGGCAGCACCACGAGCGCCAGCACGTAGCCGGGCAACGACGCATAGGCGACGGCCGCGAACCACGCGGGCGCGACGCCGTGGACCAGCAGCCCGAGCAGCATGCCGGCAGCCGACGCCAGCGCGAGCGGCGTCGTCACCAGGTGGAACCCGACGAAGTTCTCGCCGCGGGTCGGACGCCCCGGCAGGCACAGCAGCAGCAGCAAGAGGCCCGACCCGAGGGCCAGCGCTGCGGCGACGAGCAGGATCGCGTTCATCCGAACCCTCGAACCGGAGGAACGAGCCGGTGTGGCAACGCGCGGAGGCTGGCGGGGCGAGGCGGCCCGCAGCGGGGCTCCTGCTGCCCGGCCCTACCTGGCTCCGCTCACTGCGGGGCGACCGGCGTCGGCGTGCTCTCCGGCGGGCAGGCGCCGCACGAACCGGCGCACGCCTCCTCGCAGCCTTCCTTCTTGGCCGCACCCGTGGCCGGAGCCGCGACCTTCTCGTCGGCGCAGCAGGCCGCGGCCGGAGCCGCCTTGCCTTCGCTGCAGCAGGCGTCGGCCTTGTCGCTGCAGCATCCACCGGCCTTCTCGCCGGCGACCTTGTCGACCGCCGCCGCCGCGGGTGCCTGGCTCTGCTTGCCCGCCGCGTCACCCTGCGCGTCGACGGTGCCGCCGCCACAGGCCGTCAGCAGGAGGAGGGAACCGATCATCAGGAGCTTCTGCATGGCGGCGATGGTGCAGAAATCCGCCGCTTCCGACAAGGGGGCCGAACGGCGTTGCCGGTAGAACCCGCGCGCACGCACCACGCCATGCCGAACCGGCCCCGAAGTCCTGCCCTGCGCCCGGCCCTTTGCTGGATGCCGATCCAGGCCACCAGGGCGCCATCGCATGGCCAGAGCCGGGGCCGGCAGCGGCGGTTCCAGCAGGCCGCACCACACCATGCGAGGAGCCGGTGAGCCTGCCGACCTTCGACGAGGCGTTCCGGTCGGCCCAGGCCTACCAGCCGTTCTTCTGCGAAGAGAACGTGCTGCAGCTGCTGCGCGGCCCGGCCTTGCCGCGACCTGCCGCAGCGGTGTTCGTCACCAACGACGACCGCAGCGTGGCGATGTGGGGCCAACGCGCGGCCGCGGTGGACCCGATCGTCTGGGACTACCACGTCGTGGCCCTGCTGCCCGAACACGACCTCGTCGTCGACCTCGACGACCGCACGCAGCTCGCCCGGCCCCGCGCCGCGTGGCTGCAGCACGCGTTCCGCCCGGTCGACGAGCCGCGCTTCCTGCCGCGCTTCCGGATCGTGCCGGCGGACGAGTACCTGGCGACGTTCTCGTCCGACCGCTCGCACATGCTCGACGTGCGCGGCCGGCCGCTGCACCCGTTCCCGGCGTGGCCAGCGCCGTTCGACGCCACGAAGGGCCACGTGCTGCCGCGCTTCGTCGACCTCGCCGAGCCGATCGCGGGCGTCGTCACCGACGCGGCGGGCCTGCTGCGCTGGCGGCCGTGAGCGCTGCCTGGCGACGCAGGTAGCCGACCGCCAGCAGCGCCGCGACCAGCGCCGTGACGGCGAGCACGTAGAACACCACCGACGTGCTGAAGGCCGCGCGCACGCGACCGATGCCGCTGCCGGCGAGCACGGCGCCGAGCGTGCCGGCACCGTCGACCAGGCCGAGCCGCCGCGCGCCGCCGTGCCGGGCCGCACGCAGCGGCAGCACGCCGCTCGCCAGGGACGTCGGCATCGCCAGGAAGCCGCTGCACAACGCCAGCACCACCAGCACGGCCGCAGGCGAGGCACCCGACTGGCCGAGCCAGCAGAGTCCGACGGCGCCGAGCACGGCCGGCGGCACCAGCACGGCGGCGAGCGCGCGCGGTCCACGATCGGCGAGCGGGCCGGCCAGCAGCACGCCGACGCCACCGGCCAGCGGCAGCAGGGCGCTGTTCTGCACCGCTTCTTCGGCCGACATCGCCGCGGCCTCGACCAGCAACAACGGCGACCAGAACGACAGCGACTCGCGCACGATCGCCAGCGCCACGTTCATGCCGGCGAGCCAGCGCATCGCCCGCCAGGACGCACGCGCCGCGGCGGCGTCGGCCGCGTTCGCCAGTGGTGCCGCGGTGCCAGCCGCTGCGGGGCGCGCGGACCGCCGCCGCAACAACAGGAACATGCAGCCGCTCACCAGCGCCCCGGCGAGCAGGCCGAGGGCGGCCGTGTGCAAGACCTCCGTCGCCCCGCCCCCGTGCTTCACGACCACCGCGAGCACCGCGCGCACCGCGGCATCGCCGAGCAGGTAGCTCTGCGACAGGAACGCCATCACGGTGGCGAGCCGATGCCGGGGCACGAGGCCGTGCACGACGTGGCCCAGCGCCGGCCACGCCAAGGCCAGCATCGCCATGCCGACGACGCGGCAGACGGCGAACGGCACGGGCGACGTGCAGGCAGCGGCGGCGAACTCGGCCGCAAAGGCGCTCGCCAGAGCGATCACGAACAGCCGGCGACCGCCGAGCCGTTCGGCCAGTGCCCCGCCGACGAACTTGCCGAGCGCGTAGACGAACAGGCCCAGCGACGCGATGTCCGGCAGGGCAGCCGCCATCGCCGCCGAGCCGCCTGGCCCGTTCCACACCGGGCCGAGGGCGGCGAGGTCGGCGCGATGGAAGTAGCTGCACGCGTAGCCGACGAACAGCACCCCGAGGGTCAGCAGCGGCAGGCGGGCCTCCGAGGGGGTCACGCGTCGATCATGCCGAGCGGCCCGTCCGGCTGCATCTGCGGCATCCCCGACCTGGCCTGCCGGACTGCGGTCCCGCAGCGGCGTCCGTCTGGCGCGCACGACGCCACTCGCCTACGACATCGCCCTCCGCATGCACGCCCTCCGTTGGACCGCCCCACCCGGCATCACCGGGCTGATCTTCGACTGCGACGGCACGCTCGCCGACACGATGCCGGCCCACCACCGCGCCTGGGTGGCGATGCTGCAACCGCACGGGATCCCGTTCCCCGAAGATCGCTTCTACGCGCTGGGCGGCATGCCGACCGCGCAGATCATCCGCGTGCTCGCCGCCGACGCAGGCGTCGTCGTCACCGACGTCGAGGCCATGGTGCACGAGAAGGAACGGCGCTTCCTCGAACACCTGGGGGCGCTGCTGCCGATCGTGCCGGTGGTGGCGATCGCCGAGGCCTATCGCGGGCGCCTGCCGATGGCGGTGGCGAGCGGCGGCTACCGGGACGTGGTCGCTCGCACGCTCGGCCGGCTGGCGATCCGCGATTGGTTCCAGGCACTGGTGACCGCCGAGGACACCACGCGGCACAAGCCCGAGCCCGACGTGTTCCTCGAAGCGGCGCGCCGGCTCGGCGTCGCTCCGGCCGGTTGCGCGGTGTTCGAGGACACCGACCTCGGCCTCGAGGCCGCACGCCGCGCCGGCATGCTGCCGATCGACGTGCGGCCGTGGGGCAAGACGTAGCCGCCACCCGGGCGGTCAGTCGCCGCCCGAGCGCAGCGGCCGATCCTGCAGCGCCGCCTGTTCCTCTTCGGTGAACAACCGCGACCGGATCAGGAAGCGCACGCCGAGCGAGCCCTCCAGCGAGAACATGCCGCCGCGGCCCGGCACCACGTCGAGCAGCAGATGCGTGTGCTGCCAGTACTCGAACTGCGCGCGGCTCATCCAGAACTCGACCCCGGCGACCTCGCCGAGCAGCACGTCGCCGAGGCCCACCAGGAACTCGCCGCGCGGGTAGCACATCGGCGAGCTGCCGTCGCAGCAGCCGCCGGACTGGTGGAACATCAGCGGCCCGTGCTGCGCGCGCAGCCGTTCGAGCAACGCCAACGCCGCAGGCGTGGCGTCGACGCGGGTCACCGGGGCCCCCATCTCAGAAGAACCCCATCGCCTTCGGCGCGTAGCTGACCAGCAGGTTCTTCGTCTGCTGGTAGTGGTCGAGCATCATCTTGTGCGTCTCGCGCCCGATGCCGGACTGCTTGTAGCCGCCGAACGCCGCGTGGGCCGGATACAGGTGGTAGCAGTTGGTCCAGACGCGGCCGGCCTTGATGCCGCGGCCGAAGCGGTAGGCGCGCGTGCCGTCGCGGGTCCAGACGCCGGCACCGAGCCCGTAGAGCGTGTCGTTGGCGATCTGCATCGCCTCGGCGTCGTCGCGGAACGTCGTCAGCGCCACCACCGGCCCGAAGATCTCCTCCTGGAACACACGCATGCGGTTGTGGCCGCGGAAGATCGTCGGCTGCACGTAGAAGCCGCCGGCGAGCTCGCCGGGCAACGACGCGCGGGCACCACCGCACAGCACCTCGGCCCCTTCCTTCCGGCCGATGTCGAAGTAGCTGAGGATCTTCTCGACCTGCTCCATCGACGCCTGCGCCCCGATCATCGTCGTCGTGTCGAGTGGGTGGCCCTGCACGATCTTCTGCACCCGCTGCACGGCCTTCTGCGTGAAGCGCTCGGCGATCGACGCCTGCACCAGGGCGCGGCTCGGACACGTGCAGACCTCGCCCTGGTTGAGCGCGAACAGCGCGAAGCCCTCGAGCGACTTGTCGAAGAAGTCGTCGTCCTTCGCCATCACGTCCTCGAAGAACACGTTCGGGCTCTTGCCGCCGAGCTCGAGCGTGACCGGGATCAGGTTCTGGCTGGCGTACTGCATGATCAGCCGCCCGGTGGTCGTCTCGCCGGTGAACGCGATCTTGGCGATGCGCGGGTTGCTCGCGAGCGGCTTGCCGGCCTCGAGCCCGAAGCCGTTGACGATGTTGAGCACGCCCGGCGGCAGCAGGTCGGCGATCAGCTCGGCGACCAGCAGGATGCCGACCGGCGTCTGCTCGGCGGGCTTCAGCACCACGCAGTTGCCGGCGGCCAGTGCCGGGGCCAGCTTCCAGGCCGCCATCAGGATCGGGAAGTTCCACGGGATGATCTGCCCGACCACACCGAGCGGCTCGTGGAAGTGGTAGGCGACCGTGTCGTCGTCGAGTTCGGCGAGCGAGCCTTCCTGGGCGCGGATGCAGGCGGCGAAGTAGCGGAAGTGGTCGATCGCGAGCGGCAGGTCGGCGGCCAGCGTCTCGCGCACCGGCTTGCCGTTGTCCCAGGTCTCGGCGACGGCCAGCTTCTCGAGGTTCGCCTGCATGCGGGCGGCGATCTGCTCGAGGATCGCGGCCCGTTGCGCGACCGGCGTCCTGCCCCAGCCGGGGGCGGCCTTGTGGGCGGCGTCGAGTGCCAGTTCGACGTCCTCGGCGGTCGAGCGCGCCACCTTGCAGAACACCTTGCCGGTGACCGGGGTCACGTTGTCGAAGTACTGGCCCTTGACCGGCGGCGTCCACTTGCCGCCGAGGAAGTTGTCGTAGCGATCCTGGAAGGCGACCTTGGCACCGGGAGTATTGGGATTGGCGTAGCGCATCGGCGATCCTGGGGGACGAGGGCAGGGCGGCTCGAGCCGCGGGATCCGCGCCGAGGCGAACGCCGTGCCAACGCTGCGGATCGGCCGCCGGTGGCCGCCAATCGGCGAATCTCGGGCAGGTGCGCCGTCGGTGCCAGGGCGGTCCCGGTGTGCCACACCGGACCACCTGTCACCAAATGACACAGGGCCGGGGCTCGGCCGGGTCGCGGCCGCCGCGCATACTCCCGCCTTCGTCCTCGCGACGCTCCGCATGAACGGCCCCGAGACCACCCCGCTGCCCCGCTTGCGGGCCGCCCGCACGGCCCTGCACGCGCACGGCCTCGTGCAGGCGAACCTGCTGGCCGGCCCGGTGGCTCGCTCGTGGCAGCGCTGCGTCGAAAACGGCCTCTCGCCGACGCAGCCGATCGAGCCGGTCGTCTCGGCGAGTGCTCACCTGCGCAGCGCGGTCGAACGGCACGCCGAGATGCTGGCGCACGCGCGGCCCGTGCTCGACTTCCTGCACGAACAGATCCGCGACACCGGCAGCCTGGTCGTGCTCGCCGACGCCGACGGCATGCTGCTGCACGCCCAGGGCGACGAGACGTTCGTGCAGCGGGCCGCCCGCGTGTCGCTGCGGCCCGGCGCCTGCTGGGGCGAGACCACCCGCGGCACCAACGCGATCGGCACCGCCCTGCTCGAACGCGCCCCCGTCGTGGTGCACGGCGGCGAGCACTTCCTCGACGCGTTCGGCTCCCTGACCTGCTCGGCGGCGCCGATCCTCGACTCGACCGGGCGCCCGCTCGGGGTCGTCGACATCTCGTCCGACCATCGCACGCGCCATCCGCACACGCTGGCGCTGGTGCGCTCGGCCGCGCGCATGATCGAGGACCGCGTGTTCCTCGCCCATCATGCCGCGCACTGGCGCGTGCACCTGCACCCGCGGCTCGAAGGGCTCGGCAGCGTCGGCGAAGGCCTGGTCGCGCTGACCGAGGATGGCTGGATCGTCGGCGCCAACGCCACGGCGTGCAGCTGGCTCGGGCTCGGCCCGGGCGACCTCGGCGCCTGCACGGTGCACGGCGTGTTCGGACTCGCGGCGAACGAACTGCTCGACGGCAGCGGCGCGCCGCGCCAGCGGCGCCTGCCGCGGGCGGGATCGCTGTGGAGCCGCAGTGACGCCCCTTTGCGCTCGCGACTGGTGGCGACCGGGCCCGAGCCCGCGGCCGCGGCCAATCCGCGCGCGCAGCCGACCTCGAGCGACGTCGATCCACAGCTGCGCGCGGCCCAGGAACGTGGCCGACGCGCGCTCGGCGCCGGACTCGTGCTGCTGCTGCAGGGCGAGTCGGGCACCGGCAAGGACGTGTTCGCCCGCGAACTGCACGCGCGTTCGCCACGCCACGCGGGGCCGTTCGTCGCGGTGAACTGCGCGTCGATCCCGGAGGCGTTGGTCGAGGCCGAGCTGTTCGGCTACGTCGGCGGCGCGTTCTCGGGCGCGCGGCGCGAAGGGGCGCCGGGCCACTTCCGCGAGGCATCCGGCGGCACGCTGTTCCTCGACGAGATCGGCGACATGCCGCTGTCGCTGCAGACCCGGCTGCTGCGCGTGCTCGAAGATCGGCGCGTGGTGCCGCTCGGCGGCAGCCGGCCGATCCCCGTCGACGTCCAGGTGATCGCCGCCACCCACCAGGATCTGCGCGCGGCCGTCGCGGCGGGTCGCTTCCGCAGCGACCTCTACTACCGCGTGCACGGTCTCGCCGTCGAACTGCCGCCCCTGCGCCGACGCCGCGACTTCCGCAGCCTGTGCGACGCGATGCTGGCGGAGGCGCGCCCTGCGGCCCCGCCGCAGCTGGCCGCCTCGCTCGCCAGCGCGATGCAGGCGTTCTCGTGGCCCGGCAACTTGCGGCAGCTGCGTTCCGTTCTGACTGCGGCCACCACGATGCTGGAGGCGCACGAGAGGACGATCGAGTGGTCCCATCTGCCCGACGATGTGCGTGCCGAATTGCGCGCCGAACGAACGGCACCACCCGCGTGCCAACCGGTCGACCTGCGCGAGGCCTCCGACCGCGCGATCCGCGCAGCGGTCGTTCGCTGCGGCCGCAACATGAGCGAAGCGGCCCGCCAGCTCGGCATCAGCCGCAACACGCTGTATCGACGACTGCGGCAGATGCCCGACGCCTGACGGCATCCATGCGCCGACCCGGCAGCGCTCGCCGAGCGCTGGCACGGCCGGAAGCACCGCGAACGGCGCCCCGGCCCGGAACTCTCGACTTCGGGCATTCCCAGGCCGGTTCCTCGCGGCTATGCTCCCGTCCGTTTCCAATCGTCCCGAGCATCATCGCGCACCCTGGAGGGTGTCGCGGCGGGTGCCTCGACGCGGCCGGCCGACGTGGCCCGTTCGCCTCGAGTGGGACACGACCCGCCTGTTCGATGTTCGCGGACGCGCCGCCAGGAAGCGGCCCCGTCCGAGGCGTGGTCTGCCTCGATCATGACTGCACACGATTCGACCGTATCCCCGCCCGCGACCAGCCAAGGTCGCGACTTCGCTTCGCTCGGCCTCGCCGAGCCCTTGCTGAAGGCCCTGGCGGCGAAGAACTACTCCTCCCCCACGCCGATCCAGGCCCGCTGCATCCCGCACCTGCTGCAGGGTCGCGACCTGCTCGGCATCGCCCAGACCGGCACCGGCAAGACCGCGGCGTTCGCGTTGCCGATGCTGCAGCTGCTGCACGCGGCCAATCGGCGGGCCAAGCCGCGCCTGCCGCGCGCGCTGATCCTGGCGCCCACCCGCGAACTGGCCACGCAGATCGCCGATTCGTGCGATGCCTACGGCAAGCACCTGCACCTGCGCGGCACCGTCGTGTTCGGCGGCGTCGGCCAGAACCCGCAGGTCACCGCACTGGCGCGCGGCGTCGACATCCTGATCGCGACACCCGGCCGCCTGCTCGACCTGATGCAGCAGCGCCACGTCAACCTCGGCGAGGTCGAGATCCTCGTACTCGACGAGGCGGACCGCATGCTCGACATGGGCTTCCTGCCGGACGTGAAGCGCATCCTGGCGACGTTGCCGAGCCAGCGTCAGTCGCTGCTGTTCAGCGCGACGATGCCGGCCGACATCACCGCACTCGCAGCCCGCTACCTGCGCGACCCGCTGCGCGTCGAAGTGACCCCACCCGCGGCGACCGCCGACCGCATCGAACAGAGCGTGCACTTCGTCACCAAGGCGCAGAAGCGCAACCTGCTGGTGCAGCTGCTGTCCGACCCGCAGTTCGTGCGCACGCTGGTGTTCACGCGCACGAAGCACGGCGCCGACCGCGTCGTC
>JAEUHU010000467.1 GCA_016793305.1 Planctomycetota bacterium
GACCGAGCCAGGTCGCGACCAGCGGGCAAGCCATCAGCCCGTGCCCGAGCAGGCCGAGCAGCGGATCGCGGTGGCCGCGCAGCAGGTGCCAGCGCAGGTTCGGGTGGTCGAGCACCGTGTGCGCGAACCACCACGAGATCATCGCCAGTAGGGCCAGGCCGATGCCGGCCCCGAACAGCGAACGGCGGCCGAGTGGCAGCAGCGCCAGGTTGGCCAGCGCGCGCAGGTCAGCCGCGAACAGCCCCATCAGCGCTTCCTCGCGCGACGCGTCGGGCCTGCTGCACCACCTGCGCGGCGGATCGTGGGTTCGGCCGTCACGGCTGCTCCGTCGTGGTGGCGAGGAACACGTCCTCGAGCGAACGGTCGCCGTACTGGTGGCGCAGTTCGTTCGCCGTGCCTTCGGCGCGCAGGCGCCCGCCGGCGAGGATGCCGAGCCGGTGGCAGATCTGCTCGGCGAGCTCGAGCCCGTGCGTGCTGAGCAGGATCGTCGTGCCGCGCTTGCACTCGGCGACCAGCAGGTCCTTCAAGCGGCGCGTGCTGAGCGGGTCGAGGCCGCTCGACGGTTCGTCGAGCAGCAGCACCGACGGGGCCGTGGTCAGCACCGCGGCGAGGTGGATCTTCTTGCGCGTGCCGTGCGAGTAGCCCTTGCAGAGTTCGTCGACATGGTCGTCGAGGCCGAGCTGTTCGAAGAGCGGCGCGCTGCGGCGATCGCGGTCGGCGGCGGGGACGCGCCACAGGCTCGCGACCAGCGCCACGTACTGGCGGCCGGTCAGGTAGTCGTAGAGCGGCGGCGTGTCGGGCACGAAGCCCAGCCGCTGCTGCAGCGCGCGGCCGCGGCTGCCGTGCTCGAGGCCTTCGATGCGCAGGTTGCCTTCGTCGGGGCGCAGCAGCCCCGCCAGCATGCGCAGCGTGGTCGTCTTGCCGGCGCCGTTCTGGCCGAGGAAGCCGTAGAGCTCGCCGCGGGCCACGACCAGGTCGAGCTGGCGCACCGCCCACTTGCCGGCGAACGCGCGGCCGAGCCCACGGCCTTCGATGGCGGGCTCGCTCATGCCGGGGCTCCGTCGGCGAACACCGCCGTCACCGGCACGTGGTCGCTCGGGTTCTTCGTGGTGCGGATCTCCTTGTGCACGATCACCTCGGTGCAGCGGGACGCCGCCGTCGGCGAGCAGAACACGTAGTCGATGCGCAGCCCGTCGTCCTTGAAGGCGGCCCCAGCGCGGTAGTGCCACCACGTGTAGAGGCCGCCCTCCTGCGTGTGCAGCCGCAGTGCGTCGGTGAGGCCGAAGCCGAGCACGTGGGCCAGCGCCTGCCGTTCGGCGGTCGAGCAGAGGATGCGTTCGTGCCACCAGGCCGGGTCGTGCACGTCGCGGTCGTCGATCGCGACGTTGAAGTCGCCGACCACGACCAGCGTGTCGGTCCTGGCATAGCGCGTGTCGAGCAGCGTGCGCAGGCGCTGCAGCCAGTCGAGCTTGAAGCGGTACTTGTCGGTGCCGACGTCCTGGCCGTTCGGCACGTAGAGGTCGAGCACGCGGAAGCCGTCGACGGTGGCGCCGAGCACGCGGCGGTCGGCGTCGGGCCCGTCGCCGGGCAGGCCGCGGATCGGTTCGGTCTGGGCGCCCGACGACAGGATCGCGACGCCGTTGTAGCCCTTCTGGCCGTACCACGAGACCTCGTAGCCTTCGTCCTCCAGCACTTCGCGTGGGAACAGGGCGTCCTCGACCTTGGTCTCCTGCAGGCACAGCACGTCCGGCTGGTGATCGCGCAGGAAGTCGACGACGTGCGTCAGGCGGGCGCGGATGCCGTTGACGTTCCAGGTGGTGATCTTCATGCCGGCGGGCTTCGCGCGTCGCATGGAAGCGAACGTGCGGCTCCGGCGGAAGGCGGCGATGCGGGAAATGGCGATGCCAATGGCAGGTGCGCCCGGCCGTTCCGATCGCCGATGCGGGCCGGCTTGCTCGTTCCCGGATCGGCGCGTTTGATGGCCCGATGCGCTCGTCCTGGCTCCTGCCCCTGTTCCTGCTCCCGCTCGCCTGCACCGCGCCGGCCCACCTGGTGTCGACCGCGGACGACACGACGGTCACCGTCGAACAGGCCGCGGACGCCTTGTGCCAGGCGGACGTGGTGGCCCTCGGCGAGATGCACCAGACACCGCCGGTGCATGCGTTGCACAAGGACCTCGTCGAGGCGCTGTTCCGCCGCCGTGGCGCCGACCTGGTGATCGCGATGGAGATGTTCGACCGCGACGTGCAGTCGGTGCTGCTGCGCTACATCAGCGGCGACGCCGACGAGTACCAGCTGCGCACCGAGGCGAAGCCCTGGCCCGACTACGTGCGCGACTACCGGCCGCTGGTCCAGTTCGCGCGCGCGAACGGAATCGTCGTGCTGGGCGCCAATGCCCCGGCGGACCTCGCGGCGCGCGTGCGCAAGGAAGGGCTCGCGGCGGTGCAGGGCGCGCCGTTCCTGCCGCGTTCGGTGTCGGT
>JAEUHU010000586.1 GCA_016793305.1 Planctomycetota bacterium
ACCGTGTCCGACTGCACGTCGCCGTCGTAGTTCTTGCAGGCCCAGACGAAGCCGCCTTCCCACTTCAGCGCCGACGCGACCATGTCGTCGATCAGGCGGTGCTCGTAGGTGATCTTCTTCGCCGCGAACTTGGCGGCGAACTCCTCGTCGAACACCTTCTGGAAGAGGTCTTTGAACCGACCGTCGTACTTCTTGAGGATCGTGTTCTTGGTGCTCAGGTAGACCGGCCAGCCACGCTCGAGGCCGTAGTTGAACGAGCTGCGGGCGAAACCCACGATCTGGTCGTCGAGGTTGTACATCGCCATCGCGACGCCGCCGGCGGGGAAGTCGAACACCTTGTGCTCGATCTTCTTCCCGTCCTTGCCCTCGAACGTGATGGTCAGCTTGCCGGCGCCAGGCACGACGAAGTCGGTGGCGCGGTACTGGTCGCCGAACGCGTGGCGGCCGATGACGATCGGCTTGGTCCAACCGGGCACCAGACGCGGCACGTTCCGGCAGATGATCGGTTCGCGGAAGATCGTCCCGCCGACGATGTTGCGGATCGTGCCGTTCGGCGACTTCCACATCTCCTTGAGCTTGAACTCCTGCACGCGCGCCTCGTCGGGCGTGATCGTCGCGCACTTCACGGCGACGCCGTACTGCTTGGTGGCGTTCGCGGAGTCGACCGTGACCTGGTCGTTCGTCTTGTCGCGGTTCTCGATGCCGAGGTCGAAGTACTTCAGGTCGACGTCGAGGTAGGGAAGGATCAGCTTCTCCTTGATGAACTTCCAGATGATGCGCGTCATCTCGTCGCCATCCATCTCGACGACGGGGTTCTTGACCTTGATCTTGCTCATCTGCGCAGTGCTAGCCGACGGCGGCGGGCGCGCGCAATGGTCTTGGCGACGGCAGGGCTCGGATGCGGTGTGCACCGCGGGCCGCTCCCTTCTGGCGTCCCCGTGGCGGTGGTCGCCCCCACCCGCCACACTGCGCCCATGAGCTCGACCGACGACCGCCAGAAGGCGCGCGACGTGGCGCAGAAGATCGGCCTGCCCGTGGCGCGCCGCCACGTGTTCCTGTGCTGCGAGACCCAGAAGCCGAAGTGCTGCAGCGCCGAGGCGATGACCGAGTCGTGGGAGTTCCTGAAGGGCCGGCTGAAGGAGCTCGGCCTGTCCGAGCACGGCGGCGTGCAGCGAACGCGGGCGGCCTGCCTGCGGCTGTGCGCTGACGGGCCGATCGCTGTCGTCTACCCCGAGGGCGCCTGGTACCGCGGCTGCACGCCGGCGGTGCTCGAGCAGATCGTGCAGCAGCACGTGATCCGCGGCGAGGTCGTGACCGAGCATCTCGTGCAGCAGCGGGCGCTCGGCGGCGGCCGGCTCGACGCGAAGACCGACCCGCAGCCCGACTGAAGCACGCCCTGGTCAGGCCGCCGGCGGCGCTTTCGTGCGGTAGACGTAGTGGTATACGAGCGCCACGAGCACGCCGCCGCCGATCAGGTTGCCGAGCACGACCGGCACCAGGTTGCCGAGTGCGTCGGCGAACGACAGCGGCAGGTAGCCGGCCGGGGTCGACAGCCACGCCATCGCCAAGAAGTAGACGTTCGCCACGCTGTGTTCGAAGCCGCAGGCGACGAACGCCGCCACCGGGAACACCACCGCGACCGCCTTGTCGACGACGCTGCGACCGGCGAACGCCATCCAGACGCCGAGGCAGACGAGCACGTTGCACAGCACCCCGCTCGCCACCGCAGCACCGAACGGCAGGCGCAGCTTGTGCGCGGCGATCGCCAGGTAGCGCGCAGCGATCGTGCCGTCGCCGGCGGTCGTGTGCCCGCTCCACCACACCAGCACCGCGAGGCCGACCGCGCCGGCGGCATTGCCGATGAGGACGACCAGCCAGTGGCGCAACAGCGTGCGCGTGCGGATGCGGCGGTCGGCCCACGCCATCACCAGCAGGTTGTTGCCGGTGAACAGTTCGGCGCCGGCGACGACGACGAGCAGCAGGCCGAGCGCGAACACGACACCGCCGAGCACACGCGCGACGGCCGGCGACAACGAAGCGTCGGCGGTGACGACGGTCGCGAACAGGGCGCCGAGGCCGATGAAGGCCCCGCCGAGCACCGACAGCATCGCCGTCGCCGCCAGTGGCAGGCGCGTCTTGGCGACGCCGACCTTCTCCACGCGCGCGGCGATCTCCGGTGGCGCGAACGCATCCGAGCCGAACAGTTCGCTCATGCGCCGCAGGCTATCGCCGCGACGTCGCGGCCGACACGTTCACGCCTGCGCCGCGGGCGCGTTCTTCGGCGGCACCACGCGCGCGAGTCCGAGGCCGAGCAGCACGCTGATGCCGACGAACGCAGCTGCCAGCTCGAACGGCGCCGCCCTGCCCACGTAGTCGTAGGCGAAGCCGTAGGCGAGCGGCGCCAAGAGGCGCGCGACGCCGCCGAACGTCTGCTGCAGGCCCATGTAGAGCCCGCGATCGCCGGCGGGCACGACGCGCGACAGCATCGAGGTCAGACACGGGAACGTCAGCGCCGAGCCGATCGGCAGCAGGGCGACGGCGAGCGCGAGCGTCGGCACCGAGCCGACGACGCCGATCAGGCCGATGCCCGTGGCGAGCGTGACCAGCCCCACGGTCGACAGCGCCGGTTCCCCGAAGCGGTCGACGGCGCGACCGAGCACGAGGATGCGCGCGAACACCGACAGGGCGCCGATGTACATGAACAGATAGCCGACCGACTGCTCGGTCGTGCCGAAGCGTTCGCCGAGCAGCAGGATCATCGTCGGGTTGACGCCCTGCGCAGCCCCGATCGAGATGCCGTAGATCAGCAGCAGCCGCGACGCCGGTGCCCGCGGCTGCTGCAGCACGCGGCCGAGCGCTTCGCGGACCTCGACCTGTGGCTTCGGCTTCACCGCCGTCGCCACCGGCTCGCGCAGGTAGACCCACGCGAACCCTGCGTTCAGCAGGCACAGCAGCGCTGCCGCCACACCGGGGGCCGCGTGGCCGAGGCGCAGTTCGCCGCTGCCCGGCAGCAGATCGTGCTGGCCGAGCGTCACCGCCAGCGATCCGAGCACCGGCCCGAGCGCCACGCCGAGGTTGGTCGCCGCCGACAGCCAGCCGAGCGCGCGCGCCCGTTGTGCCGGTTCGACGGCGTCGCCGACGTAGGCCTGGATCACGCCGGTGGTGCCACCGCCGAGCCCTTGCACGACGCGCGACAGCATCAACAACGACAGCGACTCGGCGAAGCCGAACAGCAGGAAGGCAGCCGACGACGCGAGGAGTGCTATGAGCAACACGGGCCGCCGGCCCCATCGATCGCTGCAACGACCCCACCACGGGGCACTGAGCAGCTGGGCCACGGTGAACGACGCCACGACGAAGCCCGTGAGCGCGCCTTCCCCGAGCGGCATGCCGAACCACGACGCGCCGGCCCCGAAGCTCTTCACGTAGAACGGCAGGATCGGCACGACCATGAACAGGCCGACCATGTCGAGGAACGCTGCCGCCATCAGCACCAGCAGGTTGGCCTGCACCTGGCGCAGTTCGCGGAACACGACGACCAGCAGCAGACCGCCGATCGTCGCCAGCACCGCGAGAACGGTCGGGCTCGCGATCGCGTCGGCGAGTTGGTCGGGCGCGTCGAAGGCGAGCATCGGAGCGGCGCAGTAGAGCGGTGCGGGGCTCCGGCGCATATCTGCCAAATCGGCATTGTCTTAAATGGCCATGGCTCAGCATCTAAAGGCATTGTGACCAGTAAACTGGTCAGTGGTGACGATGACCAGTAAACTGGTCACAGGCGCCTGGAGCCTCCCGACACCCCATGGACACCCCAGAACTCCTTGCCGTCGCCGCCGACTGGAGCGCCTGGGACAAGCCGCCCCGGCCGTCGGTCCATCGCAGCATCCAGCTGCCGGCTGCCCTACGACCGGAACTCGCGCTCGTCGTCCAAGGCGTGCGTCGCTGCGGCAAGTCGACCCTGCTGACGCAGATGATCGGCCGCTACCAGCTCGATCGTCGACACTGCCTCTTCCTCAACTTCGAAGACCCCCGCCTGGCCGCGAGCCTGGACCACACCACCCTGCAGCGGCTGGTGGCAGGCTTCGAAGCGAGGATCGGCGAGCAGCCAGCGACCTTCTTCTTCGACGAGATCCAGCGCGTCGACGGATGGCAACGCTGGCTGCGCATGCAGCTCGACCTGCCGCGCGGCCATCGCTTCGTCGTCACCGGTTCGAACGCGCACATGCTGTCCGGCGAGCTCGCTTCCCAGCTGACCGGCCGCCACCTGCGTGTCGAACTGCAACCGTTCGACTTCGACGAGTTCCGCGCGCTGCGGCCCGGCGCCAGCATCGAGGATCACCTCACCCTCGGCGGCTTCCCGGCGGCCGTGCAAGGTGACGAAGGCGAACAGCTGCTGCGCACCTACTTCGACGACATCGTCGAGCGCGACGTCCGCGAACGTGTCGGCGCACGCTCCAGCCGATCGCTGCGCCAACTCGTCCAGATGCTGTTCGAGAGTGCGGGCGCCGAACTCAGCGTGCGCCGCATCAGTGCGGCCCTCGATCTGTCGACCGACACCACCAGCCTGTATCTCGACGCGGTGGCCAACGCCTACCTGGCGTTCCCATGCTCGTTCTTCGCGTGGTCGACCCGCAAGCAGTCGCTGCGCAACAAGAAGTGGTACCCGATCGACAACGGGCTGCGGCGCGCCGCGATCGTGCGAACCGGCGAGGATCGCGGCAAACAGCTCGAATGCGCCACATTCCAGTTGCTGCGCCGCCGCTATCGCGACGTCTGCTACTGGCGGGGCAGCGGCGAAGTGGACTTCGTCGTCGAGCATGCCGGCAAGCCTGTGCCGGTGCAGGTGAGCCTCGACGGACCGCTGGAACGTCACCACCGCGCGCTCGACGAGTTCTACGCCGAACATCCGCAGGCAGCGGAAGCGGTGTTCGTCGACTTGCAGCTCTACGCCGATGGGATCCCGCAGCTGCCGGGGCATCCCCACAGCTGAGGCTGCGCGCTGCCGCAGAGCTACCCCTCGGCGAGCACTTCCAAGGCGTTGCCCCACGGATCGGTGACGCGCAGGCCGCCCGAGCCGTCGACCTGGCGCGCGCCGGCACGATGCCCGGCGAAGCGCTTTGCGAACACGGTCAGCGCCGGCGGCGCCAGTGCCGGCACGACGAGGTGCAGTTCGAGGTTGGCGAACGCGACGATCGCGCGCAACGGTTCCTGCTGCACGACGCGGCAGCCGAACACCTCGGCGTACCAGGCGACCGCTCGCGCGACGTCGGCGACCGGCAGCGTCACCGCGCGCAGCACCGCGGGAGCGAGCTCGGCGGCGGTGTGTGCGGCGAAGTCCGGGTTCTGCAGCTGCTCGCGCAGCGCCTGAACGAGCCGTTCGGCCAGCGCCGGATCGCTGGTGCGCAGGGACTGCAGCAACCGCTCCCGGTCGGCGGCGGGCAGGTCGAGCGCGTATTCGAACGTGGCGTCGAAGTCGTCCATGGCGGCGGCT
This sequence comes from Planctomycetota bacterium, assembly GCA_016793305.1. The sequence continues at coordinate 5,489 of JAEUHU010000586.1, forward strand.
TCGTCGGCCCAGCGGTCGCGGACGCAGCGGCCCCACTGTGCGTCTTCGGCGGTAGCATGCGGCGATGCTGGGATGCGCACTCGTTGTCGGGATCGCGGGATCGCTCTGCGCCCAGGAGCCGGTGCCAACGCCGCCAGCGCCGGCCCAACCGGCTGCCCAGGCCCCGGCCACCACCGCGACCCCGCGCGCGCACGCCGAGCAGTTCGTGCGCGAGCTCGCCGAGCCGGGCAAGCAGAACGCCGCGGTCGCGGGCCTCGTCGCCCTCGGCGACGTCGCCGTGCCGGCATTGCACAAGGCCCTGACCGATCGCCGCAGCGATGTGCTGCAGTGGGCCCTGTTCGCGTGTTCGGGGCTGTACGGCGACTGCGCATCGCTGCGCGCACCGGTCGAACGACTGCTCGCCAGCAAGGACCTCGGCGTCGCGCTGATGGCGCAGCGAGCGTGGCCAGCGGTCGACGGACGCAGCGGCCTGCTGCTGACCGTCGGCCGGGGCGAGGTCGTGCTCGTGACTCACGACGCAGAGAAGGTTCTTTGCACGCTGGAGCAATCGATCCAAACCGAGATGCTGCCGAACGGCAACCTGCTGACCGCCAGCTACGCGCTGCAGTCG
>JAEUHU010000518.1 GCA_016793305.1 Planctomycetota bacterium
CTCGTGCGGCTGCTCGCCGACGTGGTGCGCAGCCAGCGGCCACGCGCCGAGCACGCGGCGGTGCGCCTCGACCTGCAGGCACCCCCCTCGCTGCTGCTGCGGGCCGACGGCAAACGCTTGCAGCACGTGTTCCACAACCTGGTCGACAACGCCGTGCAGGCGATGCCGACCGGCGGCACCTTGACCATCCGGGTCACCACCGACGGCGCGGCCGCCGAGATCGCGTTCGCCGACCAGGGCCGCGGCTTCTCGGCCACCGCGCTGCAGCGCTTCGCCGAGTTCTTCTTCAGCGAGAAGGAGGGCGGCATGGGCATCGGGCTCAGCGTCGCCGCCGAGATCGCCAAGGCGCACGGCGGTAGCCTGTCGGCCGCGAACCGTTCCGAAGGTGGCGCCGTGGTCACGGTCCGCCTGCCGCTCGCTCCGCCCTCCACCGCCTCATGAGCCACGTCCTGATCATCGAAGACGAAGCGGCGCTCGCTTCGGCGCTGGCGATCCTGATGCAGCGCCTGGGCCACACGGCGAGCACGGCGGCCTCGGCCGCGCTCGGGCTGCAGCGCCTGCAGCAGCAGCGCCCCGATCTCGTCGTGCTCGACATCGGCCTGCCCGACCAGAGCGGGCTCGCGGCGCTCGACCGGATCCGCGCCCACGACGCGACCATCCCGGTGCTGATGGTGACCGCCCACGGCAACCTGCAGAACGCCGTGCAGGCCAGGAAGGGTGGTGCGGCCGCCTACCTGGTGAAGCCGCTGGACCTCGGCGAACTCGAACGCACGGTGCGCGCGCTGCTGCACGACGCCGTGCCGACGGCGGCCCCGGCCGTGCCCCCACCCGCACCCGCCGCCGCCCCACTGTTGATCGGCTCGTCGGCGGCGATGCAGCCGGCGTTCACGGCGATCGCGCACGCCTGCGCTTCCGACGCCCCGGTGCTGATCACCGGGCCGACCGGGATCGGCAAGTCGCTGACCGCGCAGGTGATCCACCTGCACAGTGCGAGGCAGCAGGGCCCGTTCGTCACGCTGTCGTGCGCGAGCCTGCCCGAGAGCCTGCTCGAGGCCGAACTGTTCGGGCACGAGAAGGGCTCGTTCACCGGCGCGCAACAGACGCGGGTCGGCCACCTCGATCGTGCCGCCGGCGGCACGCTGTTCCTCGACGAGATCGGCGAGCTGTCGCCGGCCCTGCAGGTCAAGCTGCTGCGCGTCGTCGAAGAGAAGACCTTCACGCGCATCGGCGGCCGCGAGGACGTGCGCATCGACCTGCGCGTGATCGCCGCGACCAACCGCGACCTGCCGCAGGCGGTCGCCGAGAAGCGCTTCCGCGAGGACCTGCTCTACCGTTTGCGCGTGCTCGAGGTGTCGCTGCCGCCGCTGTGCGCGCGCCGCTCCGACATCCCGGCGCTGTGTTCGTACCTGCTCGCCAACCTGTCGCAACAGCGTCCGCTGTCGCTGGCCGAGGCGACCGTGCACCTGCTGCAGCAGTACGACTGGCCGGGCAACGTGCGCGAGCTGCGCAACGTGCTCGAACGGGCGGCCGCGGTCTGCACCGGATCGGTGATCCTGCCGACCCACCTGCCCGCGGAGCTGCAGGCGCGTGCGGGCGGCACCGCCGCTGGAGAGGGGCTGCTGCAGCTCGACACCGCGCTGCGCGACTGGCTCGACGTGCGGCTGCCGCAGGGCAAGGACTACGAAGCGCTGCTCGGCGAGCTCGAAGGTCGCATGCTGCAGTTGCTGCTGCCCCGCTTCGACAACAAGCCGACCCACCTGGCGCGCGCCCTGAACGTGCACCGGGCGACGCTGCGCAAGCGGCTCAAGGCCCAGGGCGACGGCGGCAGCGACGGCGAAGGCGACTGACGCAGCGAGTGCTGGTCAGGCCCCGGACGGCCGCACGCAGAACTCCAGGCGATACGCGCCGAGCAGCGGCTGCAGTACCTCCTGCACCCTCGCTTGCGTCCACGGCTGCTCGAAGCACGCCATGACCGCCAGCACGCCCGGCTGCAGGTGCGGCCGGACGACCACGTCTCCCGGGTGGCCCGCGGCCCGCAAGGCCGCCTCGCAGCGCAGCGAGAGTTCCTGCCGCGCGGTGCGGTCCCGCCCGGCCTTCGACTGCGCCGACCGCAGTTCGGCGATCGCCTCGCGCAGGGTCGCGAGCACCGCACCGATCGCGTCCCTTGCATACGGCGCCCGGGGCAGCGACTTCGCGAAGGCTTCGAGACGCTGCTTCTTCGCGCGCAGGCCCGCGAGATCCAGCGAATCGGGGATCTCCAGCTCCCCTTGGAACTCGACATAGGACCGCAGTTGCTCGAGCGACGCGAACGCGCGTTCCCGAGCCTGCCAGCTGCCAGTCCCGTGCGGGAAGCAGAACACGGCCCCCGAGGCGTCGTGGGCCAGCACGTCGCCGAGCGCGTCGCGCGCCACCGGCACGAACCCGGCCGGCAGGCCCTCGAGTCCGCGGCGCTCGGCGTCCCATCGGATCCAGGTCATGCCGTCAGTCTGCCGGCCGAGCCCTGTTCCGCCAACACGATGCGTTCCCAGGTTGGAGCGTGCGTCAACGCGCGTCGCTGCCGATAGTCGTCGCGTGCACCGCCGAACCCCACTCCTGCTCGCCGCACTGTTCCTCGGGTCGGCCTGCACCGGATTCCGCGAAGTCGTGCCCGGCGTCTACCGGTCGCCGCAGCCGGCCGAAGACCAGCTGTTCCGCCGGATCGCCGCCTACCACCTGCGCACCGTCGTCTGCCTGCGTGGGCGTGCCCCGGCCTCGGCGGCCAGCGAACGCGCCACCTTCGGGGCGGGCGCCCGGTTCCTCGCCGTGCCGATGTCGGCGACCCGCCTCCCCCGGCCGGAAACCTTGCACGAACTCTGGCAGGTCGCCGCGACCGCCGAACGCCCGCTGCTGCTGCATTGCCGGGCCGGCGTCGACCGCACCGGGCTCGCCGCGGCGGTGATCGTCTTGCACGACACCGGCGATCTCGAGTTGGCCCGCGATCAACTGGACCTGGTGCCGCACGGTCACACCGGCCTGATGGGCACCGCCGCGATGGACGACGTGCTCGAACTCTACGAGCCCTACCACCACCTGATGCCGTTCCCGCAGTGGGTCGACGAGGTCTACACGAAGCTGCGCGAAGGCGAGCGGTGAGCCGGCGGATCCGGCGGCCCGCCCTTTCGTGCGTGAGGAACGCCGCGTAGCGTCGCGCCCGCTTGGACGCCTCGCTGCTCGTCTTCGTCGCCGTCTACCTGGTGATGATCTGGGGCCGTGTCCCGGGCCTGCGGCTCGATCGCACCGGTGCTGCCCTGCTCGGGGCGATCGCCGTGCTCGGCCTCGGGGCCCTGCCGCTCGAGCACGCGTGGCGCACCATCGATCCGGGCACGATCGCGCTGCTGCTCGGCCTGATGCTGGTCTCGGCGCGCCTGCAGTTGGCCGGCTTCTACACGGCGGTCGCCGCGTGGCTCGCGGCGCGCCCCACCAGCCCGCAGCGCTTGCTCGCCGAGCTGGTCGCGACCGTCGGCGCCCTGTCGGCGGTGCTGACCAACGACGTCGTCTGCCTCGCCCTGGCGCCGCTGCTGATCGAAGTGTGCCTGCGTCGCCAGCTCGATCCGGTGCCGTTCCTCCTGGCCCTGGCGTGTGCGGCCAACGTCGGCAGTGCCGCGACGCTGATCGGCAATCCGCAGAACATCCTGATCGGCCAGGCCCTGCGGGTCGACTTCGCGCGCTACCTGCTCGATGGCGGCGTGCCGGCCGTACTCGGGCTCGGCATCGTCTGGGGCGTGCTCGTGCAGCGCTACCGCGGCCGTTGGCTCCGCCCGCTGCCGCTGCCGCCATCGCGCGATCGCGCGCTCGATCGCGGCAGCAGCACCCTGGCGCTGGCGGTGCTGGTGCTGCTGGTGCTCGGGCTGCTGTTCTGCCCGCTGCCGCACGGCGTGCAGGCCCTGATGGCCGGCGGCGCCGTGCTGGTGTCGCGCCGCCAAGCGTGCCGGCAGGTCTTCGAACACGTCGATTGGCAGCTGCTGGTGCTGTTCGCAGGCCTGTTCGTGGTGAACGGCGCCCTGCAGCATGCCGGCCACGCGGCGCGTGCGTTCGCCTGGCTCGCCGAGCACGGGGTCGACGTGCGGCAGCCGCATGTGCTGTTCCCGGTCAGTGCGATGGCCTCGAACGTGATCTCGAACGTGCCGCTGACGATGCTGCTGCTGCCGGCGGTCGACGGGGTGCCATTGGCCGGGCCGATCCTGGCGCTGGCGACGACGCTCGCCGGCAACCTGCTGTTGGTCGGCTCGATCGCGAACCTGATCGTCGTCGAACAGGCGCAGCGCGCCGGCATCACGCCGCAGGTTCGTTCGTGGACCGGATCGCATTGGCGCACCGGCGTGCCGGTCACGCTGGCGACGCTGGCGATCGCCGCCGGCTGGCTGTGGTTGCGCGGCATGGTCGGTTGATCGGGCTCGCAGCCCCGCCTTCCGCGGGGCACGATGCGGCGATGCGTCCTGCTCCTCTGCTGTTCGGTGCCGTGCTGCTGCTGGCGATCGGGCTCGCGTGGTGGCTCGTGCCCTCCGGCGAGTCCCCGCCACCGCCGTCCGCATCGCTCGAACCGGAGGGGCAGGCACCAGCCCCCGCCGAGCCGGCCTCGGCCCGTGTCGAAGCCACGCCGAAGGCAGCACCCGAGCCGGAGCCTGTGGTCGAACCCCCGCCCCCGCCGCCTTCGGAGGCGGCCACGGCCGAGCCCAGCAACCTGCTGGTGCGGGTCCACGACGCAGCGAGCAACGGCCCGGCCAGCACCTTCCGTTGGCGTCTGCGGCTCGGTGGCGAGGTGCGGCAAGGCGACGGCAAGGACGGCCAGGTCGCCCTGCACCTGCCACCGGGTACGAAGGGCGACCTGCTGGTCGAAGCCGACCTGCGCCAGCCGGTGCAGCGGCCGGGCCTGCAGGCTCCTCCGGCCGACCAGCTGCCGCTCGCCGTCGACGTGACGCTGGTGCCGGTCGTGACCGCCGCCGGCATCACGCTGCACGTGCACGACCTGGCCCAGCAGCCGATCCGGCACGTGCGCGTCGACGCCTTCCGGGTCGGCGACCACAACCGCGACAGCGCCTGGTATCTGGAACCGGCCCTGTGGGCGCGGCTCGCCCACGCCGACGGCGGCAAGTACGACGTGCCGCCACTGCCGCCCGGAGAGTACGGGCTGCGGCTGGTGGCAATGGGCGAGGACGGCACCCTGGCGCCGCTGCTGCCGTACCTGCGCACGTTCGTGCTGACCGGCGACAACGGCTTCGTCGAGGACGTGCCGCTCGAACCCGGCGCGGTGCTCGTGCTCGAGCTGGTCGACGGCTACGGCGCGCCCTACGACCCGATCAAGTTCGGCACCGCCACACTGAGCCTGCGTTTGCCCGGTGGCCCGATCGTGCAGCGGAAGTGGTTCTGCCGCGACGGCGACCACGAGACCTCGGCGATCGACCAGCTGCCCGGAGTCGGGATCGCCCATGCTGCCCAGGCGCTGCCCGCGGGCAGCTACGAACTGGAGGTGTTCTGCAACGGGGATCCGCGCGTGCGCACCCGCCTCGAGCTGCGGAGCGGCGAAGTGCTGCGCTCGCGCATCGTCGTGCCGTAGCGGCCGGAGCTCATTTCACGTCGAAGCCGCCGGTACGGCGCATCTCGCCGTCGAATCCGACCAGTGCCGAGAACGCGACCAGCAGCGGCGCGTCGAGGAACAGCTGCGGCGAGGGGGCACCGTTCACCACCATCGCCAGGCCTTGCAGAACCAGCAGGCACAACCCGGCGCGCAGCGGATCGAGGAAGCGGTCGGCGCGCGCATGCCGCCACCAGATCCCGCAGACGATGCCGGCCCCGAGCGTCGCGTGCCAGTTGCAGCGCGTGCCGAGCAGCAGCACGGCGACGAACACCACGATGCCGGCGACGAGGCGCTGGTTGCCGTTCTGGGCGAGGTTGGCGACGGCGCGGGCGGCGTTCGCGCGCTTCTCGGCCCAGACCCGGTGCAGCCGCTGGCGCTCCGTCTCGGGCAGCGCCCGGAACCAGTCGCTGGCCTCACGCGGGTCGTGGTCGAGCGCCGCTTGGTCGTCGTGGGGCAGTGCGGCGACTTGGACGACTGGCATCTCGAGCGGAGCCGGGCTCGCCGTCTGGCCGCCCGCCGACCCGGCGTCGGGACGGGCCCCGACGGAGACGCCTTCACGCGGGTCGCTCGCGCGGGCTTCGACCTCGTGGCTCGCAGCCACGCGTCGACCGCGACGCCGGCGCCGTTCTTCCCGACCTTCGCGTTCCTGCATGGCGGCCACGAAGCTCTGTGGCGGCGGTGCTGCGAGCAGCTTCGCCCGCAGCGCCGCGAGCGCGCGCAGCACCGCCGGGTCGTCCGGCGGCGTCGGCGGTGGTTCGGGCAGGGCGGCAGGCTCGGGTGGCTGGCTGGCGCGGGCGGGCAGCGGCGGCACGAAGGCCGAGACGGCGCCGATGCCCGAGGTGGGCCCACCCACCATCCCGGCTGCGTTCGCGGGATCGACCGGAGCGGTGCGCTTGCCGAGTGCCGCCAGTTCGCCCGGGTGGGCGCACTGGGCTTCGGCGGGCAGCGGCAACCAGTCGTCGTCGGTCACGCGGAGCCTCATCGGCACGAGGCGGAGTGCGCTGCAGACCGAGGCGGCGGCTTGTAGCAGGCAGGAACAGACCCGATCCTGTCGGCCATGCCATCGACTCCACGCTCAGCCTCGCTCGCCGCAATGGCGCTCGCTGCCAGCGCCTGCACCTTCCACAGCACCGCCACCCACTGGAACGGCCGCATGGGCGTCGACGGCCAGCCGGTCCACCTGACGACGACCACGACCTACGGCTTCAACCTGCTGGTGCTGTTGCCGTTCCTGGGCGACACGCGCACCGACTCGCTGGTCGAAGCGTGCACCGCCGAGATCGCCGAACTGGGCAGCGACCGCCTGCGCGCCGTCGAGACCGAGAGTGCCAACTGGTGGTACGCGCTGCCGCCGATCACCTGGATCGTGACGCCGGTGATGGGCAGCGTCAGCATCGAGTACACGCCGTCGGCCGCGGCCCTCGCCGAACAGAAGCGCCTCGACGCGGTGTTCGAGGAGCGCACCAAGGCACGCTTCGAACAGGACAACCGCCACGTCGTGCCCGAGCCACGGCGATGATGCCGCTCGCCTGGCAAGAGTCCGGGGCGTGGTCGGACCGGCCCCCACAATGGCGCGACCCGTGGCGCACCGTGCAGGCCACGGCCGCCCTCGGTGTCGTGGTCGCGACGTTGTGGCCGTGGTGCCGGGTCGCTTCGGAGCGCCTGTTCGGGCTCCACTACGGGCCGGTCGGCTGGCGCACCGACGCCGGGCTCACCTGCCTGTGTTGCGGCCTGCTCGCCGCGATGCTCGGCAGCCTCGAGAGCGAGGTGCCGGCGAACCGCGCCAGCGCGCGCGAGGCGGCCATGCTGTTGGCGAGTGCCATCGCCGTGGTGCTCGGCATCGCCTGGTGGAACGGCCCCGGCTGGCTCCGGGGCGTGCCGGCTGGCTGGACGGTCGCGTTC
>JAEUHU010000534.1 GCA_016793305.1 Planctomycetota bacterium
CGCGGCCAGCGCGGCGCCGTGCGCCCGGTCCGCCCGGGCGAGATCGACCTGCGGCAGCGCATGCAGCAGGAACAGGTCTCGTTCGCGGTGCAGGCCGACGAAGCGACCCTGCTGCGCTGGCTCGAATCGTTCCGGCAGCAGGGGGCCACGTTGGTCGTCGACAGCTGGCAGATCCAGCAGCCGACGCGGCGCGGCGAACCCTGTACTGCCAAGGGCACCGTGCTCGGCATCCAATGGAAAGAGGCGGCGCCGGCTCCGGAGGGACCCCAGTGAGCATCGCGATTCGCAAGGAACAGGTGTTGGCCGGGTTGACCGTGCTGGTCGCGGCCATGGCCGTGCCGAAGTACCTCGCCGAACCCCCGGTGGGCAAGGCGTGGAAGCCCACCATCGAGGCCTACCAGCCGGAGGAGCCGCGTTCGCTGGTGCTGGCGGACGCCAAGGCGCCGCCTGCTGCTCGCCGCGATCCGTGCGTCGAGCCGAGCGAGACACAGCCGTTGCCGCCGCGACCGATCCGCTTCCCACCGAGCCAGCCGCTGTCGGTGGTCGGCCTGCCGCTCGACCCCGGGCCCGACGCGGCGTCGTGGGCGCTGCTGGCGCTCGACGGCGAGTCGGTGCGCGACGTGACGATCGACACGGCGTCCGGCAGCGGCACCGCGGTGGGCGACGACGAGACCCCGGCGGGCGAAGCAACGCCACCGACGCGGGCCGAACGCGAACGGGTCGCCGCACTCAGCTATGACCGGGTCTACCTCGAAGGCCTGCCGAACGCGCCGTTCTTCGGCACCTTGCTGCCGGAGCCGGGCCAGGACCTGCTGGCGCTCGAGCGCCAGGACCTCGACGGGGTGGTGCTGCGCATCCGCATCTACGAGGTGGAGAAGCGGCGCTCCAGCGGGGTGCGCACGTTCGGTGCCGAGAGCGGCAAGGTCACCAAGATCGTGCTCGCCGGCACGACCCGCAACGAGGTCGCGCGGCGCGTTCGTGACGTCGGCTCGACCCCGGCGGCCCGTCGCGAGCTGGTGTTGTGGCTGCTCGACCAGGCGCGTGTCGAATCCTGGATCTACGACGAGGCCCTGAAGCAGGCCAAGATCTACCGCGCGACGCCGAACGTCACCGACGGCTGGCGGCTCGAGCAGATGGTGCTGCGCGCCCGCGGCGACCTGAGCGGGGAAGTAGCCCTGCTGGAGGCGATCGACGGCAACGGCCTCGACGCCGCCTATCGCTTCGAAGGGCTCGGCCTCGTGAAGGAGAAGCTCGGGCTGTGGCGCGACGCCGAGCACGACCTGCGGCAGGCGGTCGACAAGGCGCACGGCGATGGTCGCGTCTACGCCTCGCTCGCCGAGTTCCTGCGCCAGCGTGGGCGGCCCGGCGAAGCGATCGTGGTGGCCAAGAACGCCGAGACCTCGCTCGCCAGCGTGCCGACCACCGCGGAGATCGCGCAGGTGCTGCGCACCGTGGTGGCCTGCAAGCTCGCGGTCGGCGACCTCGCCGGCGCCAGGCAGTCGTTGGCAGCGATCCCGCCCGTGCACCCGCAGCCCTACCTGACCGGCTGCCTCGCCTACGCGTCGGGCGACGTCGCGGCGGCATTGGCGGCGTTCCGGCAGGTCGACGGGCCGGATGCCGGCCCGGCACTGCTGGGCCAGGCGGCTTGCCTGTTGCGCACCGGCCAGTGGCAGGAGGCGCACGACCTGTTCGTGAAGACCGCGGCGGCGGAACCGCTGCTGCGGCATCGCGCCTACACCGGCCTCGCGTTGTTGTGGGTGCGGATCGGCGAACTCGACGCGGCGTTGTCGGCGCTCGACCGCGCGCTCGAAGCGGACCCGACCGACCTCTATGCGCTGTACCTGCGCGGACGCTGCATGCGCCAGCTCGGCCAGGCGGGTGCTGCCGCGTCGCTGCAGGCAGCACTGCGCCAGCGCGACGACTTCGTGTTCGCGATCGCCGAGATGGCGCTCGTCGAAGAGGCCCGGGCCCGCGACCTGCCGTTCGGCGAACGAGCCGAAGCCCTGCTGGCGGCGCGCCGCTACAGCGATCGGGCGGTGCAGCTCGCGACGCCGCGGTTCGAGCTGTTCGTGCTGCAGGGGCTGGAGTCGTTCTTCGCCGCCGATCCGGCTGCCGCCAGCGTGGCGTTCACGCGCGCGCGGGAAGCGGCCGGCGACGAGCGGGGGCGGGCGTTCGCGCGCGGTGCCCTGGCCGTCGTCGACTACAGCCGCGGGCTGGTCGACGATGCGGCGATCGTGCTGCAGCGACTGGCCCAGGATCTGCCGAAGGACGATCCGTTGGCGCAGTGGGCCGACAGCACCGTCGTGGCGGTCTTCGACCACGCGCAGAAGGAGCAGCTCGGCGACAGCTTTCAGCGCAGCGAACTCGGCGGCATCTGGGCGCCGCACAACGACGGCACCCTGGTGCCGGCGGTGCGCGACGGCGCCCTGCGTTTCCTGGGCAAGGTGCAACGCAGTGGCCGCGGCGAACGGTTCGGCGAGCCGGGCATGGTCGAACTGTGGGCCGAGCGTGTGCTCGCGGTCACCAAGGGCAAGAACTTCCTCGCGGTGGCAGTAGACATGCAGCTCGGGCCGGCCGCTTCCGGCAACGACGGGCTCGACGGCCTCGGCATCGAGTCGTCGCGAGGCTCCGGCAACGTCGACTTCCAGGTGCTGGTCGGCGTGCGCAACGGCAAGCCGTGGCTGCGCGTGATCGACGGGCGCGACACCCAGGGCGACGCCGAACCGCAGGTGGCACTCGACGTGCCGGGCTTCGAGCTGCGTGGCAAGCATCGCCTCGAACTGCGGGTCGAGCCGCGCGGCGAGAAGCAGTTCGCGCTGGTCGTGCACTGGAACGACGTGCTCGTGCACACGCGCGAGCTGAAGGGCCTGAGCGGCAACACGACCAGCGAGCTGAAGACGTTCGTGTTCGCCGCCGCCAGCAAGGACAACGACTTCGACGTGTCGTTCGACGACTACCACCTCGAGCGCAGGAAGGACCCATGACCGCGAGCAAGAGCGCCGGCTTCACCCTGATCGAATTGCTGATCGTGATCGGCATCCTCGGCTTGCTGTCCTCGATTCTGCTGCCGAGCCTGTTCGAGACCACCGAGACGGCCAATGCGACGGCGACCGAGACGCTGCTGCGCTCGCCGCTCGGCACCTGCATCGAGGACTTCCGCAACACCAACGGCTACTACCCGCCCGACGACCTGCGCCCGCGCGAGCCGTCGGCGAAGACCAACTGGAAGACCGACAATGGACGCAACACCGGCGCCGAGTCGCTGCTGGCGTTCCTCGGCCAGACGCTCAAGTACGAGGCCCAGCTGCGCGATGTCGCGCGCGTCAACACCGACAACGACGACCACGGGGCCGTGATCAAGGCGTTCGACTCGAGCGAGCGTTCGGAGTTCGCCGACGCGTGGGGCACGCCCATCGTCTACTTCGAGAAGTCGAACATCGACAAGCCGCAGATGGTGTTGCTCGCCCCGGACAGCGATCCGGTGAAGGTGGTCGCCAAGCGCCGCAGCGACAACGTGCCGCACGGCCGCAACAGCTTCCAGCTGCTCAGTGCCGGCCCCGACCAGGTGTTCGGCACTGCCGACGACCTCTGCTATCCGGACAACTGACCATGGCGATCCCCCGAGCCGTTCCAGGTCGCTCGGAACTCGGCATCGGCATCGCGCAGGCGAGGTCGGCGTCGAAGGGGTTCACCCTGCTCGAACTGCTCGTGGTGATGGGGCTGCTGTCGGTGCTGACCGGCATGGCCGTGGGCGCGCTCGGTCGCGTCGATCCCGCCGAATCGGCGGCGTCGACGATCGCCGGCGAACGGCGCGCGGCGCAGGTCACGGCGCGCTCGCAGGGCGTGCCGACCGAAGTGTGGGTCCGGCCGGGGCGCGACGGGATGCCGGCCACCGTGCAGTCGCTGCTGCTGCGGCCGATCGTCGTGTTCGGCTTCGAGCCGGGCCAGCGGCAGTTCGACGAGGACCTGGTCGCGTCGATCAGCGGCGAGGACGTGCCGTCCGGGCGCTTCGGCCATGG
>JAEUHU010000558.1 GCA_016793305.1 Planctomycetota bacterium
TGCCGCTGCACGACCCGATCCGCGTCGCCGAGGAGTGGGCCGTGGTCGACAACCTCTCGCAAGGGCGCGCCGGACTCGGCGTCGCCTGCGGCTGGGTGCCGAACGACTTCGTGATCGGCGGCAACCAGGAGCGCTTCCACCTCCGCAAGGAGGCGTTCGCCGACGGCATCGCGACCTTGCGCAAGCTGTGGCGCGGCGAATCGCACACCGTCGTGAACCCGCAGGGCGAAGCAGTCGCGATCCACACGCTGCCGCGGCCGGTGCAGAAGGAGCTGCCGCTGTGGATCACCGTCGCCGGCAACCCGGACACCTTCCGCCAGGCGGGCCAGCTCGGCGCCAACGTGCTGACCCACCTGCTCGGCCAGACCATCGACGGCCTCGCCGACAAGATCGCGCTCTACCACGACGCCTGGCGGGCGGCCGGCCACCCAGGGCGCGGCACCGTGACGTTGATGCTGCACACCTTCGTCGGCGAGCACGACGACGAAGTGCACGACCTCGTGAAGGCGCCGATGAAGCGCTACCTGCAGGGCTCGCTGAGCCTCGCGTCGGCGCACATCTGCTCGGTGCCGTTCCTGCAGCACGCCGAGAACATCGACCTGACCAAGGTGACGCCGCAGCTGGTCGACGAGGTGCTCGACGCGTCGTTCGAGAAGTACTTCCACATGAGCGGCCTGTTCGGCTCGCACGAGAAGTGCCTCGACACGGTCGATCGCGCCGAAGCTGCCGGCGTCGACGAGATCGCCTGCCTGATCGACTACGGCATCGCGCCCGACGTCGTGATGCAGAGCCTCGACCACCTCAACGTGGTGCGCATCCTGGCGAACCCGAAGCCGCGGCACGCCGCGGCCCGCTGACGCAACGGCGGCACCAGACGTTCTCGCCCTTGCGGCGCCACTCGGCCGGGCCGAACGCCAGCTCGGCCGGTGGGCTCTCTGGATCGAGCACCGCGTGCACGTGCTCGTCGCCTTCCGGAGTGACGGGCAGCTGGCCGCTCGGACGCTGCAGCACGGTGGCCAGCGACGGGTTCACGAACACCGGCAGCGAGCAGCGCGTGCGTTCGAGCGACGGATTGACGACGCGGTGCGGTGTGGCGACGAGCCGGTTGCCCGAGACGTACTGCAGCAGTTCGCCGACGTTGACCAGCCAGGTCGCCGGTCGGCTCGGCACAGCACACCACCGACCGTCGGGGCGGCGCACCTCGAGGCCACCGACGTCGTCCTGCAGCGTCAGCGTCACGAGGCTGAAGTCGAGGTGCGCCGCGACCCCGCGCAGCGCCGCCGTGCGATGCGGCTGCGGGTGGTAGCCGATGCCCTTCGCCAGCACGTACGGATCGTCACGGAGCCACCCGGTCGCCTCGAGCCCGAGGGCCGCGGCGAGCTTGTGCAGGAGCCGGACGCCGACGCGTTCGACGGCTTCGACGTAGGCCATCGTGCGCGCGCGGAAGCCCGGGTCGGCGGGCCACAGGTTCGGCCCCTGCAGGCGGACGTGCGGCGCCGTCGCCCACCGCTCGGCGGCGACCGGCGCACGTTCGCGGCCGAAGTGGATCTGCTCGCGGTGGTCGCGCTCGTTCTGCATGCGGCTGTGGCCGCGGAAGTGCGGAGAGTGCGCGATCGACAACCGCGCCTTGTCCACCTCGGGCAGCGCGAACAGCCAGCGGAGGTCGGCGAGCACGCGTTCGCAGGCCCCGAGCGGCACGGCCGCGTCGTGCAGCAGCACGGCCCCGTGCCGCTGGAAGGCCGCCAGCAGCGCTTCGGGCTCGGCGGCCGCGAGGTCGAACACCGGCCAGGTGGCCGCCGTGCTCACGACGACGCCTCGACCGTGGCCCGCAGCCACGCCGCCGCCGCGTCGAGGCACGCCACGGCCTCGGGACTCGGCCCGACGGCGCCGAAGAACCCGCGCGCGCCCTTCCGGCGGAGCTTCTCGGTGTGCACGCCGCCCGCGAGTGCGGGCACCAGCACCGCGGGTTCGACCGGCAGGCTCTTCTCGTGCAGCAGCTCGAACAGCAGCCAGCGCGCGGCTTCGGCCAGCCCGCGGTCGGGTTCGCCGTCGAGCGCCGCACACCAGTCGTCGACGCGCAGCGCCCGGATCGCGGCGCGTCGCCAGCCTTCGGCGCTGGCGTGCGCGACCGCATGCGCCATCACCGCGCGATGCCGCCCCGACACCGGGTCGAACGTCTCGCCGTCGACGTACGGGTCCGGCACCGTGTGGCCGAGCACGGCGAGGTCCTCCCGCACCTTGTAGCGCGCGTGGTCCAGGTCGTGCGCGAAGAACTCCGCCGGCGAACGCACGGCGCCGTCGCCGAACGCCGGCCGCTCGACGACGCCGAGCGCATGCACAGGCCAGGCGCGAGAGCACAGCAGTTCGTCGCACGACAGCCGCCGGCTGGTCGGCAACAGCAGCACGAACGGCCACATCGCCAGCAGCGCGTCGAGCTCGCCCGCGACCTTCGGCACGTAGTGCGGTTCGCTGCCGACGGTGCGTTCCGCGACGTGGGCGGCGACCAGCCGCACGACGCGACGGTAGCCACAGCCGTCGCTGAGCCAGCGGCGCGGCACCCAGAACGGCCCGATCGCCGCGTAGCCTTCGCGGTGCAGTTGCTCGAGTTCCCAGGCGAGCACGCTGCCGGGCGGTGCCTCGCTGATCTGCAGGAACGGTTCCTGCCGCTGCACGCCGTCGTGCACCCACGCGTGGTTCTGGTCGAGCGACCAGTGCCGCAGCGCGTCGGCGAGGCGCTGCTCCTCGGCCCGGCGAGCGCGGCGTTGCAGGTCGTCGAGGCGTCCGATCACGCGGGGCATGGGGCGAAGCGAGCCGCGGCCCGCCTCCGCATCATCCGGAGCACGCGGCCGGTGTGGCAACCGTTCCCGACGCTCCGCCGGCTACTTCGCCGCCGGCGACTCGAAGGCGAGCTCGACCACCTGCCCGGAACGCAGCTCGACCTTCGCCCGCAGCGACAGCCGCTCGTTCGGGAACCGGCAGGCGAAGCCACGCTGCTGCTCGGCGAAGCGCCGCACGACGGCCCGGTCGTACTGGTCCTTCGCCGCGTAGCGCACCCGCACCACCTGCTGCAGCAGCGACTCCGGCCCGTCGACGTAGGCGAGCCAGTCGGCGGTGTCGGCCCCCGGCGCTCGCAGCGCATGGTCGCGCGTGGCGACGAGCCGCAGTTCGTCGGCCACCGGCTCGGCACCGACGACGAGCTCCTGCACCGGCAGCTCGACGCCGGGCTCCGACTCGAAGAACCCGGCGCTCACCCGGTGCGTGCCTGCCGGCACCCGGAAGCGCGCCATCGGATGCGGCACCAGCAGGATCCCGCGCACTCTGAGCGGATCGTCGCCGTCGCGATGCAGTTGGAAGTCCGACCGTTCTGCGATGGCCCATGCGCGCTGCAACGTGGCGTCGAGCTCGCACTCGATCTCCCACTCGCCGTTGCCCCAGTAGCGTTGGCTCGCCAGCAGCCGCACCGGCCGTTCGAGGTGGGCGGTGTCGACCGACAGGGTGCGTTGCTCCCCGCCTTGCAGCTCGACCTCGGCCTCGACCGGAAAGCCGCCGTCCTGCGGATAGGCGAGCGCGAAGCCGGTGTACGGCCCCCAGTGCCGGACCGTCGACCGCGCCGAGAACCCGGTGGCGGCGCAGCGCCACGTGACCGACCCCACCTGCGCCAGCACCGACTCGTGGCCGTCGAGCCACAGCGTGTAGCCGTTCTTCGGCCCACCGCCGGCAGTGCGCAGCACGCGCGCCACCAGCGGCGGCGTGGGCGGCGCCTCGCAGCGCACGCGCGTCTGCAGCGTGCTCGTGCTGCCGTCGGCAGCGGTCACCACCGCCGACACGAAGGACGGTCGCGCACACACCAGCGTCACCAGCTCGCCCGCGGTCGCCTCCCACTTGCCGACGACCACGCCGGTGCCTTCCTCGACGACCGTGTAGAGCACCTTCTGCTGGCGCGCGATCGTGTCGACGAGCCCCGCGAGTTGCAGCGTCACCCTCCAGCGTGGGCGCTGCAGCAACGGGTCGAAGCCGTCGAACTTCTCGCGCGCGCGCACCAGCAGCGGCACGACCGGCGCCACCGAACGGCCAGGCACGACGTCGGTCTCCAGGTGTTCGACGAAGCCGTCGTTGCTGGTGACGCTGACGCCGAGGCGGTAGCGCTCGTCCGCCGACGTGTCGAGCCACATCGAGTCCGGCCAGAACAGATGGTCCCCGACGAGCCTGGTTCGCTCGAAGCGTCCATCGAGGATGGTCACCCAGTCCGTGGCCACGACGCGGTTGCGCACGTCTGCCGGACCGCCGAGATGGAGCCGTAGGCGCGGCCCGGAGCGATCCCGGTCGGGGTGCGTCTCACCGAGCTTCGGATCCGGGGTGAACGCGACCTGCTCGATCCGCAACGCCGAAGACGCCGGGGCGATCGGCATGTGCTCGAGCGATCGCTCGATCGTCCGTCCGTCGTACGTGATCACGGCAGTACCACGCTGCGGCCCGCGCGTTCGTGTCCAACCGACGAAGCGCTGCGCAACTTCGCCACCGGCCACGTCGACCGGTTCGAGGCCCTCGGCCGACGTCGTGCGCCACGTCACCGCCGCGACCTTCGCCAGCGCCTGCCGGTCGCCGAGCAACCGCCACGCCACGTCCCAGGTCGGCACGCCGTC
The DNA here is from genome assembly GCA_016793305.1 of Planctomycetota bacterium. Next base: position 4,644 of record JAEUHU010000558.1, read on the forward strand.
GACGAGGCCGACGAACCGATCGAACGCTTCGACGTCGAGCCGCTCCTCGCCCGAGAACCGTGTCGTGGCGCCCAGCTCGATCCATCGCTCGACCGGTGTGCGCCGCCCGTCCATCCAGACGATCGTCGCCGTGGCCCGGAAGTCGCGCACGGCGGTGCAGCGCAGCGGCCACCCGAACGTGCTCTGCCGCACGATGCGGTTCCCACCGGAGAGCCACGGATCGAGTTCCCATTCGACGTGGTCGACCTCGAAGGTCCTGGCGTGCGGCATGTCGAGCGACACCGTGACCGCTTGCACGGTCCGCCCGGAAGCGTCCTTGCTCATCGCGCGGGCCTGCCACTCGATGCACGGTTCGTCGCGCACGACGTCGGTGAACTGCGGCTCCAGGTGCAGGCGCTTCCTGCCGCCGTCGCGATAGGTGATCTCGCAGTCGATCGGCCCGGCGACGTTGCTCCACCCGAGCGCACTCGAATACGCCGGCGTCGAGCGGGCCCCTTCGCCGCCTTCCTTGTACTCCGACACGGGTTCGAGCCGATCCATCGCCGGCTTCGTCCACTTCACCGCGACGATGTCGGCGACGTCGCCAGCCGGCACGTCGAGTCCTGCCTCGAAGTACCAGACCGGCGTCTTGCCGTCGGCGAGCCGTCCGGAGTACTGATCCCGGAAGTGGATCTGGGCCGGCCGGAAGTCGGCCACCGGCACCGGCCCTTCGACCTGCCCTTCGACCCGGTGCGTCGCCCCATCGGCCAGCTGCAGCACGGCGACCAGCGGCGTCGGGTTCTTCTGCGTGCCGGCGACCAGCGCGAAGCCGTTCGCCGCTTCCTCCGCGCGCACCCGGCGCGGCTTGCCGGTCTCGTCGCTCCAGAACCAGTCGACCGCCTTCACGTCGGCGAGCAGCGTCCGCGGCCCGCGCAGGTCGGCGAAGAACGTGTAGGTGAACTTCTGCGCGTTGGCGTCGAAGCGCACCGCGTCGGCGTGGCCGCGGATCGCCAGCGCCTCGAGCGTCGCCGGCGCCGGCACGACGCTGCCGTCGTCGTTGCGAACGACCTTCTCCTCGACGTCGAGCAGCGTGATCGCCCAGTTGCAGAACACGCCTTCGTGCTCGCCGGCGAGGCGGATGTCGTCGAACAGTTCGTAGGCGACCTGGCAGAAGCCGCGCCGGGCCCACTTCGTGCCCCAGCTGTTCATCACCAGGAAGGTGCCCTCGCCGTCGTCGTAGCCGACGATGCACATCGCGTGCTTGCCGTGCGGTTGCCCCGGCTGGCGCAACTGTTCGTCGCGGTCGAACAACGCGCGGTCGTACTTGGGGAAGCGCCCCGACAGGAAGATCGGGTTCACGTGCGCACCGAACACGACGATCTGCCGCCGCTGCAGCGCGCGCCGGATGCCCTGGCGGTCGACGACGAGATGCGCATCGCGCAGCGGGAACGCCTTCGCCTCGGCACGCGCACGCTCGTTCGGGGCGGTGCGGAAGTCGCCGGGGCGATACGGCTCGGTCGCCAGCGTCGACGCGCCCTGCTCGCACAGCACGCGCACCGCCTCGACGAAGCTCGAGCCTTCGTCCTGGCCGTGGTTGATCTGGTTGTAGAGGAAGCGCGGCGAGAACACGCGCTCGGGGCGATCCGGGAGCCAGCCCTGGTCGCGCGCCTCGAGGTAGCTCTTCGCGGCGTAGGCGATCGCCCACGTCGTGCAGTCGTTCATCTGCTGCTCGCCGACCGGCGGCAGCCACCGGCGCAGGTCGACGCGCGGCTCCTCGATCAGTTCGATGCGCGGCGGAGTGAACTTCGGCACTGCGGCGAGCTGAGCCGTGGTCGGGTCGACCGAGCCGGTCTGGGCCAGCAGCCTCGACGTGGGCAGCGAGCCCATGAACACCGCGAGCAAAGCGACCGACCACCAGTGCCTGAAGATGCGCATTCGCCCCAGCATCGGCCGGATCGAACCCCGCGCCAGAGTCCGGCCGGGCCGAACCCGGCGATCGCCCGCGAACGGAGTCCCGACGCTCGCGCCGCGAGCCTCCGCTCGCCACCATGCGCGCCCATGACGCTGTTCTCCGCCGCCGGACTCTCGACGCTGTTGATGTTGATCCTGCTGCAGGCCGTGCTCGGCTTCGACAACCTGCTCTACATCTCGATGGAGAGCCAGCGCGTCGCCGAACGGGA
>JAEUHU010000020.1 GCA_016793305.1 Planctomycetota bacterium
GCAGGTAGTCGAAGCGGCCCTGCTCGGCGAGCTTCTTCACCTCGACCAGCAGGTCCTCGCGCAGCGTGCAGCAGATGCAGCCGTTGCTCATCTCGACGAGCTTCTCGTCGACGCGATGCAGCGCCGACTTGCCGGCGACCAGCGCCGCGTCGACGTTCACCTCGCTCATGTCGTTGACGATCACCGCGACGCGCAGCCCCTCGCGGTTGTGCAGCACGTGGTTGAGCAGCGTCGTCTTGCCGGCCCCGAGGAACCCGGACAGCACCGTGACCGGCAGCTTGGCGGGCTTCTTGCGCGGCTTCGTCGTCTTCGTCTTCATCGCGCACCTCCGCAGCCGGGACCGCAGTCGTCGTGCGGGGCTCTGCGACCGTGCCCGCTGGTGTCGAAGCCGTGGTGGCCGTGCGCCTGGTCGAGCACGTCGAAGCTCAGCAACACGCGGTGCGCACGGTGCAGCGCCGGCGAACGGTGCACGAGGCCGCGTTCGTGGTTGCCGGGCCAGGCCTCGCCCTTCAGCAGCGCCACCGCGAACTCCGGCACCACCTGCACGGCAGCACCCTGGCGCAGCAGCCCGGAACGATCGTCCGGCACGTCCATCGAGCGATGGCCGAGGAACCGCCGGTCGACGTCGCGATCCTCGAGCCACTCTGTGCCGGTCCCGAAGTAGGTCGTCAGCAACCGCACGCCGACGAAGTCGGTGTGGAAGCGCGGGCACATCGCCTGTTCGAGCCGCAGCAGGCGCACGCCGAGCCGCGAGGCCCCCACCAGCTCCGCGAACATGCCGGCGAGCCAGCGCACGTCGGCGGCGAAGAGCTCGGCCGCCACCGGGTCGGCGGCGTGCAGCGACGCCGGCAGCGGGTCGAACGCATCGAGGGCTGCGACCTCGAGCTCGAGCACCTGCTGCACGGGGCGTGCGGCCAGCACGTTCGCCGCGAATCGATGCAGCACCGGATCTGCGGGCCGGTGCCAGATCGCCATCTGCACACCGGGGTCGTGGATGCCGGCGAGCTCGGTCACCTGGTCGCTCTGGCGCGCGCAGGTCCCGATCGCTGCCTGGGCCGAGGGGCTGGACTGCATGCCGTCCGGGTGCCGCTGGCTGCGGGCCGGTTCCGGGTCACGGCGAAAATCCCGATCTCCCCGTCACGCGCGTCGCGGGACGGGGATCCGGCCGGCGAGGACCAAGCCATGAACCTCCTCCGCACCCTGTTTCTTCCCTCCCTCTGCCTCACGGCCACCGCGCTGCCGGCCCAGTCCCAGTTCGCCACGGGCTCGATCTACGTGGCGAGCGTGCGCAGCCAGCCCGGGGGCTCGACCTACAACGCCATCACCCGGATCGACCCCTTCTCGGGCGCCGCGACCGACCTGCTGGCCCTCGGCGGCAGCGTCTACCCGGCCAGCATGGCCTACGACCCCTACCGCGACCGCCTGATCGCCTACTGCACCCTCGGCGCGTCCCCCAATCCGGCGGTGCACGCCCTCGACGGCAACGGCGGCTGGTCCACCCTGTCGACCACCTACCTGGTGCGTCTCGCCCCGCGCGGCGACGGCCTGATCTACGGCTACAAGGCCGGTGCGGGCGGCAACACCCTGCAGACCATCTACTACCTCGACGCGGCGAACCAGGAGCACGCGCTGCTCGACGTCGGCGGAGCGAGCCCGTGGTTGCTGTTCGGCGGCGCGCCACACAACGGCGATCCGATCCAGGCGATCGTCTACGAGCCGAACGAGAACGCGCTGTTCCTGGCCCTGCGCGGCGACACCTTGACACCAACCTGCAGCGGCCAATCGCTGCGCGTGTCGGTCCGCAAGCTGCCGCTGACGCCGAACGGCACGGCGCTGCGCGCGCCGGCGGAGTGCAGCGAGTTCGACATCACGTCGCTGCCGAGCGCCGTCGAGACCCCGCTCGGCTTCAGCTACGGCCCGAACGGTGACCTGGTGCTCGCCGTGCAGGTCAGCTGGTCCGGCGGCATGCCGCGGTTGCTGCGCATCGACCCGGCGACCAACCAGATCAGTGCGTTCGCGAACACGGGTCCGTACTACGGCGACTCCGCCATCGCCTGCGGCGCCTACAGCCCGCTGGTGGGCAAAGCCCTGATCTACGACGACGGCAACGACGTGCTGCGGTACTTCGCGCCAGGGTCCTCGGGCCAGGGCGAGACCCTCGCGAACTTCGGCATCCCCGGCCTCGGTAGCGGCATCTGCACGATGTGCGTGGTCGGCCCGATCGGCCCGAAGGCGACCCTGCAGGCCGACGTGCCGACGATCTCCTGCGGCAACGGCGGCGTGCAGCAACTGACGTTCACGCCGGGCCAGGCCCACGTCGGCGACCTCTACGTGATCTTCGGCTCGATGAGCGGCTGGGCGCCGGGCTTCCCGCTCGGTGGTCTGCAGGTGCCGCTCAACCCGGATCCGTACTCGACGCTGTCGATCGAGCTCGCGAACTCGACGTTCTTCGTCGGCACGCTCGGCGTGATCGGCCCGTCGGGTTCGGTGACGTCCTACCTGGTCGCCCCGCCCGGCCTGCTGTCCCCCTACGTCGGCACGGTGCTGCACCACGCCGCCGTCACCGCCTCGGCGCCGTACGTGTTCACGCACGCCAGCAACCCGGTGCCGCTGACCCTGCTGCCGTGACGGCAGCACCCGCCGGACGTGCTCCCGAGACGCGCTGAGCGACCGGCCCGCGCCACTCAGTCGCGCTTGCGAACGGCGGCGAACACGCCTTCGGGCTGGTGGACGCGCAGCCCCGTGGGCTCGCCCGCGGCGTCGAGCTGGAACTCGACGCGGTAGCCGGGGAGGCCGCGCAGCTGGCAGGAGAGGCCGCGCCGCGGTTCCAGTTCGTGGCGCTGCCCAGGCAGCGTCAGCACGAGCCGCAGCTGCTCGGCCGAGATCTTGGCGACCGCACCACCCCCCTCGAGCGGGTAGTCACCGGCCAGCCGCTGCAGGAACGCCGCGTCCCGCAGCCGCGCATCGGGCGCCCGCTGGAACACGATCGGCGGCACGCTCGGCTCGAGCACCGCGCGCAGCGCTTCCACTTCGCCGTCGAAGTCGAGCAGGAACTGCACCTTGGTCCCTTCGAAGCCGGGCTCGCCTTGGCCTTCGGCACAGGCGAACACGTCGTCGTGCCAGTGCTGCAGCAGCGCCGGCAGACCGTGCAGGTCGAGCCGCAGGGCTTCGCCCTCGCACGACAGGCGCACGGTGCCGTAGCCCGGGTGCTCGTAGTCGCCGGCGTAGGCGGCCAGCTCGCGGCTCGGCTTCGTGCCCTCCCGGCGCAGCGCGTTCGCGGCCTGCTTGCCGACCTCGCCGCGGCTCTCG
>JAEUHU010000051.1 GCA_016793305.1 Planctomycetota bacterium
GTTCTCGATCGGGTAGGTGATCTGCTTCTCGACCTCGGCGGCGGTCAACGACGGGAACAGCGTGTTGATCTGCACCTGGTTCGAGGTGACGTCGGGCACGGCGTCGATCGGCAGGCGCTGCAGCGCGAACGCGCCGAGCCCACCGACCAGCAGCGCCAGCAACAGCACGAGCCAACGGCTCCGGATCGACAGACGAAGGATCGAGTCGAGCATCGGCGCCTCACTTCTCCTCGCCGCCGGAGACGGCGGCGATCGCCTTCAGCAAGAAGCTGCCCTCGGTGACCACGGGGTCACCGTCGCGCAGGCCGGCGCGGATCGGCACGAAGCCGTCGATCGCCGGTTCGACCTCGACGTCACGCGGCGCGAACGCGGTCGCGTCGCCCGGCACCGGCACGAACACCACGCTGCGGCCGTCGAGCTGCTGCACGGCACTCTCGGGCACGGCCAGCGCGCGAGCCGTCGCCTCGCCGGCCGACGGTGCCAGTTCGAGACGCACCTCGCAGCTCATGCCGGCGCGCAGTGCGGCCGGTGGGTCGCGCAGCTCGATGCGAACCTGGGCGGTGCGCGTGCTCGGGTCGAGCCGCGGCGCCACCAGGGTCACCGTGCCGACCGCCGTGAGTTCGGGCCGATAGGTGAGGTGCACCTCGGCGGCCGTGCCGCTCTGCACGCGGCTCGCGAACGCCTCGGGCACTTCGGCGAGCGCCCACAGTACGCGCGGCTCGACCAGCACGAACAGCGGCGGCTCGTCGGGGCCGGTGCGTGCGCCGAGCACGGCGCTGCGTTCGGCGATCAGGCCGTCCTGCGGGGCCCGCAGCACGTGCCGCACGTCGAGCCGGCCCGTCGCCAGCACGGCGTCGATCGCCGCTTCGCTCATGCCGAACAGCGTCAGTCGCTGTCGGGCTGCGGTGGCGGCCTGTTCGGCGCGCTGTTGCTCGGCCAGCAGCCGGCGGTAGTCGGCCTCGCGGCGTTCGACCTCGGCGCGCGAGACGCCTTCGGCCTGCTGCTGCAGGGTGCGACCGCGCTGCCACGCTTGTTCGGCCAGTGCCACCTGCGGGGCCATGCCGGCGGCGAGCTGCCGTTGCTGCAGCAGTTCGGCCTGCAGGTCGCCGAGTTCGCTGCACTCGAGCACCACCAACGGGTCGCCCGCGGCGACCCGCGCGCCGAGGCGGCCGGGCAGCTCGACGATGCGGCCGCGCAGGTTGCTCGGCACGAGGGCGGTGTGGTCGCCGTCGAACGCGAGGCGCGCTGGCGCGCGGCAGTGACGGCGCAGGTCGCGCGGCACAGCCGTGGCGAGCGTCAGCGGGTGCCGTGCCAACGCCTCGGTCGACAGACGCACGACGGCGTCGCCGCCGGCGGGTGCCGGTGGCGCGACCGGCTCGGGGGCAGCAGGCTGTTGGCAGCCGGCCAGCAGCAGGGCGAGGGCAATGGCGATCCCAGAGGAAGAACGCTTCGGCGAGCGGAACGGGGGCATCTCAGCGGTCCTCGGCAGTGGGGGACGTGGCAACGGTCAGGGGTGCGGTCGACGGGTCGGCGCCGCCGAGGGCGCGCTGCAGGCGGAACGAGGCGAGCCGGCGCTGGTGTTGCGCCGCGGTGCGGCGGGCCTCGGCGGCCAGCAGGGCGAGCTCGGCGGCCAGTTCGTGGTCGCGGCCGAGTTCGCCGGCGGCGACCGCGGCCCGCGTGCGCGCCAACTGCTCGAGCAGAGGTGCCACCAGCGTGGTCGCGATGGCGGCTTCCTGGTCGCGGGCGCGCAGCAGGGCGGCGTGCGCCGTTCGCACCTCCTGCACGACGAGGCGGCTGGCCGCGACCAGTTCGTGCGCTGCGGCGCGGGTGCCTGCGGCGATCGCCTGCTGCTCCTTGCTGCCGTCGTCGAACACCGGCAGTGGCAGAGCGGCGTTCGGGCCGGTGAACCAGGCCGGCGTGCGCTGCGTCTCGGCGCCGAGCGTCGTGGCGCTCCACGGGGTGAAGGCGGCGAGCCGTTCGTCGGCGCCGAGCGCCGCGAGCTCCCAGCGCCTCTGCTGCAGCTCGGGCCGGTGCTGCAGCGCCATCGCGACGCAGGCGTACTCCTCGGGAACGGCGAGCTCCGGCGGCGCTTCGGCGTCGAGCGGCCATGCCGCGGCATCGCCCGGTCGGCCGAGCCGTTCGGCGAGACGCAGGCGGGCTTGCCGCCGTTCGTTCGCGAGCTGCTGCAGGTCGAGCTGGGCTTCGGCGAGGTCGTGGCGCGCGGCTGCAACCGCCGCGGCGTCCACTTCGCCGGCCAGCAGTCGCTGCTCGAGTCGCGCCAGGACTTGCGCCTGCACCTGCACGAGGCGTTCGCCGGCGTGATGCCGCGCGTCGGCGGCGCAGGCCTCGGCGTGGCGCTGCTGGGCGTCGGCGAGCACGTCCAGTGCCGTGGTCAGCACCGCGGCCGCGGCGGCCTGCAGTCGATGGTCGGCGGCTTCGGCGCGGGTCGGGGTCGCCAGCATCTGCACGAACGGCTGCGTCAGCGCCGCTTCGTACTGCGGGCTCGTGGTGCCAAAGCGCAGCACGACGGCGAGCAGCGGGTTGGCCCACTTGCGGGCCCCTTCGGCATCGGCGAGCGCTGCGTCGACACGCGCCAGCGCTGCCTGCAGCTCCGGGGCGTGGTGCACGGCTTCGGCGCACGCACGTGCTTGGTCCAGCGGCACGGCCGGCGGCAAGGCGTGCAGGTCGACGGGTTCGCCTTCGAGCAGGATCTCGATCGGCCGGTCGAGGCGCAGTTGCGCTGCGACGGTCGCAGCGGGGGCGAGGTCGGGAACGGGGCCAGCACACGCGCCGAGCAGCACGAGGGGCCCCGACAACAGGCGGGAGGTCTTCGACACGACGGAAACCAGCGGACGGCGACCCGGAGACCGGGGCGCGGAAGCGACGGAGGACACTTCGGGCCGCGGGCGCACCGCAGTGCGCCGCATGGACCGACCAGCTCCCGCGCGTTCGGCAAGCAGCGCGAACGGGGAGCGGCCCGGCAGCGAGCCGGGCTCAGGCCGCCGTGGGTGGGGCGCGCGGGGCGGCTTCGTCCGGTGGTCCGTCGCTCGGGACCGGGCGGTTGCCGAAGTCGACGAGGCGCGGCGGCGCGCGACCGAGCCCTGGCAGGGTCACCACGTCGTCGCACCAGGCGATGGCGAACGGAGCGTGCGCGGAGGCCGCCGCTTCGTCGTCGTCCGACACGGTGCGCTTCTGCTGCTGGTGGTCGAACGCCGAGTGCGGCGGTTCGGCCGGTGCGTCGTCGCGCTCGAGGTCGGCGCTCGCGGTGGCGAGCGCGGTCGGTGCGTCGGCGCTGGGGCCGGTCGCCGCGCGTTCGGCCAGCTCGAAACCGACCACGAAGTGGCGCTCGCTGGCCAGGTGCAGCGGCAGCCAGATCGACTGCAGCAGCAGGCACAGCGCCGCGAGCCAGCAGACGAACCGCCGGGTGGCGGGGACGTCGGGGTTCGCGGTCGGGGACGACATGCGCGGCGAAGGCTAGGTCGCTGCGGCTCGGCTTTCCACCCCCTCACGTCGGAGGGGCCGCTGCGATCGGGATACGGCTCGCGAAGTACTCACGAGCAGAGGCGTCGGAGCGCGCCGAGCACCTTCCCGAGCAGCAACACGACGAACCACGCGGACAGCGCCGTGGCCGTCGCCAGGCTCACGGGCCATACACCGGACGATGCCATGCCTGCGAACTGCAGGACCTCGTTCCCCCAGAACGCCACCATGAGGAGCAGCAAGACGGAGGGCTGCCTGCAGCGGAGCGCTTGCACCATCCAGGCCACGCTCCACGCGAACGACACCAGGAAGAGGGCGCCGAGCATGAAGCCGTCCTCGAAGGCGAGGCCTGCGGGAATCCTGCTGCTGGTGATCCTCGCGACCGTGATCTGCAGTGGACCCAGGGCCCACGGGATCACCGGGAACTGCACCGCCGCCTTCGGCCGAGGCGTGTCGATCTCGTCGGGGATCTGTTCCGAAGGCGTCATCCAGTGCTGGGCACGTCGTGCACGCGGATCCTACCGTGCCGCAACCAGCCCTCGGTTCGAACCGGCGCTCAAGCTCTTGATGGGCTACGGTGTGTCGACGGGACCTGTCCGGCTCTTCGGGCTGCCCGTGTGAAGTTCCACATGCCGCAACGGCTCCGACCACTGCTGCCACTGCTCGTGCTGTCGGTGACGAGTGCGTGCTACGGCACCGTCTACACCCGCATGCCGGATTGGCGTTCCAAATCGACGGCCCAGGCGTTCGGGTGGCCGCTCTTCGAGGCCGTGCATGCGGACTTCGACATGATCGCCCAGGGCGGTGGCGGCCATCAGGTGCACTGGTGGGTCTCGGCCCTGATCGGCTGGCCGGTCGATCTCGTGCTGGACGTCGTGTTCCTGCCGTTCGACGTGATCGGTGGGCTGTCGGGCGACGAGAAGAACCGGGTCGAAACTTGGGATCTGGATCTCTCCGACGATCCACGCGATGGTGGATAGCCGAGACGACCGCGATGCGCTGCGGACAGGCTCACGAGTTGGCAGAGAACGAGGGCTTCATGGTCGACCGATCACCCGAACGAGACGCCGAAACGAAGCTCGCGGGGTTCTTCGCGAACTACCCGCCGCCGATCGCCAAGCTCGGCAAGGCTCTGCGCACGCGGTTGCGCGCCAGGCTGCCGGGGCTGCACGAACTGGTCTACGTCTACGAGCGCCAGCAGGCTCTCGTGCTGTCGTATTCGCCGACCGAGGGCGGCGCCGACGGCGTCTGCGGCCTCGGCATCTACCCGGACGGTGTGAAGCTGTTCTTCGGGCAAGGCGCGCGCCTCGCGAAGACGGAGCCGGGCAAGCTGCTGCAAGGCCAGGGCAAGACGGTGCGCCACGTGGGGATCGAGGCGGTGGCGGACTTCGGACGTCCGGCGATCGAGCAGCTGATCGCAGCCGCCGTGCAGCTCGCGAAGCTGCGGCTCGACGCGACGGCCGAAGGGTCGGTGATCCTCAAGGCGGGTGCCAAGGCCGCACCGGCCAGCAAGGCAGGCAAGCGCGCGAAGGGCGCGAAGAGCGCGAAGGGCGCGGCGGCGAACAAGAAGGCGAAGGCGGCGCGGCCGGTCGCGAGGCAGGCGACGGCCAGGCGGCGCTCGAAGCGGGCCGCCGCCGAGTAGCGAGCGGCCGTCGGCGGACGCGCGTCGCGCTCGCGCTCAGCGCTTCTTGCGCGTGATCGCACCGCGTTGCGGTGCCGCCGTCGCCGCCCGGCGACGGCGATCGCGCAGCCAGCCGACCGAGGCCCAGCCGAGGGACGCGAGCAGCAGGGCGGCGAGCCCGGCGTAGTGGAGCAGCGGATGCGCGCTGTTCCAGCCGAAGCTCGGGGCCCCTTCGCCGAGCGGGACCGCATTCGGTTGCACGTGGCGACCGACCAGCGCCTGCAACGGTGGGATCGCCAGCGCCAGCAGGGCGACGGCGGCGAGCACGTTCTTGAAGCGCAGGATGCCGAGTCGTCGCCACAGCGGCAGCATGGTGGTCAGCGACAGGATCGTCAGCACCACCGGCCATTCCTGGCGCGGCTCGGCGGCGGCGAACGTCGGCAGCAGCGGCCCGGTGAACACCGCCGCGGCCAGCAGCCACGGCAGCGCCGTGCGGCGGCGCATCGGCTGGTCGAGGAAGTCGTCGAGGCCGGCGGCGCCGAGCACCGCCAGTGCGGTCAGCGTCGCCCAGAACCCTGCGGCGGGCAGCATCGGCAGTTCGTGGAGCCACGGCAGCGACGTGGCGAGGAACCCCACTCCCGAGGCGATCGCCGGCAGCGCACCGACGGCGGCGACCCCGAGCCACATCGACGTGTCGACGTGGCGCTGCCGGCGCAGCAGCGCCAGGGCCACGAGCACCAGCAGCAGCGGTCCCGGCACCCTCAGCAGGGCGGCGAGGTCGGCGCCGCCTTCGGCACTGCGGTAGGTCGTCAGCAGCGCGCCAGGCGTCGGGGCGGACGTCGCGGCGCCGAACCATGGCGCCAGCGGGTCGAGCCACAGCCATTGCAGCGAAGCGCCGATCGTCATCATCATCGCGACGAAGATCGTGCCGGCGGCCGGTCGTTCGTCGTCGCGATCGCCGCAGGTCAACGTGCGCGCGAACCCGGCGAGGCACAGGCCGGCGACCAGCACTGCGATCACCGTCGGCCCGGCGACGAACGGCAGGGACAGCCCGAGCCAGCTCCACGGCAGCCAGCGCTGTCGTGAACTCGGCCGGTCGCAGCGCACCGTCACTTCGAGAGCGAGCGGACCCAGCACGGCGGCGAGCTGTTCGCGCGGAGCTGCCTGCATCGCCAGCAGCCAAGGCGACAGCGCGTAGGCGGTGCCGACCAGGAACCCCGCGTAACGGCTGCGGCCCTGCGCGCGCAGGAACCGGTAGGCGAGCACGCCGCCCAGGGCTGGCACCAGCATGTCGACCAACTGTGGCCAGCCGAGCGGTGAGGGGCGCGCGATCGCCGCGATCGTCTGCACCAGCAGCGCCAGCGTCGTCAGCAGTGCCGTCGCCGCGATGCCCTCACGGCGCCCCGTGCCGTAGAGGCTCAAGGCTGCGCCTCCCGGCGAGGTCGGCAAGTGGGATGCGCTGCGAGCACGGTCGAGCATCGACGCCCGCACCGTGCGTGCTTGAGGTGCAGGCGGCAGGAGGTGCACACGGCTCCGTCGGTGCCATCGACACTGTCGCGAAGTCCGACGGTCCGGTCCCTGGGAAGTGGCGTTGCCGAGTGCCGAGCCCTGCGCGTAATGTCGCGCGGCCCATGCGCCTCGCCTCGCCGTCGCACGTCGTCGCCGCCCCTTGGACGGGCCGCACGCTCGGGGCGTTGGCGGCGATCACCCTGGTGGCGGCCGTGCTGCGGTTGTGGGGCGTGCGCGACTGGTCGTTCGACGAGGCCGAGGCGGCGACGTTCCGCCTGCTGCAGTTGCCGCTCGGGGGCGAGGCCGGTTTCTACGCAGCACCGGAGAGTCGGGCGCCGCTGCTGCACCTGTTGCTGCGTGCGTTGGTCGACCACGGCTTGCTGCCGAGCCTCGGCGAAGGCTCGTTGCGGTTGCCGTTCCTGTTCCTGGGGCTGCTGACCGTGCCGGTGCTCGGCCTCGTGCTGAGGCGTTGGTGTGGGCTCGGCGTGGCGCTCCTGGCAGCTTCGGTGCTGGCGATCCATCCGCTGCACGTGCAGGCGAGCCAGACTGCGGCGACGCCGGTCGTGGTGCCGCTGATGGGCTTGCTGGCTGCGGCGGCATTCCACGGCGAACGCCCGCGCTGGTTCGCCGGTGGGGCCCTGGTGCTGCTCGCCGGCCTCGCCGATCCGCTCGGCTTCGCGTTGGCGTTGACTGCCTGGCGGCGGCCCGGCCAGGGGGTGGTGGTGCGGTACGTGCCATGGCTGGTGCTCGGCCTGTTGCTGCTGGCTGGGGGCGCATTGGCATGGCGCTGGCCATTGCTGGCACTGGCCGGGCTCGGCCTGCCGTTGCTGCCGTGGCCGGTGCACCTGCTGCTGCTGGCGCCGGCCGTGACGGCCCCGTTCGCTCCGGCAGAAGCGGGGTTCGCAGCACTGCCCGGCGGCCTCGCCGCGGCGGTGCTGGCCGCCGTGGAACTGGCTCGCCGATTCGGCGCGACGTTGCCGGTTGCGCCGACGAGGACCGGACGTGTCACGGCGCTCGCGGCCGCGTGGCTGGCGCCGGCCCTGGTCGCGGTCGTGCTGGCGATCGACACCTTCCTGTTGCTCGGCCTGCACCAGGGCGAGCGAGCGCCGTGGCGAGACGCGGTACGTGTCGTGCTGCGCAGCTACGACGGCTCGCGCGGCCTTCGGGTGGGGGCGATGGGCGAGTCCGAGGTGCTGCGCTGCTACCTGCGGCCGAGGCACTGGCGTGTGCCGGGCAGCGACCCGCATCCGCACGCGCAGGTGGAGGCCCTGCCAGGTGGGGACGAGGCAACCGCCGCGCTGCAGAACCTGTTGGCGAGCGCCGCCGAGCGGCAACGGGTGCCAGTTCTCGTGCTGGGCACCGAGGAAGTCGCGGCCCTGCCCGAGGCGGCTCGCGCGTTGCTCGCCCAGCGCTTCACCGTGCAACAGTTGCTGGTGGCACCGACCGCTCGGGGCGACCGTTCGTTGCTGGTGATGCGCGGCCTCGACACGCCGCCGTGAGAGCGTGAGAAGGTGCCTGGGTTCCTCGACTCCGGGAGCGACGCAGTCCACCGCGACGCGTCGTCTCCTCGTCAGCGAGCATGTTCAGCTCGGGTTCTGGCCGCGCGGATGGAACCGGCGGTGCACGCTGCGCAACCGCTCGTGGTCGACGTGCGTGTAGATCTGCGTCGTCTGCAACGACGCGTGGCCGAGCATCTCCTGCACGCTGCGCAGGTCGGCGCCGCCGGCGACGAGGTGGGTCGCGAACGAGTGCCGCAGCGCGTGCGGCGAACAGGCCACCGCGAGCCCGGCCCGCTGGCAGGCCGACTGCACGATCTGGTAGACGCGCACCCGGTCGAGCGGCCGTCCGGTGCGCGACAGGAACAGCACCGGTCCTGGGTCCGTTCGCGCGCGACCGCGCAGCTCGGGCCGCACCTCGGCGAGGTAGCGCTGCACGGCGGCGAGGGCCTGGTCGGCGATCGGCACCAGCCGTTCCTTGCCGCCCTTGCCGAAGGCGCGCAGCACGCGGTGTTCGGCGACCACGCTGCCGACGTGCAGGCCGGTCAGCTCGCTGACCCGGCAGCCGGTCGCGTAGAGCACGTGCAGGATCGCGAGGTCGCGCACGCCGAGTGGGTCGTCGGGCGTGTGGTCGAGCAGTCGTTCGATGCTGCGCCGGCTCAGGGCCTTCGGCAGCTTCTGCTCGAGCTTCGGGCCGAGCAGGCCCTCGGCGACGTCGTCGGCGGCGAGGCCTTCGGCCTGCAGGAACCGGTAGAAGCCGCGGATCGCTGCCGCGGCGCGGGCGATCGACGCCGGGGCATGGTCGGCCAGCAGCGAAGCGAGGTGCCGGTCGATCGCCGTGCGGTCGGGCAGGCTCGTGCGGCCGCGCAGCAGCCGCTGCAGGTCGTTCCGGTAGGCCGCGACGGTGTGCGGGGAGACCTGCAGTTCGACGCCGAGGTAGACCAGGAAGTCGGCGAGCAGTCCGTTCGGCTCGGGCACGGCCGTCGAGCGTAGCTCGCCGCGGCGGATCCGCGAGGTTCCCGATCGTCCGGGTGGGCCGAACCCGCCTTGACGCCCCGAAACCCCCTCCGTATGGTCCCCGCCCCTTCGTGGCCGGCATCAGCCGGAAGCGGGGCCGGCGACGCTCGCCGGGGTGGTGGTGGGTCCCGGCCGCGCGGCTGGCGATCGGTTCCACTGCGCGACTCGCAGAGTTCGATACGCGGCCAGTTCGACACGGAACGCGCTGCCCAGCAGGCTTCGATGCCCATGACCAAGCCGACCAAGACCGATCTGCAGAAGTACAAGGCCATCCTGGAGAAGCAGTTGGCGTCCCTGCGAGGCGATGTCGGCTCGATGCG
>JAEUHU010000053.1 GCA_016793305.1 Planctomycetota bacterium
CGCGCCGTCAGCGCGAACACGGCCTGCAGCCGAACGTCGGGCGACGGGTCGTTCTCGAGCGCGAGCTTGGCGATCTCCAGGCCGAGTGGCGTGGTCGTCATGCCGACGCCAGTCACCAGGTCGGCGCGCATGCGCGGCTGCACGTCGCCGGCGAGCAGTTCGCGGTAGGCGTCGGCCAGGGTCTCGGGGGCGCGGAAGCCGAGCACGAGGTAGGCGTTCGGGGCGCTCGGCAGCAGCGGTGTCAGTTCGCGCAGCAGCGCCAGCGCCTGGTCCGGCGGCAATTCCTGCGCAGCGATCCCGGCGAGCTCCGCCGCGACGTCGCGGTCGCCGCGCTCGCGCAGCCACGACAGCACCAGGTCGCGGTAACGGGCATCGAGCAGCAGCTGGCGGCAGGCGGCGGTGCGCTGGCTCGGGTCGTCGCCGCCCAGCCACAGCAGCGCCAGTCGCGCCAGGTCGTCGGAGGTGCGTTCGCCGAACCGCTGCACGTTGTTCCACAGCGTCACCAGCAGGCGTGTGGCCACCGACCGCGGGAACGTCCCTTCGCTGGCGAGCCGCAGCAGGCCGAGCACCTGCGGTTCGTGGGTGGCGCGCAGATGGGGCTCGTCGATCAGCGCGCGGCTGCCGATCTCCACCGTGGCGGCCGAGATCGGCAGCACGTCGAGGATCGCCCGCACCAGACCGTCGAGGCGTTCGCGGGTGCCGGCCGTCGCCGCCGCTTCGCGTCGGGTGCATTCGGCCGCCAGCACGAGGTGGAGCACCATGCGGTGACCGCGGTGGGCCTCCGAGGCCGCAGCGTCGGCAGCGGCGCCACCTTCGGCCGGCTCGGACGGCAGGCTCGCGCCGAGGTCGAGGGCTCGTTCGCCGGCGTCGTCGAAGCGCTCCATCAGCAGCGCGAACAGGGCCCGCGCTTGCTGGTCCGATGCGGTGGCGCCGGCGTGGTCGTCCTGCCGAGCCAGGTCGGCGGTGTGCTGGCCGTGCGCGACCAGTTCGTCGACGAGCATCGCGAACGTGCGTGGGTCGACGGTTGTCGATGGCTGGGTCGCCGTGGCCGGTTCACGGTCGAGCTCGGCCTCGCCGGCCGCGGTCGCGGCCTTCTCGGGAGCCGGTGTGGGATCGGCCGTGGCCAGCGGTGGCGATTGGGTCGCGCCGTGCTGCCGCTGGCGCTCCAGCAGGAACGGCAGCGTGGCCACGAGGGCCAGGGCGATGAGGAACGGCGCCAGCCGGCGCCACGTGGGTCGTGTGCGAGTCATGGGTCACCTCGAGCGTGGGTGTCCGCACACCGGCCCCCGCCCGGTGCGGGCAGGGACCGGAGTGCGGGGCTTGGGTCAGGACTGCGCCACCGGGCAGGGGCGCGTCTCCATCAGGCGCACGACGCCGACGTTCTTGGTCTCTCCCGCGACGCACTTCAGGCCGAGCGGGATGACGAGGAAGTAGTCCCGTTCGCACTCGAACTTGATCAGCGTGATCGGCAGCGAGGCGGTCACGTGGGCGTACGTTTCCTTGGTCGAGGCCGCCGCCACGTCGTGCGGCGGGGTGAAGATCACGAAGGTCGGGCACACGACCGCCTTCGTCGCCACGCGGATGCCGCCGACTTCGTACTCGAGGCCCGAGCAGTTGCCAGGCGGCCCGTTCTGGATCGTTGCGGGCCGACTCTCCGCTTTCTCGCGCGGACAATCCTGCGCCACCAGGGACGTCAGGAGGAACGCTGCCGACAGCAGCGTGGGGACGAATCGCCAGTTCATTGCAGACTCTCCTTCTCGAAGCTGCGGGCCGAGGGAACGGTGGCGGCACGGCCCGCGATGCTCGCCACCACGAACTGCAATGTGCGCGAGTCGTCTCAGCGGTCGCACCGAACCGCGAGAAATCTGCGGCGGGAGGGCGCGGCGATCCGTCGGCCGTCGCGGCGAGGAGGGCTCGTGTGCGACCGAACGGGCGGGATCAGCTCCTGGCTGCGCAGGCTTCGGCGATGCCGCGGTCGACGGGACCCGCGCGCCAGCCGAGTTCGTCGGCGGCCTTCTGGCTCGAGAACCACTGGTAGCACCCGGCCAGCTGCAGCACCTGGCTGGTCAGCGGCGGTCGGCTGCCGAGCCACTGTTCCTTCAGGCGCAAGGCGCGGATCGCCAGGTGCAGCGCGCGCTTTGGCACGACGCGGCGCGGGGCCTTGCCGCCGCCCACGGCTGCGATGCGGGCCAGCAGTTCGAGGCCGGTGAGGTTCTCGCCGCCGAGGATGTAGCGTTCGCCGGTCCGGCCGTGCGCCAGGGCCGCCAACATGCCGTCGCAGACGTCGCCCACGGTCGCGACGTTGCTGCCACCGGGCGGAGCGAAGCGAACGCGGCCGGCCAGCACGGCGCCGAGCAGCGAGTCGTCGCCCTTGCGGCGGTCGCCGGCGCCGTACATCGACGGTGGGTTCACGATCACCGCGTCGAGGCCGCGCTTCACTTCGGCGAGCACGGCGCGTTCGGCGGCGAACTTGCTGTCGCAGTAGCCGATGTGCAGCGGCCCGAAGTTGTAGGGCGCGCGTTCGTCGAGCAGTTCGGGGCCGCGGCAGAAGGCCACCGCGGCGATCGTCGAGACGTGCAGGAAGCGCCGCACGTTCGCGCGGCGCGCCGCACTGGCCAGGCTCGCGGTCGCGTCCGCGTTGGCGGCGAACAAGGCACCACGATCCTCCCGGCAGAACGACACCATCGCGGCCAGGTGCACGACGATGTCGGCACCGTGGCAGCCGCGTGCCAGCGCGTCCTGGTCCTCGAGGCGGCCTTCGATCCGTTCGTGTAGGAGCGCCACCAGGTGGGGCAACTCCTGGCCAGGGCGCACCAGCACCCGCAGGCGGTGCGTTGCGGCGAGCCGCTCGGCGAGGTGGCGGCCGACGAAGCCGCTGGCGCCGGTCAGGAAGCAGATCGGGGGCACGTGCGGGACCGTAGCCCGACGGTCGGATCGGTGCGACGGGGGATGCCGGTCGGACGGGCGCATTCCCGCGCCCTGCGCTCGGTGCTGCCGCGTCCGAGCAGCCGGTCGCTTCGGCGGTGCCCGAAAAGCCACGGGTGCCGTCACGCGACGGGCGGCGCGGGGATCCTCGTGGAAACGCCATTCCTTCCTCCTGGCACCTCCCATGCACCGCTCTCGCTCCTGTCGTTCGTCCATGCTCCTGGCCATCACGCTGGTGGTGGGGGCCTTCGCCGGCGTCGCGGCTGCCCAGACGGTGACCGGAGCGACGGTCTCGGTGCATGCGAGCGGGGTTCCCGGCCCGGTGCGCCTGGCGTTCGCGGCCGACGGAACCCTGTACTGCGGGCGGGACCTCGCCCTCACCGGCACGGGGACACCGCTGCAGATCACCAAGGTCGGACCTGGCGGCACGCCAGTGCAGGCCTTCGGGACGCTCGCCACGCCGGACCCCGACGTCGTGGCGGTGGACGCGCTGGGCACCGTCTCGGGCATTCCGGGCAGCGTGCTCACGGGCGGGATCAAGACGCCGAACACGACCGGCTCGATCAGCGCCGTCCACCCGGATGGATCGGTTGCGGAGTTGTGGACCTCGAACGTCTGGGTGAACCCCGCGGACCTGAAGTTCGACGCGTCGGGCCGCCTGTTGTTCGCGGATCAGTTCAGCCGAGGTGTCTGGCAGAGCGTCGGTGGCGGAGTGCCGACCTTGCTGTTCACCCTGCCGAACGGGGCCACGCCCTTCTTCCTCGCCGTCGCGCCGGACCAGCGGATCTTCGTCTGTGACAGCACGGGTCGCATCCGTTCGTTCTCGTCGACGGGCACGCTGCTGAACGGCAACCACGCGAGCCTGCCGGCGGCGGCGGCGATCGAGTTCGCGCCGGGCAGCGGGTTCGGCAACGACCTCTACGCGCTCGGGCTCACGAACGGCCTGCTGCATCGGATCGCAGCCGACGGCACGGTCACGGCGATCGGCAGCGGCTTCGGTTCGCAGACCACCGACCTCGCCGTCGGTCCCGACGGCAACCTCTACTACGCGAGCTTCGGCGCTGGCGAGGTGCGCAAGCTCACCCCGGCGGCAGTGCACGAGTCCTACGGCACCGGCTGCCATGGTCCGGCACCGCTGACGCTCGCGGCTTCGCCGGCCCCAGTGCTGAACCCAGGAACCCTGGTGACCTACACGGTCTCGAACATCCCCGAGTACGCACCGGGCAGTGGGCTCTACGTGCCGATGCTGTTCCTCAGCGTGACGCCGACTCCCGGCGGCGTCGAACTGCTCGGGCAGCTGACCACGATGCCCGGCTGCTTCGCCTACATCGCCACGCTCGACGTCAGCAGTGGCCTGGTCTTCTCGTCGCAGCCGACCGTCCAGATGTCGGTCTACTACTACACACCGCTGATCGTGCCCGGTGCCGTGATCGCCGCGCAGGCGGCCGCGGTGTTCGACGGCAGCTTCCCGCTGCCGAACGGCGAGGCGGGTGGCGTGGTGGTGAGCAACGGGATCCGCAGTTCGATGCAGTTGCAGTGAGGCCGGTGGCCGGAGGCGCGGTCGGGCCGCGTCAGTCCTCCAGGGCCTCGTCGAGCTGCGTCGCGTCGAGCACCCGAAGGCTCCATCGCTGCAGGCTCTCGAGATCGGCCTCCGCGATGCGGGCGGCGGCGGTGGGCGGGATGGTGCCGAAGCGAGCCTCGAGAAGGCTCCGCAGCACGCCGCGAACGCCCTCTTGCCGCCCTTCTTGCCGCCCGCGATCGACGCCGCGTTCTTCGCCCATCTCCAACACGAGATCCAGCATGGTGCGCATGGGTTGATCCTCTTCGCCGAGTCTGGCCATGACGGTGCGCAGGGTTTCCGGATGCTCGGGGTCGCGCCCCAGGTACCACGAGCATAGCGCGGTGAGCACGTCGACGCCGCGCGGGTGGCGTTGGACCGCGGCGACGAGTTGTCGCCACGAATGTGCATGGCTCGCGTCAGCGGTTACACGGACGCGAGAATTCGTCAGACCGCGTGCGCCCACCTGGCGCCGTCGGGCAGCGAGCGGCCGGCGAACAGGAAGTGCAGCACGCGGCGGCGGCCCGCGAGCAGCTTCTTCGAAGCGTGCAGCAGCAGGGGGCGCATCACGACGGCGCCGCCGCGCCGCACGAGGCACGACACCCGTTCGCCGTCGGTGCCGAGGTGGCGGTGCGAGCCCGGCACCACCTGCAGCGGACCGTTGGTGTCGGTGTTGTCCTCGAGATGGAGCCGCACCGCGACGATGCCCGCGAGCACTTCGTGCGGCGGTTGCGCGAACCGTTCCCCTTCCTTCTCCGACCAGCCTCGCCAGGCAGGCGAGGCGATGCGGTCGCGCACCGGGATCGAGAGGTCGCGGTGCAGTGCGACGAGCCAGTTGTCGGTCTCGGACTTCACGAAGTAGGTGCATTGCACGGCCACCGGGTCGGTGGGCAGCAGAGGCGCCAGCTGCGCGTCGTGCTTCAGGCGGATCGCCAGGCTGGCACACCAGGTTGCGTGCAGCAGGTTGCGGGTGCCGGCGCGCAGGCCCTCGGTCGGCAACGCGGCTTCGAGGTGCGCGAGTTCGGGTTCGTCCAGCAGGCTCGGCAGGACGACGTGGCCGTCGGCATCGAACCGGTCCGGGTCGTGGTTGGCTCGGAGGCTGCTGGTCATCGCTGCGGGATGCTCGGACGCAGGGGGGCGAACGGTGTGCGACCGACCGCCTCGGCCGGCACGTCGTGCAGCAGTTCGGTCACGGTTCTCGTGCTCGGATCCGGGGTCCGACTGCAGCCCGACAGCGGGAACAGCAGCGCCAGGGCGGTGGTGATGGTCGCGAGCCGTGGCATCGGGTGGGGCGGGTCTCCTTCGTGGTCGAGCGACCGAGTCTAGCGGGCGCAACCCGGTCGCCAACCTGCAGACGTTCCGCCGGTCCGCACCTCGGCATGCCCGCTGCGGCTCGCTCAGTGTCCGCCGCCGCCGCCGTGTGCGTGCCACAACAGCAGCTGCGGCACGAAGCCGAACACCAGCGTCGCGATCACGAGCAGCCGCAGCAGGGGCGGCAGCCACGCGCGCGGTCGCCCGGAGCCCGTCAGGCCCGGTCGCGTGCGGCCGCTGAACACGCCGAGGTAGACGCGGTAGAAGCCGACGCCGTTCATCGCCGACACGAAGATCATGCCGGCGGTGAGCCAGTTCGAGTGCTCGACGAGCGCGTGGAAGACCAGGTCCTCGGCGAAGAAGATCAC
>JAEUHU010000057.1 GCA_016793305.1 Planctomycetota bacterium
GGCCGAGGGCAAGCGCACGTTCTGCGACCACCGCAACCTGCGTGGTCTCTTCGGCCTCGTCGGCATCCCCGACCGCGCCTGCCTCGAGGGCGCGATCGAGCACGGCACCAAGGAGCACTGCGACTACGTGAAGAGCCTGCGTCTGCCGGCGGACGAAGAGGCCGCGGCGCTGCGCTGGACGATCGAGTACGTGAAGTGGCAGTGCTGGGGCCAGTACATGGGGGCGAAGGCCGGAGCGAAGTTGCCGAGCCCCGAAGGCGCGTTCCTGCGGCTGCTCGGCAAACGCCTCGAGCGCGGCATCGGCTGAACGCGCCCCGGCGGCTCAGCCAGGGCCGCGGGCGGTGCGCAGCTCGGTGCGCGCTTCGCCGAGCAGTTCGATCAGGTGGTCGGCCTGGGCCGCGAGGTCGCGGCGGGCCTGCTCGCTCTGCTCGAGCCGTGCTTGCAGCGAACGGTTGTCGTCGGCGAGTGTGTCGAGCCGGCGCGCCATAGCCGCCAGTTCGCCGCGCAGGCGGGTCATCTCGTCGGCGATGCGGCCAAGGGCCGCGGACGGATCGGGCGGTAGCGAGGACACCGACGCGACTATACCCTCGCCGCCGAACGCCTCGGCGCCGCAATGAGCACGATCCTGGTCCTCTGTCCCTACGTGCCGCACCCGCCGACGCACGGCGGCAGCCTGCGCACGCGGGTGCTGCTCGAGGCGTTGTGCGTGGCGGGCGACGACGTGCACGTGCTGGTGCCGGTGGCCGACGACGGCGCGCGGGCCGCCGCCCGCGCGTTCGCGCAGGCGAGCTCGGCGCAGGTGCACGAACTCGCCGTGCCGGCGGCCCCTGGCCCCGACTTCGCCCGCAAGCTGCGCTGCTGGGCTCGCGGCCGCTCCGAGCTGTTGCTGCGGCGCTGGGGCGAAGGGGCAGCCGCCGCCGGGGCTGGCATCGCCGCAGCGCTGCGGCCGGATCTGCTGGTCGCCGACAGTACGTTCGTGCTGCCGGTGCTGCCGTCGTCGCGCACGCCGCTGCTGTTGCACCTGCACAACGTCGAGAGCGCCGTGTTCGCCCGAGCCGACCGCTCCGGCCGGGGGTTCGCCGAGCGCGTGACGCGAGCCTTCGAAGCGCGCACCATCGCCGCGGCCGAACGCGCGGCCATCGGTCGGGCCGCCGTCACGGTGACGGTCTCGGAAGTCGATCGGGCGCTCGCCCAGGCGATGGTGCCGGGTGCCGAGGTGGTCGCGGTGCCGAACTCCGTCGACGTCGAGCGACTGGCCGTGCTGCCGCCGCCGCCGGCCGTGACCGCCGCTCTGCCACCCAGGCTCCTGTTCGTCGGCACGCTCGACTACCCGCCGAACCTCGAAGCGGTGCACGAACTGGTGCACGAGCACCTGCCGGTCCTGCGCGAGGCGTTCCCCGGGTTGGTCGTGCGTCTGGTCGGTCGCGACGACGGCGGGGCGTTGGCGGCGTTCCGCGGCGTGCCCGGCGTCGAAGCGATCGGCCCGGTCGACGACCTGCTGCCGCACTACCAGGCCAGCCACGCGGTGTACCTGCCGATCCGCAGCGGCGGTGGCACGCGCATCAAGATCCTCGAAGCGTGGGCGCTCGGCCGGCCGGTGCTGGCGACCGCGGTCGGCGCCGAAGGCCTCGGCGGCAGCGACGGCGTGCACTGGCGGCAGTTCGAGTCCCCGCAGCAAGGAACCGCGGCGCTGCGCGACGTGCTCGCGGGCCAGGGTGAGAGCCTCGTCGAGATGGCGCGGCGCTTCGTCGCCGAGCGCTACTCGCACACCGCCACCATCGCTGCACTGCGGAACGTCGTGCGGGCGGTGCTCAACCGCCGTTGACCAGGCGCAGCAGCTCGCGATCGCTGCGCCGGTGGTGCCGCCGCGACCGCGTGCGCAGCACGAGGGCCCGCGGCAGGCGCGGCAAGGCCTGAAGGGCCGCCAGCACGCCGTGCGCGATCGGCAGGCCGAGCAGGCGAGCGTGCTTGCGCAGGTTCCAGCCGAAGCACAGTGCGTGGCTCGCGACCAGCAGCGGGTCGGTGACAGAGCGCACGAAGAACAGTTCGCGGTTGCGCCAGTTGAGCCGTTCGAGCCGCTCGCGGCCGAACTTCTTCGTCGAGCTGCCGCGGTGCGCGTGGTGCACGACGCTGTCGTGCACGTAGACCGTGCGCCAGCCGCGGCGCCAGGCCTGCCACGACAGGCTGACGTCCTCGACGTACATCGGATAGTAGAGGTCCTCGAAGCCGCCGAGCGCGTCGTGCTTCTGGCGATCGAAGGCGCTGCAGCCGCCGCCGGCCCACAACGCGGGCACTGGCGCACCGCCTTCGCCGGGCGGTTGCACGAAGCGGATCTCGCCGTGCCGCAGGAAGCAGCGCGTCAGCCCGGTCTCGGTGCGGCGGCCCTGCATCTCGATGCGCGACGTGGTCGCGAACAGGCTGCCGTCCCCGTCGGCGAACGGCTGCAGCAGTCGCACGAGCCAGTCCGGCTCGACGCGCATGTCGTTGTTGAGGAACACCAGCAGGTCGCGCGACGCCAGCGATGCCCCGGCGGCGTTGCCGCGGATGAAGTAGCGGTTCTCGGGCAGCCGCAGCGTGCGCACCCAGCCGTGCTCGCGCTCGAGCCAGTCGGCGGAACCGTCGTCGCTGCCGTTGTCGACGACGATCACCTCGTGGTCGCCGGGGCAGTTGGCGACGGCAACCCGCAGCGACGGCATCAGCTCGCGCAGGAAGTGCAGGCCGTTCCAGTTCAGCACCACGATCGACGCGTTGCGGGTCGACGGGGCGCGGTCCTCGGGTGTGCTTCGGCCGAGCCACACGAACGGTGTCGCCAGCAGGTCGACGAGCAGCACGAGCAGCGCGAACAGCACGGCGCCGAGCCAGACGAACGGCAGCAGCAGGACCAGCAGGACTCGCAGCAGCGGGCTCATCGCTCGATCTCCGCGACCAGCAGCGCGGCGAGGCGGTCGACGTCGAGTTCGCGATGCACCGCGGCGCGGCCACGCTCGGCGACCGCGGCAGTCGCGGCCCGGTCGGTCATGGCCCGTCGGATCACGTCGGCCAGCGACCTCGCATCGCCTGGCTCGCAGGTCCAGCCCGTGTCGCCGTCGCGGATCAACTCGGGGATGCCGGAGATGTTCGTGGTCACGACGGGCACCCCGAGCGCCATCGCCTCGCACAGGAAGATGGGGATGCCGTCGCGTTCCCCGTCGTCGGCGACGACGCACGGCAACACCGCGAGGTCGGCGGTGAGCAGCTCGCGCCGCACCGCTTCGCTGTCGAGCGGGCCGAGGAACGTCACCAGGTCCTCGACACCGTGGCGGCTGCACTCGGCGCGCAGCAGCGACTCCTCGGGGCCGCTGCCGGCGACCCGCCATCGCACGGGAACCCCTTGTTCGCGCAGGCGCGCCAGTGCTTCGGGCACGTGGCGCAAGCCCTTCTTCGGCACGAAACGGGCCGCGGAGAACAGCGTGCCGTCGCCGCGCGGGGTGGCGCGCTGGCGCCAGTTCGCGAGGTCGAGGCCGAGCAGCACCACCGGGATGCGCGTGGTCGAGGAGGCTCCCGCCTCCGGCAGGGCGCGCAGACGCTGCGCACAGAACGCCGTCACGACCCGGCAGAACGTCGCCTGGCGCAGCTTCGCGGCCAGCATCTTGTGCGAGTACGGGAACTCGAAGTCGACGTACGACGAGATCGAGCACGGCACCCCGAGCAGGCTCGCCGCACCGAGGGCGACGTTCGCCGGCCAGGTCGACGCGTAGACGTGCAGGTGGCGTGGGGCGAGCGCGTGCAGCTGGTCGGCGAGGGCGAAGGCGTTGCCCGGGTGGCGCGGGTCGCGCAGCGGCTGCTTGCCGAGCAGGTCGCCGAGCCGGCTGCCAGGCTCGGCGCGGTACTGCGCGAACAGGGCGCGCCCACGCCGTGTCGCGAGCCAGCCGAGCAGCCGCAGGGCCCGGCGTGTGATGCCCTCGCGCCGCAGGAAGGTCGCGCGCGCGAGCAACGCTTCGGCTTCGGCGTGGCGCGGCGCCCCCTCGTTGTGCTGCAGCACGACGATGCGCCAGTCGGGGCGGTGTCGCAGCAGGGCCAGCACCTCCCGGTAGACGAACGTGTGCGACAGATCCGGCAGGACCGGGAGCACGAGCACGACCGGGCCGGTTCCTGGCTTGGTCGGACCCGGTTCCGGGCTGCGCCGTCGAGCGGCCAGGAAGACGAGGGCGGCGAGCACGACGTTCGTCGCGCGCAGCCAGAGGTGTCGCACCACCTCGCGCCACTTCTGCAGCGCGCCGAGGGGAACGGGACTGCCCGCGTCGTCGACGATGTCGAACGTGACCGGCTCCAGGGTGCCGTCGTCGCGCGCCACGCTCGCTCTCGGCAGCAGCGCGGCGAACGGTGCCGGTGCATGCGGCCAGCCGCGCCAGACGACGACCAGATGCCTCATCGCGGTGCCGCCCGGCGGTAGTGCGCTTCGAACTCGTCGACAGCCTGCGCCAGCGACTTCGGCGGCCGCACGGCGGCGCGGTAACGCTGCAGGCGCTCGGGCTCGTCGAGCAGGCGCTGCAGCCGCTGCGCCAGGTCGCCGACGTCGTCCGGCACGAACAGCTCGCCGTCCGTGCCGTCGTCGACGACCTCGGTGAGCCCACCGAACCGGCTGGCGAGCACCGGCAGGCCAGCCGCGCGCGCTTCGAGCACCACGAACGGCGCGTTCTCGTGCCACGTGCTCGGCACCACCAGCACGTCGATCTCGCCGAGCACGCGCGGCAGCTCGGCCCGCTCGTACGGCGGCAGCACCGCGATCCGCGGATCGCGCGCGGCGGTGGCGAGCATCGGGCCCGAGTAGTCGGGGAAGTCGCTGGCGCGGCCACGCAGGATCGCGCGGCAGTCGCCGCGCACCCGTGCCATCGCCTCGACCAGCAGGTGCGGCGCCTTGTGCGGCGCGAACGAGCCGAAGAACCCGAACGTCAGCGGCCGGTCGGCCGGGCGCCCCGCCGCGGTGCCTGCGGCGATGCCAGCGGTGTCGATGCCGTAGCCGTGCACGTGCACGCGGTCGCGCGGGACCCCGTTCTTCGCGAACACGTCGGCGAGGAACCGCGTCGGTGCCACGAGCGCGTCGGCGGCGAGCAGCCGTTCGCGCAGGAAGCGTGGCCGATCGACGATCGTCGCGACGCGGCTTTGCAGGTGGTGGTCGGGCTGCGAGCAGCCGTGGGCGTCGGCGCGCAGCGCCAGCAGCTCCTGGCCCGCCGGGTGGCGGGCGAGCTCGGCGGCGAGATCGGGCGCATGGCACGGCAGGCAACCGCGGCCCTGGTCCGGTGGCCCGTCGCAGGCGCTGCCGTCGCGGCGCATCAGGATCACCCGCGGACACAGGAACCAGAAGTCCATCAGCGACACCACGAGCCCACGCTGCTGTGCCTTGGTGGCATCGAGCAGGTCGGCACCGAGGTGGCGCAGGTGGAACGAGTGCACGACGTCGCTGGCGCGCTCGCGCAGGTGGGCTGCGAACAGCTCGGCCATGCGCGGGTGGCGGTACTCCATGCGCTGCCAGTCGCGGCCGAGCCGCCACCAGAACGTCACGCGGCGCACCGGCAGACCCTGCACGACCTCGCGGGACTCGCGCCAGAGCCGTTCCTCCTCGGTGTGGCGCGGATCGAGCGCGAACACGTCGACGTCGTGGCCGCGGCGCTGCAGCTCCTGACCGACCGCGAGTGCGTACGACTCGGTGCCGGTGAAGTAGTGCGGCGGGAACTGGTGGACGACGAGCGTGAGGCGCACGAGGGAGCGGGAGCCTAATCGGCCGGGCGGCGGCGTCGAAGTTCGCGTTCTCCTCGCCGGCCCGTTCGGCGATGCTCAGGGCTCGAAGCCATCGTCATGAGCGAACCAGAGCCACCAGGACGCGCGGTGCGCTTCCCCCTCGCCGACCTCGGCGAACAGGTGGACGCGTTCCTGCAGCGCTGGCCGCAGGCGAAGGCCGATCGGCGGGGGCTCGTGTTCGTCGGCGAACCCGGGGCACGGCTGCGGGTGCCGCTGCTGGCTCTGCAGGCGCAGCCCGGGGAAGCGCTGGGCGACTACGCCGACCGGCTCGCGTCGGGCACGGGCCGCAGCGAACGCAGCGTGCTGCTGCTGCTGCGCGCCGGGGCGATGGCGGTCGGCTACTGGGACGGCGACGAGCTGCTGCACCACAAGGCGGTGCGCCGCTACGTGGTGCGCGGCCACGGCAAGGCGCAGGCGCTGCATCGCAAGACGCGTGGCCGGTCGCGCTACGGCGCGCGCCTGCGGCTGCAGAACTGGCGGCGGCTGCTGGCCGAGACCAACGAGCGGTTGATCGCCTACTGGGACGAGTACGGCGCGCCCGAGCGTACGTTCGTGGCGGCCCCGGTGCGGGTGCTGGCCGACCTGTACGCGGCGACCCCGCCGCCGCCGTTCCGCGCCGGCGCCCCGTCGCTGCAGCGGGTGCCGATGCACGTGCACCGGCCGGATCACGAAGAACTGCGCCGTGTGCGGGCCTGGCTGGCTTTGGGCCGGCTCGAACTGCCGGGCGGCTGATCCCGCGCGCGTCGGGCGCCGGTGGCAACGGCGTGACGGCATGCCGCTCAGTCGCGTCACGTGGGGTTGCCGATGCCGAACGCGATCCACCCATCGCATCCGCACCAGGAGAGACGTCCGTCATGGTCCATCGTCCGACTCAAGCCCTCTCGCTCGCCACGGTCGCAGCCCTCGTCGCCGGCTGCGGTGGCGGCGGCACCGTCAGCAACGCCTCGCCGCGCCTCACCGAGATCCCGTTGCAGTGGACCACCGGCGACAGCCAGTTCGAGCTGGAGCTCGACGACTACGTGACCGATCGCGAGGGTGCTTCGCTGACCTACGCGGTGACCTCGGGCGGCGGGACGTTCACGAACGACACCTACCGGAACACGTTCGACACGATGGGCGAGTACACGGTCGAGTTCACCGTCACCGACGGCGACAAGACGACGACCGGCAGCTTCCCGGTGCGGGTCACCGAGGGCAATTTCGTGGTCGTGCGCGAGGACACGTCCGGGCTGTTCCTGCTCGACTCCCGCACCAACGCGACGGTGCGCACAGCCGCTGCCGTGGCGTCGCCGAGCCTCGCCGCGACGTTCTCGAGCGGGCGCTTCGCCTACCACCAGAGCACGGGAGCCACGCAGCAACTGTGGCTGTTCGACCCGCTGACGCGCACGCGCAGCCGGATCGGCGCCAGTGCCGGGGGAGCGGCGACGTACCGCGCCAGCACCAGCGACGGCAAGATCGTCTACACCGCGGGTGTCAGTGGCGCCCTGGAACTCGGCGTCTACAACCCGGCCACCGGCGTCTCGCGCGTGCTGACCACTGCGACTCCGTCGACCATCACGGTGGTCGTCGACGCCGCCGACCTCGTGTTCTACGAGGTCACGGTGAACGGCCAGTCCGACGTCTACGCCTACGACACGGTCGCCGACGAGGTGTTCACGGTCGGTGAGGGCACGACCGACGAACAGGTCGTGCGCGCGATGCCGGGCGGTGGCGTGCTGTTCACGCGCGTCGGGGCGGGCGGCGAAGCCGACCTGTTCTGCTACCGCGTGTCGACCGGCCTGGTCGAGGTCGGTGCCAGCCAGACCTCGATCGAGGCGTTCCACAAGCAGGTCGCCGGGGTGTCGAGCGACGGCAAGGTGGTCTTCACGGCCGAGACGAGCAACGCCCGTTCGCTGTGGGCCTGGAACTCCGCGAACGGCGTGACCGTGGACCTCGGTGCTGCGGCCGGTGCTGCGGCCTGGAACACCGTGAAGGCGGTCGGGGCCGGCAACGAGGTGGTGTTCGAGAGCAACGCGTTCGGCAACACGACCGAGAGCGACGCCTTCTTCTACGACCTCGACACGGCGGTGACCGCGGCGCTGCGCGACAGCAGCGACCTGTCGACGGTGCTCGGCGTCAGCAGCGACGGGACCACCGGCTGGGCGTTCGTGCGCCCGAGCGGCACCACCTCGAGCCTGTTGGCGATCTCGATGGTCGCCTCGCCGGCTACTCAGACCTGGGCTGCCGGCGGCGCCGTGTCGACGACGATCGGCGTGGTCGGCAACGGCGACGTGGTCGGGCAGCGCAGCGACGGCACCGCGCTGGCCCTGTTCGACGTGTCGGCCGGCACCTGGGGCACGCCGATCAACGGCACGGGCCTCGTGTTCGCGGGCGATGGGCTCGACACAGGCGACTTCGTCTACGAGGTCACGGCAAGCAGCCAGACCGACCTGTCGATGTGGGACGCGTCGGCCGGCAACTCCGTCGTGGTCAGCGACACCACCGGCGAGGACGCCTACCAGGTCGCGACGGCCGACGGCACGATCCTGTTCACGCACGTGGTCAGCGGCAACACCAACGCCGACCTGTTCGTGTTCGACGGCACCGACACCACGCGCCTCACCACGACCGACGCGGCCGGCGTGAAGCGCGACCACGCCGTGCTCGGCAAGTACAGCGGCGCGCGCTGAGCGCCGACGTCACTTCGTCTCGGTGGCGGCGGGTGCCGCAGGCCGCTCGAACTGCAGCGGCCGCACCCAGACGTTGCGGAAGCGGACCGGGTTGCCGTGGTCCTGCAGCCGGATCGGCCCCTTCTCGTCGTGGGCCTCGTAGCGCGCGACGGCCCGGTGGGCGGTCTGGCCGAGCAGCGGCTCGTCGAGGTGGACCAGCACGCCGTTGTGCACGACGGTGACGCGCGCCGGTTCGCGCAGCGTGCCGTCGCCGTGGAAGCGCGGGGCGCGGAACACGATGTCGAAGGTCTGCCACTCGCCGGGCTTTCGGCAGGCGTTGACCAGCGGCGGCTTCTGGCCGTAGAGCGCCGCGGCCTGGCCGTCCGCGTAGGTCGGGTTCTCGAAGCTGTCGAGGATCTGGATCTCGTAGCGGCAGAAGAAGAACACGCCGCTGTTGCCGCGACCCTGCGAGTCGCCGGTCGCCGGGGTCGGAGCACTCCACTCGAGGTGCAGCTGGCAGTCGCCGAACTGCTGCACGGTCTCGAGGTCGCCGGTGCCGTTCACGACCATCGCCCCTTCGGCGAGCGCCCACTTCGCTGGTTTGCCGCCGCTCCGGAACGCGTCGAGCGAGTTGCCGTCGAACAGCACCACCGCGTCGCTCGGCGGGGCCACCGGCGGCGTCGCCGGGGCCGGCTGGACCACCGCCGGGCGCGGCCGGTCGGCGTCGTGCACGCGCCAGCCGTCCGGCAACCGCGGCGTGTCGCGATAGCCGGGTGAGGGGTCCTGCGTGGCGGGAACCAGGGCGAGCAGGGTGGCGAGAGCGGCGATGCTGGTCGGGATGGCGGACATGGCGGTGCAACACGATGGCGGAACCGGTCGGGCCTGCCAACATGCTTCAGGTGGCGAGGCCGAACTGCACAGCGGCGTCGTCGGCGAACGGATCCACGGCATCGCGGTGCGCGAGCATCGCCCGGGCCTTGTTCGAGATCGTGCCGAGGCGGCGCCGGAAGTCGCGCGGGGCGAGGCCGCAGCGGCGCGCCGCGGCGCGGG
>JAEUHU010000122.1 GCA_016793305.1 Planctomycetota bacterium
GCATGACCACGAACGAACTCGTCCTGCACGACCTCGACGCCTACCAGCGGGCCCTCGCCACCCACCCGCGCGTGCTGCTGTTCAAGCACAGCCCGACCTGCCCGATCAGCGCCTTCGCGCGCGAGCACTACGAACAGTGGAGGCAGCATCACCCGGACGCACCCACCCTGTTCGTCGACGTGATCGGCGACCGGCCGGTCGCGCGCGGCATCGCCGAACGCTGCGGCGTGCGGCACCAGTCGCCGCAGGCGATCCTGTTCGAGCAGGGCCAGCCGGTGTGGAACGCGTCCCACGACGCGATCACGGCCGACGCGCTCGACGCGGCCTGGGCCCCGCGCTGCTGAGTCGGGGCCTGCCTGCGCTCGCCACTTCTCCTTCCAGGAAGGAGAAAGACCGGGAGTCCTCTCCTTCCTGGAAGGAGAACCTGGTCCCACCGAGGCCCGGCCCCCGCGGCGCAGCACCTTGCCTGTTCGGTCGCGACCCCGTCTCCTGCGCCCGCCCCACCGACCCCGATGCTGCTCACCACGCTGCTGATGCTCCCGCTCCCGCCGCAGGACCCGGCCCCCGGCATCGACCGCGAACTCGCGCGCCAGCGCGCGGCCCGGCTGCGCGACGTCGAGTACGACCTGCGCTTCCGGCTGCAGCCCGACACCCGCGAGGTCGAAGGCACGGTGACCCTGCGCTTCCGGCTGCCGGACGATGCGGACCCGGCAGCACCGCTGGTGCTCGACTTCGCCGGCAGCCGCCTCGCCGACGTGACCGTGAACCGCCGCGCTGCGACCCTGCGCGCCGTGCACGACCACGTGCTGATCCCGCCCGACCTGCTGGTGCGCGACCGCAACGTCCTGCAGGCGACGTTCGCCAGTCCGGTGGCGCCGACCGGCACGCCGCTCACCGTCTACCGCGATCCCGCCGACGGCCGCGAGTACTACTACACGCTGGTCGTGCCCGCCGACGCGCACCGGCTCTACCCGTGCTTCGACCAGCCCGACCTGCGCGCCCGCTTCTGCTTCGAACTCGACCTGCCGAACGACTGGATCGCCGTCGCGAACACCCCGCGCGAGCCCGTGCCGGAGAAGCTCGCCCGCTTGCAGCCGCCGCGCGGCACGTTGTGGCGGTTCGCGCCGAGCCAGCCGTTGCCGACCTACCTGGCCGCGTTCGCGTGCGGTCCGTTCGCCGTGCTCGAGGCCCCGCAACCCGAGGCGCCGGGCGTCACGTCGAAGGAACCGATGCGCATCCTGCTGCGCGAGTCGCAGAAGCCGCTCGCCGACGTGCCCACGCTGGTGGCGATGCACCGCGAGGGCCTCGCGTGGCTGGCGCGGCACTTCGAGGTGCCCTACGCGTTCGGCAAGCTCGACCTCGTGCTGCTGCCCGGCTTCCCGTACGGCGGCATGGAGCACGCCGGTGCGATCTTCTATCGCGAGCAGGCGCTGGTGTTCGACCACCCGCCGACCGCGGCCGAACGCGTGCGCCGCAGCACGCTCGTCTACCACGAGCTCGCCCACCAGTGGTTCGGCAACCTGGTGACGATGCGTTGGTTCGACGACCTGTGGCTGAAGGAGGGCTTCGCGACGTTCGTGGCGCACCAGGCCCTCGCCGCGCTCGAACCCGGCCAGCAGTCGTGGCTGCGCTTCCAGCAGCGCGTGAAGCCGCGCGCCTACGAAGTCGACGCGACGCCCGGCACCGTGCCGGTGTTCCAGCAGCTGCAGAACCTCGCCGACAGCAAGAGCGCCTACGGGCCGATCGTCTACAACAAGGCGCCGGCGGTGCTGCGCGCACTGCACGAGCAGCTCGGCGAGCCCGCGTTCCGCCGCGGGCTGCGCGACTATCTCGAGAGGCACGCGTTCGGCGCCGCCGAGTGGCGCGACCTCGCCGCAGCACTCGAGAACGCGGGCCGTGTCGATCTCGCGCGCTGGTCGCAGCGCTGGCTGCTGGCGCCGTCGATGCCGCAGGTGCGCGTCGACTGGCAGCTCGACGGCAACGGCATCGTCCAGCAGGCGACGCTCCGGCAACGCGCGATCGGCGGCGACGGCACGTGGCCGCTCACCGTGCAGCTGGTGGTCGTCGACGCGGCCGGTGGTCGCACGACCCTCGTCGTGCGCAGCGACGCCGAACGCACTCCACTGCCCGCCATGGTCGGCCGCGCCGGTCCGGCCGCGGTGCTGGTCAACCCCGACGACGTCGCCTACGGCCAGTTCGTGCCCGACGCGGTGACGCAACGGCATCTGCTGCGCACGCTGCCGGACGAGCGCGATCCGCTGCTGCGCGCCACCGCGACCGCGGCGCTGTTCGAAGCGGTGCGCGAGGCCGAACTCGATCCCGCCGCGTTCGCGGACCTCGTGCTGCGGCTGCTGG
>JAEUHU010000178.1 GCA_016793305.1 Planctomycetota bacterium
TCGGTTACCTGCCGACCTCGGCGGCTAGGAGACAGCGGCGCCGCTCTTGCCCGGGCGCGCCTCTCCCGCCCTCGCCATGCTCGACGCCGTCGATCACCTGCAGCTGCGCCCGTTCGCCCTCGGCGACGCCCTCGTGGTGGAACCGTGGCTGTCGAGTCCTGGGCTGTCGGTGCCGGCCGGCAGCCTGCGCCGCGAGTGGCCGCAGCGGTTGCTCGCCGACCAGCGCATCGTGGCCTTGGTCGCCGAGGCCCGCGGGCGCCGGCTCGGCTTCGTCCGGTTGGACTGTGGCCCGGACGGGATCGCCGAGGTGACGCTGGTGGTGGCGCCGGACTGCCGGCGGTTCGGGTTCGGCCGTGCGATGTTCCACGCGGCCTTGCTGCGCGCGCGTAGCCTCGGGTTGCGAGGCATGATCGCCCTGGTCGACCTGACCAACCAACCGGCGCTCGGGTTCTTCGATGAACTCGGCTTCGTGCCCGCCGGCCGCGTCGGCGATCGGCTGCGGCTGTGGCGGCACGTGCACGCCGGCAGCCACCAGCGCCCGCTCGACATCGAGCTGTGAGTTCGCGCGTCGGGGTGGCCGACCGGGCTGCCCGCGGTGTGGCTCAGTGGGCACCTCGTCCTTGACCCGCGGCGCAGGCGTCGGAAGCATGTTCGCCCTTCTCGCGTGGGTCTTCGCCCGCGCCCGGCGCGTTCGCGCCATCTCGAGGTCGTCATGGAAACCGTCAGCTGTAAGCACGCACTCGCCGGTCAGGTGGCCGTCGGCACCAAGGTCGAGGTCCGCGGCTGGGTGCGCACCCGCCGCGACAGCAAGGCCGGCATCTCGTTCGTCCAGCTCTCTGACGGCAGTTGCCAGGGCGCGCTGCAGGTGGTCGCACCGAACACGCTGGCGAACTACCAGGACGGCGTGCTGAAGCTGACGGCCGGCGCGTCGCTGATCGCGCGCGGCACGCTGGTGGCGAGCCAGGGCAAGGGCCAGTCGGTCGAACTGCAGGCCGATGCGATCGAGATCTGCGGTCTCGTCGACGATCCGGAGACCTACCCGATCCAACCGCAGAAGCAGACGCTCGAGTTCCTGCGCACGCAGGCGCATCTGCGGCCGCGCACCAACACCTTCGGCGCGGTGGCGCGCATCCGCCACGCCGCGTCGTTCGCGATCCACGACTTCTTCACCCGCGAGGGCTTCTTCTGGGTCAACACGCCGATCATCACGGCGAGCGACGCGGAAGGGGCTGGCCAGATGTTCCGCGTCAGCACGCTCGACGCGCACAACCTGCCGCGCGACGAGCACGGCAAGGTCGACTGGAAGAAGGACTTCTTCGGCCGCGAGGCGTTCCTCACGGTGTCGGGCCAGCTGAACGTCGAGGCCTACTGCCTCGCGCTGTCGAAGGTCTACACGTTCGGGCCGACCTTCCGCGCCGAGAACAGCAACACGACGCGCCACCTGGCCGAGTTCTGGATGATCGAGCCGGAGATCGCGTTCGCCGATCTGGCCGCCGACGCCGACCTCGCCGAGCGCTTCCTGAAGCACATCTTCGGCTACGTGCTGCAGGAGCGCATGGACGACCTGAAGTTCTGCGACGAGCGCATCCAGAAGGGCGTGATCGCGCGGCTCGAGACGTTCCTGCAGCAGTCGTTCGAGCGCATCGACTACACGGCGGCGATCGACATCCTGCAGAAGGCCAAGAAGAAGTTCGACTACGCGCCGGAGTGGGGCATGGACCTGCAGACCGAGCACGAGCGCTTCCTGTGCGAGGAGCACGTCGGCCGGCCGGTGGTGGTGATGAACTACCCCGAGGCGATCAAGGCCTTCTACATGCGCAGCAATCCCGACGGGAAGACCGTCGCGGCGATGGACATCCTGGCGCCGGGCATCGGCGAGATCATCGGCGGCTCGCAGCGCGAAGAACGCCTCGACGTGCTCGACGCGCGCATGCGCAAGATGAACCTCGTGCCCGAGCACTACTGGTGGTACCGCGACCTGCGCCGCTACGGCAGCGTGCCGCACGCCGGCTTCGGGCTCGGCTTCGAGCGGCTGCTCGTCTACATCTGCGGCCTCGCCAACATCCGCGACGCGATCCCGTACCCGCGTGTCCCTGGGTTCGCGACGTTCTGATCCGGCTCGCGGGCTCGGCTGTCTGCTCCGTCGCCGCCGTCAGGAACCCACGTGCAGCGCGACGGCATTGCCGTGCACGAGGCCATCCGTGCCGACCGGATCGAACACGACGACCTGCAGGTACAGGTCGACCATCGCGACGCCGACGGGAATCGGCAACGGCGCGTCGAGCGTGCCAGCACCCGGTGTCCCGCCGCTGCCGCCGAGCGGGACCTGGACCAGCGCGAACACATTGTCGACGTAGCCGGTGATGCCCGGCAGGAAGTTCGGGACGTCCATCGCGCCGCCGCCGAAGGCGAGCACTGCGGCTGCTCCACCGAGAGCGCGTCGCACTCGCAGCTCGACCGTCGACCCAGGCCTCGCGGTCCCGACCACCGACAGCAGCGGCCGCCGACCACCGCTGCCGATGCCGCCACTGCCGTATTGTTGGCGCGAGCCGGCGGATGGACCTTCGAAACGGCGGTTCGCAAGGCGCCCTTGGCCGAACAGGTCGAGATCGCCGTCCAGGTCGAGATCGGCGAGCGCGAACCCGCCGAAATGCGAGAATCGCAGGGCCGGCGCATAGGTGAACCCGGGGCCGGTCCGTCGGAGCAGGTGGGCGGTGTCGATGGTCGCCACGAGCAGATCGGTCGTACCGTCGCCGTCGCCGTCGACGTCGCCGGCGAGCGGCCGGCCGTCGGCGGCGACCGTGAAGACGGGCGTGAACACCCCGCCGAAATTCGCGAAGACCTCGACCTGCTTCATGGTGCCGAACGGGGTCGAGTGGCGTGCCGCGGCGAGGTCGAGGTCGCCGTCGTCGTCGAGGTCGGCGAGGGTCGCGAAGACCGGGATGACGGTGGTGCCGCTCGGGCTCGCGATCGCGGTCCAGGTGAAGGTCGCCGGAGCGGTGCGCAGCAGCGCCGAGAGGCCGAGCGTGCTGCTGGCAGCCAGCAGGTCCTCGTCGCCATCGCCGTCGAGATCGCCGACGGCCACCGGCGAGTGCCCCGCGAAGGACTGTGGCACCAGCACGAACGAGCCTGGGCTCTGCTGCACGACCACGCCCTGGCTCGTCACCACGTCAAGGTCGCCGTCGCCATCGGCGTCGAGGGTGAGGCCGGTGGTCAACTGGGTCGGGCAGGCGAGGCCTTGGTCGAGCAGGAGGTCGTCGCCATTCGCCTCGAGCCGATGCATGCCCAGGAACACCGGGGGCAGCGGAGCCTGCTGCAGGGTCTTCGGCACCAGAGCCTCCTGCAACCCGTCGCCGTCGAAATCGGCGACTGCGATCGGGGTGCCGAAGAACTGGTTCGGGCCGGCGTTCGGCCAGAACCCGGGGGCCACGGTGAACACGCCCGTGCCGTCGTTCTTCGCCAGCGTCTGGGTGGACTCGATGCGTCCGTCGAGATCGCCGTCGTCGTCCCAGTCGCGCAACGGCCGGTTCGGGCCCGGCAGAGGCTGGGACAGCAACTCGGCGTGGCCGAAACGAAGCGCGCGGGCATCGACGAAGTCGATCCAGCCGTCGCCGTCGAGATCGGCGGTGCCCGCACCGAGACTCTTGTCCTCGCTGCCGAACAGCTGCTCCGAGCGCGCGAACGGGAACGCACCCGCCTGGTTCGTGAACCAGGTCAGTCGGTGCACGAACCGGTTGCCGCTCGGTTCGGTGAAGCTGCGCAGCAGCAGATCTGCGTCGCCGTCCCCATCCCAGTCGCGAGCGAACAGCACTCCGCCGGGCCAGCTGCCGAGCAGTTGCGAGCCGATGACCGACCAGGCGCCGCCGGGCTGCTGCAGGAGCGGCTGCATGGACGTGACCCCGAAGTTCGTCGTGGGGGTGACCAGGTCCTGGTCGCCGTCCGAATCGACGTCGACGACCGTGAGCTCGTAGTACGAACTCGGCCCGAGCGGCAGCACGGGACCGGCACTCGCCACGAGGCCGGTGCTCAGCACGATCTCGACCTGGTTGCTCGAGGCGTTCAGCAGTGCGACATCGGCGTCGCCGTCGAGGTCGGCGTCGAGCACGACCAGCGACGAACGGAACTCCAGCGACAGCGCGAGGGGCGTGCCGAGTGGGAACTGGCGGGCCGGGTCGCCGGCGTACCAGCGCAGTTGTTCGGCCCCGCCGTTGATGCAGAGCACACAGATGTCGGCGATGCCGTCGCCGTTCGCATCCCCGGTGCCGAGCCCTTGGGGCGCGCTCGGCAGCTGCAGGAAGATCGGTGCGGCGAACTGGCCGCCGGGTAGGCCGGGGTAGACGCGCAGGCCGGCCTGGGCAGTGCCCGCAGCATGTCCGACCAGCAGGTCGCCACGACCGTCCCCGTCGACATCCGCGTAGCCCACCCTGCCGCTGTCCGCTGGCAGGGCGAGGGTCGGGCCAGCGCTCAGGCTGCCGGAGCCGTCGTTCCAGTAGACGCGAGCCTGGGTCTTCGCGAGAGACTGGGCGACGATCGTGAAGGCCAGCGCGTCCGTGTCGCCATCTCCGTCGATGTCGGCGAGCAGGGACAACTCGTCGGCTTGCTCGTGCAGGACCGCGGCGTCGAACCACGCGGGCGATTGCCCGGCGAGAGGCAGCGACAGTACGAAGGCGAGAGATGGCCCGGCGAGGCGAGCCGCGGGGCGTGGCGAAGAGGGCATGGTTCCTCCCAGAGCACGGGTTGGGCAACGAACGGCGAGAGCAACTACGATACCGGCGGTTCGGCGGGTCAGGGGCCTGCGCGATCGGGCCGAGCCGCGTCGGTGCGGCGACGCGGCCGTCGGCGGGGCGACGCGGGCTGTGGTCGCGGCGTCGCCTCGCGACCCCTCGACACGCCGGCCTGGATGCGGTCGGCGATGGCGAACGGGGCCGGTGCCGAGCCCCGTTCCCGTTCGACCCGCATTGGTCGCGAGGGATGTGCCGAACGAGTTGGCCGGTTGGGCCGGTCAGGTGCTGCAGCTCACGGCCCGAGGCCGCCGGGCAGGTCGGGCTCGTCGTGCGGCGGGAAGAGCACGCGCTTGAAGCACCAGAAGGTGAGCGCGGTGACGCCGAGGATCGACGCCAGCATGAACGTCCAGCCGAGCGTGGTGAGGGTCGCGAGCATGGTGGGTCTCCAGGTCAGTCGGCTGCGGGGAGCTTGCCGTCGAGGTCGCGGCCTTCGGCTCGCCAGCGGCGAGCGCCGAGTGTGGTGATCACGACCAGCCCGAGGATCGTCGTCAGGATGATCGCCCACCCGATCTGGACGTCCGTGTTCTCGAGGATCTTCGAGATCTCGCCGAGCTTCCGGGTGCCATCGCCGTTGAGCACGGGGGTGCCGTCCGCGTTCTTCGGGTCCGGGAGGTTGTTCCAGCAGAACCCGCCGATCACAACCAGCAGATAGGTCGGTGCCATGTACTTGATCACGAACTGGAAGAAGCGAGGGATCTTGATCTGGGCCCCTTCGTGGGCTTCGGCGATGCCACGCTCCAGGCCGAAGATCCAACCGAACGCGATGATCTGCACCGCGGCGACGACCATGATGAGGAACGAGCCGACCCAGAAGTCGATCGTGTCCCCGACGGTGCCGTCCTTGCTGAACCACAGCACGAGGAAGTTGCCCGCGAGGCCCCACACCGTGACCATCGTCGTCGACACTCCCTTGCCCACACCGAGCGCCTCCTCGAGGAAAGCCTTGGTCGGCTGCAGCATCGACAGCGAGCTGGTGATCGCAGCCAGGAACAGGATCAGGAAGAAGGCTGCGCCGAACAAGTTGCCGCCCGGCATCTGTGCGAACACCATCGGCAGGGTCTTGAAGCCGAGGCTCATGGTGCCGCCGGTGCCCATCGCGGTCACCGCCACACCGACGAACACGACCGACGCGGTGACCGTGATCAGGCCGCCGAGCACGACCTCGAAGAACTCGTTGGTGGCCGAGGCCGTCAGGCCGCTCAGCACCACGTCGTCCCTCTTCTTCATGTAGCTGGCGTAGTTGATGATCACGCCGAATCCGACCGACAGGCTGAAGAAGATCTGGCCGGCGGCGGCGAGCCAGGTCTTGAAGTCGCCGAGCTTCTCGAAGTTCGGGTTCCACAGGTATCCCAGTCCGTCCGTGACGGTCTGGTTCGAGCTCCCGGCCGGAGCCTCCAGGGTCAGCACCCGCACCAGGATGGTGATGCCGAGGATGGCCATGACCGGCATCGCATACTTGCAGACCGTCTCGATGCCCTTCGACAGGCCTCGGTAGACGAACCACACGTTGACGACCACGGTGATCGCGAAGGCGAGCAGTACGGGGTGCATCGACTCGAACAAGGCGCCGTGGGCCGCGCCGCCGACCACTTCTCCGAAGAAGTTGCGCGTGTGCGGGACCTGGACTGCCAGGACGTCCGTGCTCGGATCGAGGCCGATGCCGCCGGTGCAGTACTTCCAGAAGTAGTACAGACACCAGCTCTCGATGAGCACGTAGTAGAAGTAGACGCCGAGCGGGATGAGCACGCCGAGCACACCGGCATAGCGGCCGAACCCGCCCTTGCACCAAACCCCCAAGATGCCCGGGGCGCTGTGGAAGCCCTTGCGACCACCGTAGCGTCCCATGGCCCACTCGGCCCAGCCGATCGGGATGCCGAGGAACAGCAGCGCCAGGAAGTAGGGGATCATGAACGCCCCGCCGCCGTTCTCGGCGGCGTTCCCCGGGAAGCGCAGGAAGTTGCCGAGGCCGACGGCGGAGCCGGCGACGGCGAGGATGACACCGAGGCGCGAGCCCCACTGCTGCGTGGATTGGTTCGTCATGCGAGAGCGGCGGACGAAGGGACGAGAGGCGCGCGGACTGTCGCGCGCCCTTCGGGGCGATGCAACCCGCGATGCGGAGAAAGACGTCGGTCGAGTCCCGCCCTGTGCGCGCGAGGCGCCAGGGAACGACCCGAGACGACCCACTTCGTGCTCGCACCGTGCCGGTGGCCGCGGTCCAATCCGCGCCACACACCATGGCCAGGTCCAAGGGCAAGAGCACGTTCCCGAACGCCGTTCATCTGACCGTCGTCAGCGTGCCGCGCGCGGCCCGCTTCTACGTGGAGAAGCTCGGCTTCAAGCAGGCCGGTGCCTGGCCGGACGCCGACAAGCCGGTGTTCGCGAAGATGGTGCTCGACGGCCAGGTGGTGATGCTCGGCGAACTGCCGTCGCTGGTCGAGGCGAGGCAGATGGGCCTCGATGCGGCCGAACTCGAGGTCGTCAAGCAGGACGCGCGCGCTTTGGCGCGCGGCACGCCGGGAGTCGGCGTCAGCGTCTACCTGCAGGTCGCCGACGTCGATCGGTTCGCGGTGCGGATGAAGAAGCGGCGCGTGCGGCTGCTGCTGCCGCCGAAGACGCAGTTCTACGGGGCTCGCGAGTGCGCCGTGGCCGACACCGATGGATATCGGCTCGTCTTCTACAGCCCAGTGATCGCTGCGCCGCCGAGCGCCGACGGTTGATCGGCGGCGAGGCGGCTATGGCCTGGCACCGCCGCGCAGGTTGGCGAGCCCCTGGCGCAGGCGCGCGGCCGTGCGTTCGGGCGGCACCGAGTTGATGTACATGTCGCCGCCGAGCTCGAGTCCGGCCATCTGGCCGGTGCGCGGCTGCAGCTCGAAGTGCCAATGGAAACGTTCGCCAGGGATGCGATGCAGCCAGAGGTTCCACGCCGGTCGATCGAGTCCGTGCGCTACTGCCGCGCACAGGGCGTGCAGCGCTTCGGCCAGCGAGTCGAGGTCGGTGCGCAGGAAGTCGTCGTCGCAGCGCTTGGGCAACAGCCAGGTCTCGTTCGGCAGCTTCGGCGGATCGGGCACGATCACCACGTGCGCCGGGCTCTCGTGTACGAGGCGCCCGCTCGCCGCGGCGCTGCGCAGCGAGGCGCACCAAGGGCAGTCCGGCAGCACGCGGGTCGTCTGCCACTCGAGCAGCAGCCGCGGCGGCAGTTCGGCGAGCCCGAGCAGCTGGCTGTGGTTGTGGGCGATCGAGGCGCCGGCCAAGGCGCCGACGTTCTTGAACAGGTAGCTGCACGCCACGCCCGGCCGTGTCTCGATGGCTTCGGTGCGTTCGATCCAGAGGGCCAGGCAGTCGCGCCAGGTGGCGAGGTCGAGATCGCCAGGCTGCTCGTGGTGCTGGCGGCCTTCGGCGATCACCTCATGGTGCGCGTTGGCCGGGTACTTGTTGGCGAACGCGCGCGCCGTCCAGCCCGGTCCGTCGGCGCTGCTACCGGGGTCGCGACGAGCCGCGACCTCGGGAGGCGTCTGCCGTTCGTGGCCTTGGCAGAACGGGCAGTCGCCGAGCCTCGCGGCCGGCCCGGTGTGGAGCGGCCGCTGCTGGCGGCGCGGTGCCATCAGGATCGGTCGGCCGGTGGTCGGCTCGAGGATCGTGCGCGGCTCGTCGTCGTGGCCCTTGCTCACCGGTAGGCCTTGTCGTGGGCGTCGTGGCAGTCGTTGCAGTGCTGGCGGCGGCCGGTGCGATACAGCTCGGCGGCGAGATCGCCGTGCGCCTGGCGTGCCTCGATGGCGATCTGGCGCAGCCACGATTCGCAGTCGCGCGCCATGCGGGCATAGTCGGGCACGCGGCGATCCTCGAATCGCCCATAGCCGAGCCGGACTCGCGCCGCGGCCTCCTGCGCCACGGTCGCAGCGCGCTTCAGGTCGCCGATCGGCTCGCGCAGCAGCAAGCGGGTGAGCTCGCTGCAGTGGGCGTCGACGTCCTCCATGTGCTCGTTCCAGGTCTGGTCCGGAGCCTCGAAGGGGGGCGTACTCGCTTCGACGGGGACCGGCCCAGGCGGAGCCTCGCAGGCGGCGAGCAGGGCCAGCATGGCAACGGAGCGGAGTCGCATCGTCGCGAACTCTAGCCACGAGCCACGGTGCCACCAGCCTGCATGGCGCTGCGTCCGGTCATTGCTGTGCCGGGTCCGGGCCCGTGCCAGCGATCCGCGCGCCGGCCGGAAACAGCCCGACCACGGAGCTTGCGCCAGGACAGGTGCCGTATCGGCGCAACCGGCAGGCGATGGCGACCTTCGTGCCGGGTGCATAGGTGAACCAGCGGCCGCCGTCTGCGTCGAGCAGCTCGGCAGCCGGCGGCGGATCGGTGCGCAGCGACCAGACGACGGTGTCGGCGGTCGAACTCGGCATCGGCAAGCGGCCATCGGCCTCGACCACGCAGTGCGCCACGATGTCGAACTCATGGTGCGGCGGCAGGTGGGGGGGTGGCAGGTGCGAGCAGGCGCCCGCCAGGGCCGTCAGGATCAGGCCTGGCCATGGCCCTGCAGCCGACCGGCGACTATCCATCTCGGCATGGCCGCTGGCATCGCCGTGCGAGGCAACCTCCTGTGCGTGACCTGGTCCGCGGCGCGGGGCCATGTGTTCCTGTTCGACGTGGAAGCGGGGCAGCGCGTTTCGGCGTGGACCTTGCCCGTCGGGCCGGCAGGCTACTGCGACGCCGGCGGAGTGGCCATGGACGAGCACTACCATCTGTTCGTCGCCGACCCGCACAACGATCGGGTTCGCCACTACAGTGCCTTCGGCCGTCACCTCGGCGACTTCGGCGTACAAGGCCCAGCGGCCGGCGATGCCGGGCGCGACCGGCCCGGCGTGCTCGACCGCCCGAACGCGGTGGCGCGCCGTGGGGACCTGCTCTACGTCGCCTGTGGCGAACAGCCGCGGCGCCGCGCCGTGCAACGCTTCTCGGTGCGCGGCACGCTGCTCAAACCACTGGCCTCGCGCGGCGATGGCGACGCCAGGTTCGGGGCGCCCCGCGGGCTGTGGGCTGACGACGACGGCCTGTTGGTCGCCGACACGCTGCATGGCTGCCTGCAGCGCTTCCGCGGTGACGGCACGTTCCTCGGCGAGTGGTCTTGTGCCGAGCGCGGCGCCTTGTCGCGGCCGACTGCGGTCCTGCGTCGGCCGGACCGGACCGTGTTGTTCGTCGATCGTGGGGACGCCGACGGGGTGCAGCAGCTGGGGAGCGATGGGGCCCTGCGGCCAGCACCCTCGGCCTTCTCCGAGCACTGCGACGACGTGCTCGGCTTGACGCAGGACTTGCGCGGTCGACTCTACGTGTTGGACCACCACGGGGGGCGCGTGGTGCGATTCACGCCGGATTTCCAGTTCGAGCAGGTCCTGTTCGACCTCGACGAGTTGCAGGACGACACTCCGGCACGACCGTGAAAGCCAGGCGCGAAGCGCGTTCGCGGGCGATTGTGAAAAACTCTGCGCCGAAAGCTTGCGCCGAAGTGCTGCCGAGGTAAGAAAGGCCCGTCGCAGCGGCCTTTCGGTGTGGCCGGTCAGCCCTTTGCACAGCGCTTGTGGACAACGCTCCACACGAGGTCCTCCTCCCGAGGCTTCGCAACCGGTGCTCGCAAGCGGTGGCCCCAGCGAGTGGTTGCCGCGACCGGCTCGTCTCTCGTGGCGAACCGCCGGGCGGCACCCTTCGCGACCCGCGTGTGCCCTGTCGCAGAATCCTCCCGGTGGTTCGGTGGCTCATGGCTTCCCTTGGGTGGGAGGGCTCCTTGGATCGAATTCGCATCCGGGGTGGCCGCGATCTTCGCGGCACCGTTCGTGTTTCCGGCAGCAAGAATGGCGCACTGCCGATCCTGGCAGCGTCGTTGCTCGTCGATGGTCCGATCGTGCTGCGCAACATGCCGCGGCTGACCGACGTCGAGAACCTGCTCCGCATCCTCGGCAAGCTCGGCGTCTGGCACGAGTGGCGGCCCGACGGCTCGCTCGAGCTCGAGGCGCGCGACAAGACGGTCTACACGGCTCCCTACGACCTGGTCCGCACCATGCGCGCCAGCTTCGTCGTGCTCGGGCCGCTCTGGGCGCGGCGCGGCGTCGCCCGCGTCAGCTACCCCGGTGGCTGCGTGTTCGGCCATCGACCGGTCGATCTGCACCTGAAGGGGCTCCGCGACATCGGCGGCACCATCGAGCACATCGACGGCTACGTCACGCTGACCGGTCGACCGACCGGCGGGGCGGTGTTCCTCGGCGGCAACATGGGCTCGACGGTGCTCGGCACCGCGAACGTGGTGATGGCGGCCACGCTCGGCAAGGGCGTCACCTACCTCGAGTCCGCG
The DNA here is from genome assembly GCA_016793305.1 of Planctomycetota bacterium. The sequence goes on from JAEUHU010000178.1 coordinate 11,116, forward strand.
GCGATGGAGCCCGAGATCGAGGACCTCTGCAACTTCCTGAACGCCTGCGGCGCCAAGATCCGCGGCATCGGCAGCCACCTGCTGGTGATCGAGGGCGTCGACACGCTGCACGGCTGCGAGTGGCGCATGATCCCCGACCGCATCGAAGCGGGCACGTTCCTGTGCGGGGCCATCATGACCAACAGCGACGTCGTGGTGCAGGACTGCAATCCGATGCACCTGCTCGCCGTGGTCGACCGGCTGCGCGCGGCGGGGGCCGTGCTCGAACTGGGCACCGACTTCATCCGGAACGTGCCGATGCCGTCGGCGCGGTTGCGGGCCTGCGACGTCACGACGATGGCCTACCCGGGCTTCCCGACCGACCTGCAGGCGCAGTTCATGGCGTTGATGACCTGCGCCGACGGGGTCTCGGTGATCACCGAGAAGATCTACCCGGAGCGCTTCATCCACGCCGCCGAACTGCAGCGGCTCGGCGCGCGCATCCGTCGCGAAGGGCCGAGCGCCATCATCGAAGGTACCGACCAGTTGCGCGGGGCGCCGGTGATGGCCAGCGACCTGCGTGCTTCGGCGAGCCTGGTGCTCGCCGGCCTCGCGGCACGTGGCGCCACCGACGTGCGCCGCGTCTACCACATCGATCGCGGCTACGAGCGCATCGAAGAGAAGCTGCAGTGCATCGGCGCCGACATCGAGCGGATCAGCGAAGGCTGAGCGCCGCTCCGAGCCTGTTCCGTCGCTGCAGTCTCAGTTCTCGGCCAGGGTGCGATGGCGGACCCTGGCGTCGTCGTTGGTGAGGTCGCACAGGATGCCGTGCGCGCTGCAGCAGCCGAGGTCGCTGAGGTCGAGCAGGGCGTCGTCGTCGGCTTCGAGATGTAGCAGGTCCGGGTCGTCGACGACGGCCACGACCGGCCGCTCCGGATCCTCGGACTGTCGCCGCACCACGGCGATGCGTCCGTCCAGCAACTCGACCAGTTGGCCGATCGGGTAGATGCCGTTGCTGGCGATGAACCGGCGCAACAGCCGACGATCGAGACGTTCGCCCATTGCGATCATCACGCGGTAGGCCCGGATCGGCGTCATCGCGCGCTTGTAGGGGCGTGCCGCGGTCAGCGCTTCGTAGATGTCGCAGATCTTGATGATTCCTGTCACCAACGACACCTCGTGCTGGTGCGTGGTGCGCGGATAGCCTGAACCGTCCGGGCCGCGATGGTGACCGAACGCCGCGGCCACGGCCAATGGATCGGCGTCCTGGTGGTCGAGCAGGATCTCGGCGCCGAGCTCGGGATGGCGGTCGACGATGCGCCGCTCGTCCGCGTCGAGTGGACGCGTCGCGTGCAGCAGCTCGAACGGCACCTGCGACTTGCCGACGTCGTGCAGCAGGCCGGCCGTGCCGATGCGCACCAGCAGTTCACGGTCGTCGGTCAGCGTGCGGGCGAAGTGCATCGCCAGCAGCGCCACCCGCAGGGAGTGGCCGAAGGTGAACGCGTCGTACTGCTCCTGGCGCAGCATGCCGAGCGTGGTCTGGTCGGCGTCCTCGAGCTTCTGCAGCATGCGCTCGGCTTGCGCCTGGACCGGCGCGAAGTCGATGCGGCCACCGCGGCAGACCGCGACGGTGACGTTCTGCAACAGGTCGATCAGCGATTGGTAGAAGCGCACGCCGATGCGCAGCTCGAGGTCGACGGCCTTGCCAGATGCCTCGCCCTGGCCGGACTCGGCGGCGTCGATGCTGTCGCGGTACGGAGGCAGCACCCTCAGGTGGACGACGCCCCGCGCCGTCAGCACCCGCGACAGCGTGCTCAGGTCACCGACGGATTCGGCGCGTGCGGTCAGCGCACGCAGGAGCTGCTCGAGTTCGTCGGTCCCGACCGGGGTCCGGAACTCGATCCCACCAGCACCCCAGCTGGTCAGGATCTCGATCAGGCGCGGCGCGCCGATGCTCGCGCCGACCAGCGGCTTGCCCTGGCAGAAGACGACCCGGTCGGCGATGCCGAGCACGACGACCGGATCGCCGCCTTGGCCGGCGAACCGCTGCAGGCTGCGCTGCAGTTCGTCGAGCGCGTTCTGCACGCGCGTGTGGGAGAACTCGTAGATGCGGCAGCCGACGAGGCAGCCGACCAGCCGGTCGACCAGGATCGAGGCTTCGGTCGTGGCGTCGAAGGGTGGTAGCGCTGCGTCCGTCACGTCGGCACCTCGAGGTTGGCGAGGGTCGCCCTGGCTGCCTTGCGGATGGTCCGCGAGACGAGATCCCAGCGGGTCCATCGGCCGTTGCGAGCCAGCTCCTGCAGCATGCTGCGCGTCTGGGGATCCGGAGCGGTGCCGAGGGCCGCGACCGCGGCGGCCTTCTCGGTCAGCGTGCCGCTGCCGAGCTGTCGCCGCACGGCGTCGCGGAGCAGTTCGTGGCACTCCTGGGTCATCGTCGGGGTCGACGGTTGCCGCAGCCAGGCCGCCAGCAGACGTGGCAAGAAGGTCGGGGGCAGGGCGCTGGCCTGTGGCACGAGGGCGAGCAGAGCCTTCGCGGCCGGGGCGAGGTCGAGCTTGCGCACGTGCTCCAGCACCACGTCCTGCGCGGCACCGGTCGCCTGACGGGCGATCGACGGGAGCAACTCCCGCACCTCTGGGGCGCCGAGCTCGAGCAGCGTGGCGACCACCAGCGGATCGGCGAGGGCGCCGCACCGTTCGGTCGCGTCCGCGCCGCCGAGCTGCAGCAGCGGCGAGACCAGCTGCAGACCTTGGCGCAGCACGGCGCGGCCCGGTTCGTCGCCGCCGAGCAGGCGCACGCAGCCAGCCAGCGACTCCGGGAAGCTGGCGGCGAAGAACGCCGCGTCGACCATCGGGCGGATCGCGGCGGCGTCGGCGGCGGCCCCGTCGAGCAGCGCCTGCAGCACGACGCGGCGTTCGGCGTCGCGGCGGTTGCCGGTCGCCGCATGGACGTAGGCGCCCCAGGTGCCACGCAGGGCCTTGCCCTGGCTCTCCAGCAGCCGGACCAGGTGCCGGCGTGGCCCCCCGGTGCCCTGGCCGACCTTGCCTCGCGATTGCACGACGACGTGCAGACAGATGCCGAACATCTCCTTCGCCGTGGACGCGTTCCCGGTGGCGACGTCGACCGGTAGCGCGAGCATCGGGTCGTCCGGCAGACCGGAGAACTCGGTGCGCAGCAGGTCGACGTCGGCGACGATCGCCTCGTCCTCGGGGCGGCCGGCCGGCAAGGTGCCGCTGCGACGCATCGGCGTGGCGCTGGTGCCGAACACCGTGCGCGCCATCGTCAGCGCCTGGCGCATCAGGTCGCTGCCGCGCACGCGCGCGCCGCGGTGCACGACCTCGCCGAGGTCGCGCTCGACGCGGGACAGGATCGTGCGAACGGTCGCGGCGATGGCAGCCGGGTCGTGCCCCACGTCGGCCGGCAGCAGACGGCCGAGATGGTCCAGCAGCGGCAAGGTGACGTTGTCGCCACCGGCACCGCCGTCGGTCATCTGCTCCAGCTGCCGTAGCCGTGCCAGGATCTCCGGATCCGCGGCGACCTGCTGCAGCGCCGCGCGCACCGGCGTCGGCAGCGAACTCGGTGCGCCGGCGGGGCGGTTCGTTCGCGGGGACTTGGCGCCACCCTTGCCGCCCGGTCCGACCGGCCCGTCCTGGAAGCCGCCGTCGAACGACAGGGGCAGCGCCCGCAGGCGCGGATGGTCCCCGGGCCACCGGGTGACCAGCGGATCGGACGACTGACGCCGGTTCTGACGCGCCGCCTGCAGGAACGCGATCACGTCCGCTGGAGTGCACGCCTCGGTGAGTTCGAAGCCGCGCAGGCCGACCTCCTGCAGACGGGCCACCAGCGCCAGGGCGTCGTCGTCGTCGAGCGGGAACGAGGCGCCGCACAGATGCAGCTGGCCGTCGCGCACGTGCACGGCGCGCTCGGCCGCAGGCACCGAGGCGAGATGCTGCAGCACGGCCGCCACCGCCGCGGTGACGCGCGGATGCTCCGGGGGATAGACGCAGACGTTGCGCCACATCGTGGTGACGCGGCGCAATTGCGCACGCGCCACCTCTCCGGCGGAAGCTGTCGGGATCTGGTCCATCTGGCGAGTCACGGACACGCCGTGCATCGGCATACCCCTAGGGGCGATTGGAGGGGTGCGCGACCAGCGACCGACGTCGGCCCGCTACCGCCCTTGCCGACGGGGCGAGCGGAATTCCCTCAGGCGCCGAGCGCCTGCCGAACTGCGGCGATCACGTCGCCGGCGTCTTCGTCGGTCAACCGCGGTGTCAGCGGCAGCGACAGCGTGCGATCGCCGATCGCCTGGGCGTTCGGCCAGTCCTCGGGTTTCCAGCCGAACCTACGGCGATAGACCGACATGCCCGGCAGGGAGCGATAGTGCACGCCGGTGCCGATGTTCTGCTTGTGCAGCTTCATCAGCATCGCGTCGCGCGATACGCCGCAGCGCCGCTCGTCGACCAGGATCGTGAACAGGTGCAGCGCATGCTTCTCGTGCGCCGGCCACGGGGCCGGCAGGCCGATCGGCAGGTCGCCGAGCTCCTTCAGGTAGCGCTGCCACAGCACGAGTCGGCGCTGCCAGTACTTCTCGACGCGCGTGATCTGGTGCATGCCGATCGCGGCCTGCAGGTCCATCATGTTGTACTTGAAGCCCACTTCCTCGACGTCGTAGTGCTTGTAGCCGTCGTCGGTGAAGCGCTTCCAGGCGTCGGCCGACATGCCGTGCAGGCCCATCATCTTGGTGCGCTTGGCCAGCCGTTCGTCGCGGGTCAGCACCATGCCGCCTTCGCCGGTGACGATGTTCTTCGTCGAGTAGAACGACAGGCAGCCGAGGTCGCCGATCGTGCCGGCTTTCTGGCCGCGATACTCGGTCTCGATGGCGTGCGCGCAGTCCTCGATGACCTTGAGGCGGTGTTCGCGCGCGATCGCCATCAGCGCGTCCATGTCGCACGGGCGGCCGGCGAAGTGCACCGGCAGCAGCGCCTTGGTCTTCGCGGTGACCTTCTTGCGCACTTCGGCGGGGTCGATGTTCATCGTCACCGGATCGACGTCGGCGAGCACCGGCGTGGCGCCGGCGTGCACGATGGCGTTGACCGTGGCGCAGAAGGTCATCGGCGTGGTGATCACCTCGTCCCCGGGCTGCAGGCCCAGCACCACGCACGCGAGGTGCAGACCGGCGGTGCAGGAATTCAAGCCGACCGCGTACGGCACGCCCTTGTAGGCGGCGATGCGGCGCTCGAACTCGGCCGCCTTCGGGCCGGTGCCGAGCCAGGCGCTGCGCATGCAGCCGAGCACTTCGTCGATTTCGGGTTGTTCGATCGGCGGTTGGCCGAACACGAGGTAGCTGGAACGCATGGCGGGCGGGTGGTGGGCCGGGGAACGCTACGGTCGCACGACGAGCGGCCCAAACGAGAGGCCGAGAATCCGAGGCCTGCGGCTCGCGACGGTGGCGTGCCCTTGCCTCGCGAATCCCTCGGCCATCGGTCGGTGCTATCGACCGGTCCGGGCCGTTCCCCTGAGGTCGTTCAGCGGCGGCGACTGCCGGCCAGGGCCGCGGCCAGCGCGAGCAGCCAGGCGAGCACCCGGTCGGCGAAACCGTTGGCCAGCACCGGCCAGTAGCCGCCGGCGATCGCGCCGAGGCCGCCGAGCAGCATCGAGGCCAGTGCCGCCCGTGGCGCCACCGGGCCGCGCAACAGGCGCACCAGCAGGAGCGGCCCGAACGCGGCCCCGAGCGCCGCCCAGGCGAACAGCACGTTGTCGAACACGTTCTTCGGCAGCATCAGTGCGGCGATCGTCGCCGCTCCCCCGAGGCCGAGCACGGTGGCGCGCGCGATCGCGAGCTGGCCGCCTTGGCCGCGCCGACCGAGCCCGAGGTCGTGCGTGACGCTGCTGGCGGCGACCAGCAGCTGGCTGTCGACCGTGGACATGATCGCCGCCAGCACCGCGGCGAGCACGACGCCGTCGACCAGCGGGGGCAGCAGCTGCCGGCTCGCTTCGTAGAGCACGTCTTCGTGCTGGCCCGCCGGCAGCGACCACGTGGTTCGGGCGGCGAGGCCGAGCACGATCATGCCGAGGTAGAGGACCACCGCCCAGGTGATGCCGACCGTGCGGGCGACCCGCATCGACGCGTCCGGCGCCATGCCCATGAACTTGTTCACCGCATGTGGCTGCCCCGGATAGCCCAGGGCGATGCCACACAGTCCGAGGGCGAACGCGACCGCACTCGCTCCGCAGTGCGTGCCGCCGAGGTCGAGGAAGCCAGGGTGCTCGACGGCGCCGACGCGCTCGACGAACGCCCCGATCCCGCCGCAGTGCGCGACCGCGGCGATCGGCACGACCACCGCGACCGCGACCATCACCAGGCCTTGCAGCGTGTCGGTGATGCTGGCCGCGAGGTACCCGCCGAGCAGGGTGTAGGCGATCGTGACCGTGGCGCCGAGCAGCACGCCGAGTGCCTGCTGGGTGGCGAAGGCGTGCGTGAACGCGCTGCCGGCGGCCTGGATCTGAGCCGCGACGTAGGTGCCGAGCGAGACGATGGTGAGCACCGAGGCGGTGACCACCAGCGGGCCGCGGCCCGGTGTGCCCGGGGGCCCGGCCAGGAACTCGGTCAGCGTGATGGCCTCGCCGGTGGCAGCACGCAGCCGAGGCGCGACCAGGAACCAGTTCAGCACGAAGCCGCCGATACACCCGGGGATCAGCCAGAGCGACGCCAGTCCGTGCAGGTAGGCGAAGCCGCTGACGCCGACCAGGCTCCACGCCGACGACGAGCTGGCGTTCGCGGCCAGGGCAGCGACCCAGGGGCCGAGCGTGCGGCCACCGAGATAGAACTCGTCGCTGCTGCGCGTGCGCGACCGCGCGAGGCCGCCGAGGAGCAGCAGGCCGACGAGGAACGTTCCCAGCGCGAGCAGGATCGCCGTGGAGCGTTCCATAGCGCGAGACTACCATCCGCGCCCCTCGGAGGAACCATGCCCACCACGCCCTCGGATCGATTCGGCCGCTACGTCCGCTTCCGCAGCACGCTCGACGATCCGTTCGTCGAACTGGACCTCGGCCACGGAGCCCTCACCGAAGCGGAGGTCGACGGGCTCGCGCCGCGCTTGCAGAAGGCGTTGGTCGCCATGCAATCCCTGGAACGGGGCGCGATCGCCAACCAGGACGAACAGCGCATGGTCGGCCATTTCTGGCTGCGCGCGCCCGGGCTCGCGCCGAAGCCGGAGTTCGAGGACCAGATCGCCAGTACCGTCGCTGGCATCGAAGCGTTCGCCCAGGCGGTGCACAGCGGCCGCATCACGCCGCCCGAGGGCGGGGCGTTCACCAAGGTGGTGCTGTGCGGCATCGGCGGCAGTGCGCTCGGTCCGATGCTGCTCGCCGACGCGTTCGGCGGGCCCGAGGCGCCGATGAGCCTGTGCGTGCTGGACAACACCGACCCAGAAGGCATCGACCTCGCCGTCGAGTCGCTCGGCTCGCTGCAGGACGCGCTGGTGATCGTGATCAGCAAGTCGGGGGGCACGCCCGAGACCCGCAACGGCATGCTCGAGGTCGAGCGGGCCTGCAAGCAGCAGGGGCTCGAGTTCGCGCCGCGGGCGATCGCGGTGACCATGCCAGGCTCGGCACTCGACCAGAAGGCGGCGGCGGCCGGCTGGCTGCAGCGCTTCCCGATGTGGGACTGGGTCGGCGGGCGCACGTCGATCACGTCGGCGGTCGGGCTGCTGCCGGGTGCCTTGCTCGGCATGGACGTGCGGGCGTTCCTGGCCGGGGCCGCGGCGATGGACGACGCGACCCGTCGCCCCGACGTGTGGCGCAACCCGGCGACGATGTTGGCGGCGTTCTGGTTCCAGCAGGGCAAGGGCCGCGGTGAGCGCGCGATGGTGGTGCTGCCGTACAAGGACCGCCTGCTGTTGCTGTCGCGTTACCTGCAGCAGCTGGTGATGGAATCGCTCGGCAAGGAGCACGATCGCCAGGGCAAGGTGGTGACCCAGGGCATCGCCGTCTACGGCAACAAGGGTTCGACCGACCAGCACGCCTACGTGCAGCAGTTGCGCGACGGGCGGCACGACTTCTTCGCGACCTTCGTACGGGTGTTGCGCGATCGCGCGCAGGGCCACTTCGAGGTCGAGCCAGGGGTCACTTCGGGCGACTACCTCGACGGGCTCTGGCAGGGCACCCGGTCCGCGCTGCTCGAGAAGGGCCGTGCGTCGGCGACGATCGCGGTCGATCGCCTCGACGAGCGGGCACTCGGCGCGATCGTCGGGTTGTTCGAGCGCACGGTCGCCATCTACGCGGAACTGGTCGACGTCAACGCGTTCCACCAACCGGGCGTCGAAGCTGGCAAGAAGGCGGCGGCCAAGGTGCTCGAGTTGCAGAAGCAGCTGGTCGCAGCACTCGGCAGTGCGCCGCAGGACGTGCGCACGCTGGCGGCGCGGGTCGGAGCCGACCCCGCCGACTGCTGGCCGGTGTTGCAGCACCTCGCCGCGAACCGGCCCGAGGTGCACGTGCTGTGCTTGCACGAACCGCTGCTGGCGACGTTCCGGCGCGAATGACCTGGTGGTCGTGGTCGGTGTGCCGGCTGATCGTGGGGAGCGCTCTGGCGGCATGTGCTGGGGGCCCTCTCCTCGAGGCGAAGGCCGGGCCCTTGGCGACGGGCGTGCCAGTTCAGCTCGGCTTCGAGCCACCCTTGCTGCGTGAAGGTCGCCTGTTGGTGCGCCACGAGGCCGGGTCGGTGTTGACGGTGGCGACCGGGTGTACCGGCGTTCTGCTGTCGCTCCCGCCCGGGCCGGTGTTCCTCCGGCTCGAGGTGACGGGGCGGGTCCACGAACGCACGCTGGTCGTCGGGCCGCAGCCGGCCGAGGTGCTCTGGACTTTGGCGCCACCCTGAACCCGACGGCGAGGAATCCCCGCTGCGCGTTGGCAGGGGTGGATCGCCGCCGCTAGCCTCTTCACGCTTTCCCGACCCGTTCTCGGAGAAAGCCACTTGGCGGAGTTTCTCGGCGAAGGCCTCACCTACGACGACGTCCTGCTGGTGCCGCAGATGGCCTCGGCCCTGCCGCGCGACGTCGACACCAAGACACGCCTCTGCCGCGGCGTCGATCTGCAGGTGCCGCTGGTCGGTGCCGCGATGGACACCGTCACCGAGTCGCGCATGGCCGTGGCGTTGGCGCAGCAAGGCGGCATCGGCATCGTGCACAAGAACCTGACCGTCGAGCGCCAGGTGCTCGAGGTCGACAAGGTGAAGCGCAGTGCCAACGGCGTGATCCAGGATCCCGTGGCGCTCGAGGTCGAGGACAGCGTCGGGCGCGCCAAGGACCTGATGCAGGCCCACAAGATCAGCGGCTTGCCGGTGGTCGACGGCCAGCGCGTGGTGGTCGGCATCCTGACGCATCGCGACCTGCGCTTCGTCGACGACCGCGACACCAAGGTCGGCGCGGTGATGACCCGTCAGAACCTGGTGAAGGCGCAGCCCGGCACCACGCTCGACCAGGCGCGCCAGATCCTGCGTCAGAACAAGGTCGAGAAGCTGATCCTCGTGCACCCCGACGGCAAGCTCGCCGGGCTGATCACGATGAAGGACATCCGCGGCACCGAGGAGTTCCCGGCCGCGGCGCGCGATTCCCGCGGCCGCCTGCTGGTCGGCGCGGCCGTCGGCGTGCACGACGTCGAACGTGTACTGCGGCTGGTCGAGGCCGGCTGCGACGTGGTGGTGGTGGACACCGCCCACGGCCACAGCAAGAACGTCATCGACACCGTCGGTGCCATCAAGAAGGCGTGCCGCATCCCGGTGGTCGCCGGCAACGTCGCCACCTACGACGGGGCCAAGGCCCTGGTCGACGCCGGCGTCGACGCGGTCAAGGTCGGCATCGGCCCGGGTTCGATCTGCACCACGCGCGTCGTCACCGGCTGCGGGGTGCCGCAGCTGACCGCGGTGCTCGACTGCGTGAAGGCGTGTGCGCCGCAGGACGTGCCGGTGATCGCCGACGGGGGCATCAAGCAGAGCGGCGACATCGTCAAGGCGCTGGCCGCCGGCGCGTCGTCGGTGATGCTCGGCTCGATGCTGGCCGGCCTCGAGGAGTCGCCTGGCGAGTCGATCCTGTTCCGCGGCCGTCAGTTCAAGACCGTGCGCGGCATGGGTTCGCTCGGTGCCATGGAACAGGGCTCGGCCGACCGCTACGCGCAGGGCGACGTGAAGGACAAGATGAAGTACGTGCCGGAGGGCGTCGAGGGCATGGTGCCCTTCAAGGGCCCGGTCGCCGGCTTCGTCTACCAGCTGGTCGGCGGGCTGCGTTCCGGCATGGGCTACAACGGCGCGCGCAACCTGCGCGAACTGGCGCAGAAGGCCAAGTTCCTGCGCGTCACCGCCGCGGGCCTGCGCGAGTCGCACCCGCACGACATCCAGATCACCAAGGAAGCGCCGAACTACAGCGGCGAAGCATGAGCCAGCACGAACAGCAGGGTCCGAGCGGGGGTGTCCTGATCGTCG
>JAEUHU010000266.1 GCA_016793305.1 Planctomycetota bacterium
CCTCGGCGCCGGCGAGCCCGAACGGGCCGAACGCGCGGTCTGGCTGACCGGGCTCTACAACATGGGCTTCCTCGCCGTCGTGACGCTGCTGATGGAGGTACTGCCGTGGCCGCTGGTCGCGTCGTTCACCGACGAGCCGAACGTGCAGCAGCACGCCGTCGCGACGCTGCGCATCCTGGCGACCGGCTACGTCTTCTACGGGTGGGGCATGGTCGGCATGCAGGCGTTCAACGGGGCCGGCGATACGCGCACGCCGACCTGGATCACGTTCTGGTGCTTCTGGGTGCTCGAACTCGGCCTCGCCTGGCTGCTCGCGTTCCAGCTGGAGATGGGACCGCACGGCATCTACTGGTCGATCCCGATCGCCGAGTCGTGCTTCGCGGTGGCGGCGATGCTGCTGTTCCGCCGCGGCACCTGGAAGACCGTGAAGGTCTGACCACCCCGCGGCCCGAGCCACCGCGTCACACGACCACCATCACCTCGTCGAGCGGGCGCCGTTCGAGGGCCTTCGCCGGCACGACGCAGTCGTCGGCGGCGTGCCCGACCGGGATCAGCAGGAACGGGCGTTCGTGCGCCGGGCGGCCGAGGATCTCGCCGAGGAACGCCATCGGGCTCGGCGTGTGCGTCAGCGTCGCGAGGCCGGCGAGCTGCGCCGCGGCGAGGAACATGCCGCAGGCGAGCCCGACCGATTCCTTCAGGTAGTAGACCTGCCCGCCCAAGTCGGTCTTGGTGAGCTGGAACACCACCACGAGCCACGGCGCAGTCTCGAGGAAGCCCTTGTCCGCATCGGTGCCGAGCGGCGAGAGGTCCTGCAGCCACGCGTCGTTGGCGCGCCGTTCGTAGAACTCACGTTCCTCCGCCTCGGCCGCGACGCGGATCCGCGCCTTGGTCGCCGGATCCTGCACGCAGACGAACCGCCACGGCTGCTTGTTGGCCCCACTCGGTGCCGTGTGCGCGCAGCGCACCAGCATCTCGAGCAGCGAACGCGCGACCGGCCGGTCGGAGAACATGCGCACGCTGCGCCGCCGCACCATGGCGGCGTGGAACGCGGCCACCGCGGCCTCCGGCGTCGGCACCGGCACGTGCCGGTCGGTGTAGGGAACGAAGCGAGGGGCGGTCATCGCGCCAGTGCACGATGCCGCCCCCCGGATGGTCAAGCACGCGGCCCGAGGCCGCCGCTCGTCACTGCACTTCGATCACACCCGGCGTGCTCAGCTCGTAGCCGGTGCCGCCGATGCCGACGTTCTGGAACAGGATCTTGCCGGACCACATCGGCGGGATCGCGATCAGCGGGTAGCTGCCCCACGGACCCGGCAGCCACGCGTAGATCAGGATCGACGGCGCGTAGAGGTCCGGGAAGCACAGCTGCGAGAACGGGAAGGCCGGGAACGAGCCGGGCACGGGCGGCCCGACCAGTTCGATCAGCGCCACGTTCAGCGCGAACGGCGTCCCGTAGTCGATCCAGTTGGCGCCGAACGGAGCACCACCGGGGAACACGTTCATCACGTGCTGCTGCGGTTCGAGCACGTTGCGCATCGCACGGGTCAGCGCCAGTGCGTTGACGTGGCTCTTCGCACCGACCACCGTCGTCGGCGACTGGATGCCGATCTGCGGGCCGAGGGTCGCGCCGAAGCCGCACGGCGTGCCGATCGGGCCGCAGGCGTTGTTGTAGATCGTGCCGCCGCCCAAAGTGGTCAGCAGGCTGCCACCCGTCATCGACTCCGTCGCGAAGATCAGCGTCGGCACGACCAGCGCCACGCCGGTGCAGGTCGGGATCGTCACCACCGGGCCGGTGAAGTCGAACTCGAGCGCTTCGAGGTCGATCGAGTTCGGCACGCAGAGCCCGAAGCGGTCGGCGACGCCCGCGGCCACGACCATCGCGTCGACCTGGCCCTCGTTGTAGGCGACCTCTGCCGTGGCCGGGATCACCGCGGCGATGCGCAGGTCTGGCGTCAGCGCCAGCGCCCCGGGCGGCACGCACAGGATGTCGCCGTCGCGGACGAACGTGCCGCCGCAGAGCATCGGGCAGAACACGTCGTTGTCGACCGAGAAGAACACGCCGAAGTTCGGGTGGAAGGCGATCGCGTCGACGTCGATCGGATTGCCGGGCGGCAGGCCCAACGCGATGTTGAAGTGTTCCTGGCGCATGAAGTGCAGCGCCTGGCCGTCGCCGAGGCCGTTGCGCTCGATGCGCGCCACGTCGCCCGGCCGGAACGGCAGCGCACTGACGTTCATGCCCATCGGCGCCTCGACCGACCAGTAGACCTCGCGCTGGTTCGCGAGCCCGATCGCGGTGCTGCTCATGCCGACGTGGATCGCGTCGATGCGGCCGAACAGCGCCGGGTTCCAGAACAGCCCGTCGGCGTCCTCGTCGCCGGCCATGGTCTGCGTGCACGTGCGCGGCGACCACTTCTCGGCCGACGCCGGGCACGGCACGCCGATGTAGTCGAGGTGGACGATCTCGTTCGGCTGCAGGAACTGCAGCACCGTGCCGCCGCTGCCGGACAGGGTCCGTTCGGGCTGCGAGAAGGTCAGCAACAGGTCGGGCCCTTGGGCGGCCGCGGCGGCCGCGAAGGAGAGCAGGGGAAGCAGGCGGAGCGTGCGCATGGGGATGGTGCGGGATCGGTTCGGTGGAGTTGCCTTCGAAGAACCGTCCGCCGGAGAACGCACGCGATCGGCCCCGGAAATCCCTCACCGGATGCTCGGAGGCGCGGACCGTTGGCTCCTGGCTCCCCGCCGCGCCATGATCCCGCCCGATGCACGAGGATCGGCCGACCGCCGCCAGCCTGCCGCAGCACGTCGAGGACGCCGTGCTCGACATCCTCGAAGGCGACGACCAGCGCCGCGACGGCGCCTTGCAGGCGCTGCTGCTGCAGTACCCCGAGCACCAGCGCACCCTGCGCGCCTGGTTGACCGCGGCCGGCGTCGAGTTGCCCGAGACCCAAGGGGGCGCCGGCAGCGGGGACAGCGACCAGCTGCCGCAGCGCCTGGGTTCCTACCTGCTGACCGAGCTGCTCGGCCGCGGCGGTTTTGGCACCGTCTACCGCGCCGAACAGCAGGAACCGATCCGCCGGCCGGTCGCCGTCAAGGTGCTGAACCCAGGCATGGACTCGCGCGAGTTCCTGGCCCGCTTCACCGCCGAGCGCGAAGCGCTCAATCGCATGGACCACCCCGGCATCGCCCGCCTGCTCGACGCGGGCCAGACGCCGAAGGGTCGCCCCTACTTCGTGATGGAGCTGGTCGAAGGGCCGCCGCTGATCGCCTACTGCCGCCAGCGCCGGCTGCCACTTCACCAGCGGCTGCAGCTGTTCCTGCAGGTGCTCGACGCGATGCAGCACGCGCACCAGAAGGCGGTGCTGCACCGCGATCTCAGCTCCAACAACGTGCTGGTCGCCGAGCCCGACGGGCGCGCGCAGCCGAAGATCATCGACTTCGGGATCGCCAAGTCCCTGAGCAGCCCGCTGCTGCAGGGCGGGGCCTTGACGTTCGCCGGCACGCTGATGGGCACGCCGGAGTTCATGAGCCCGGAGCAGGCGTCCGGGCGCCTCGACGACCTCGACACCCGCGCCGACGTCTACGCGCTCGGCGTGCAGCTCTACGAACTGCTGACCGACCAGTTGCCGATCCCCGGCGTCGTGCTGCGCGCGCGTGGCCTCGCCGGCATCGCCGACGTGGTGCGCAGCTACCGGCCGTTCGAACCGAGCGCCGCCGCTCCGAACGAACGACGCAGCGCCCTGCGCGGCGACCTCGACGCGATCACCATGAAGGCGATCGCCAAGACGCCCGACGAGCGCTACGGCACCGTCGCCGAGCTGGCGAGCGACCTTCGGGCATACCTTGCCGACCAGCCGGTGCGCGTGTCGACGCCGTCGCGCTGGACGCGGCTGCGCAAGTTCGTGCGGCGCAACCGCGCGCAGACCGCCGCCGCGGCGATCGTGGTCGCCGGCCTCGGCGTGGCGTTCGCGACCATGGTGTCGGCGCTGGCGATGGCGCAGCGCAGCGCCACCGAAGCCGAGCGCATGCGTGTGCTCAGCGAACAGAAGGCCGACGCGGGCTTCCTGCTGCTGCTCGACGAGGCGCGGCTCGACGCGGCGATCGCCGCCGAACGACTGCTGCCGCCGCCGTGGCCGGCCCACACCGAAGCCTACGATCGCTGGCTCGCCGAGCACGGCGAGCCACTGCTGCGCCACCACGGGACGCTGCGTGAACGGCTCGGCACGACCACTCCGGGCGCCTCGACGGAGGTGGCGCGTTACCTGCAGGCGGCGCTAGGTCGCCTCGAACGACGCATGGCCGACTTCTGTGCGATCGGTGGCCCGCTCGACGACGTGCGGCGGCGCCGGGCGCTGCTGCAGGACGTGATCGCGCCAGCGCTGCAGCGCAGCCAACCGATCTGGACCGAACTCGCGCATCGGCTCGGCGACGCACAGGAACGGCGCCTGCGCGTCTACCGCGAACTGCGTCTGCCGCCGCAGCCGGGGCTGTGGCCGCTCGGCCAGGACCGCGAGTCCGGCCTGTTCGAGTTCCTCGATCTGGCGAGCCACGGGGCCCGCACGCTGCCCGAACGCGATCCCGAGTCGGGGTTGCTGCGCACCGACGTCGACACCGGTGTGGTGTTCGTGCTGGTGCCGGGCGGCCTCGTCGACCTCGGCGCACGCCGCGGTTCGCCGGGCATGCCGCACGACGATCCGTTCGCGGGCGACGACGAACTGGCGGGCGGCACGATCACGCTCGGCGCGTTCCTGCTGGCCCGCACGGAGCTGACGGTGCGCCAATGGCAGCACCTGACCGGGCAGAACCTCGGCGACGACCCGCGCCTGCCGGCGACCGGCATCGACCACGCGCTGGCCCTGCACGAACTGCAGCGCTTCGGCATGACCCTGCCGACCGAGGCGCAGTGGGAGTACGCCTGCCGCGCCGGCAGCCGGCACGCGTGGTGTGGCGGCCCGAGCCAGCAGGACGGCAGCCGGCACGGATGGCTGGTCAGCGGTCCGAACTACCCGGCCCAGCTGCCGCCGAACGCCTTCGGCTTGTTCGACATGCACGGCAACATCGCCGAGTGGTGCTTCGACGCGTGGCTGCCCTACCGTGAGTCGCGGGCGCGGCGCGGCGACGGCCTGCGAACGCTGTTGGCCGACGAACCGGAACCCACGCTGCGCGTGGTGCGCGGCGGCTCGTGGCTGCAGGGCCCGCTCAGCACACGCACCACCGCGCGCGACGGCCGGCCGCCGGAGTGGCGCGACGCGGTGATCGGCCTGCGGCCGGCGCGCCGCGTGCAGTCGTGAGCGGCCGGACGTGAGCGTGGCTACGGGTCGCGCACGACGGCGACCGGGAACGCGCTCGACCACGGCGGTCGCGCCAGGTGGCGGCGCTGGGGCGTGACGAAGCGCGGCACGCCGGTGCCGCCGTCCTGGTCGAACACGGTCTTCGCCGGCACGTAGCCGAGTTCGACGGCGCGCGCGAACCATCGCCTCGCTGCGGCATCGTCCTGCGGCACGCCGCGGCCGGTGCGATGCATGCAGGCGAGGTAGTAGCAGCACTCGCCGTCGCCGTTCTCGGCGGCGCTCTTCACCAGGTCGGCGTGCGGTGTCAGGTCGATGCCGCCCCCCGGTGCGAGCCCCAGCCGCACGATGCCGAGTCGCGCCCAACGGTCGTCGCCGGCGAGGCGGTAGTAGTGCCGCGCCATCGCCGGGTCGACGCGCACGCCGCCGCCGGTCTCGTGCACGAGCCCGAACAGCTGCGCCGCGCGCCCGCCACGCGCGGCCACGTTGCCGATGTGGGCCAGCGCCTTGCCGACCAGTTCGTCGGGCAGCCGTTCGGCGTAGGACGACAGCATCAGGAAGTTCTCGTGGGCTGCTGCGCTGCCCTGGGCCATGCCGCGGGCGAACCAGTGCGCCGCCGACTTCACGCGGGTCGCATGGGTCGCCGCGTCGACCTCGCCGCCGAGACTGAGCAGCCCGAGCTCGTTGTAGGCGTCGCCATTGCCGGAAACCTCGGCGAGCGAACCCGCGACCATGGCCAGCTTGCGCGCGGCATCGTGGCGTCCTTCCGCTTGGGCCTGTTTCCAGAACGCGATCGAGTCGCCCCGATGCGGCGTGCGCTCGACGCCGTAGACGTAGCCGGTCGCCAGCAGCACGACGAACACCACCGACCACAGCGCCATGTGCACGAGGTTCATGCGCGCCGGCGACCCCGCCCCTTCCCAGCGCGCGTTGAGGCGGCCTAGCCCACCGCTCTTCGCCAGCCGGTCGAGCCACTGCACGCAGCAGTTGAGCACCGGCACCGGATACAGCTTGGCGTAGATCTCCGGCGCGCCGATCGCGCCGAGCACCTCGTAGGCGACCACGTAGCCGAACCCGTAGCCGAGCCCGAACAGCGTGCGCCCGACGTTGGTGCGCGGCGACGTCGACGGGTCGGTCATCAGCAGGTGCAGGCCGAGGAACGCCGCCGCCGGCAGGTTCGTACTCGCGAACAGGTAGACGCCGGTCCACCACGTGTAGACGAGGTTGGTCGCGACCATCGCCAGTGCCGCGGCGAACGTCATCAGCGTGACGCGGAAGAAGCCCTGCACGACGAGGCCGAGCCCGAACAGGAACAGGTAGATGCCCGGCACCTCGATCGTCGTCGCCAACGGCTTGACCCAGGTCAGGTCGCTGGTGCCGGTGGCGATCAGCACGGTCGCAGCACACGCGAGGCCGAAGCCCGACGGGTTGAAGATGTGCGTGCGGCGACCCTCCTTGGTCCACTTCACGAACTCCTTGCCGAGCAGGCCGGCAGCGACCATCGCGAACTGCCAGACGAACCAGTCGTCCTTGAACCAGATGAACAGGTTCGTGCTCAGCACGATCGGCGTCGGTCCCGACGCGAGGCGCCAGGCCCGGCCGCGCGTCCACGCGAACAGCGCGTCGAACGCGTAGAGGAAGGCGAACTGCGCCAGGATCAGCGGCAGCTGGGCGTAGATCGGGCGAGTACCGTCGGGCTGCATCCAGTGGTAGCCCCAGAACGCGTAGAGACAGACCTGCACGCAGGCCTGCACGTAGTGCTGTCGCACCGGCGGCAGCGTCTCTACCGAGAGCCGCCCACGCAGCGCCAACAGCAGGCGCCAGGCCAGCAGCGCACTCGGCACCGCGACGAACGTCCAGAACAGGTGCGGGTTCTGCTGCACACGGCCCGACAGCAGCACCAGGAACATCGACAGGGCCAGCGCCGTCGGCAGGTGCACGAGCCAGGAGGCGCCGGGGCGCGGTGCAGGAGGAGCCATCGCCGGTGCGAACTTCATCGGGCCGCGCATGCTACCGCCGATCGAAGCCCGAGCAGCCCCGCACTCGGGCTGCCAAGAAGTGGTGGCGCCCGGCCACCGGCCGCTGCGACACTGCCGCCGCGATGTGCTCCATCCTCGCCATTCTCGACCTCCGCTCCGACCCCACGGCCCTGCGCAGCCAGGCGCTCGAGCTGTCGCGCCGCATGCGCCACCGCGGCCCCGACTGGTCGGGCGTCTGGGCCAACGACAAGGCGATCCTGGTGCACGAACGGCTGGCGATCGTCGGCGTCGACTCCGGCGCGCAACCGCTGCTGTCGCCGGACGGCCTGCAGGTCCTGGCCGTGAACGGCGAGATCTACAACCACCGCACGCTGCGGGCACCCCGCGAGGCCACCTACGCGTTCGCGACGCACAGCGACTGCGAGATCATCCTGCCGCTCTACCGCGAACGCGGCGCCGACTTCCTGAACCAGCTCGAGGGCATGTTCGCGTTCGTGCTGTGGGACGAACAGCAGCGCCGCTGGCTGATCGGCCGCGACCCGATCGGCATCGTGCCGCTCTACTGGGGCCGCGACGCGCACGGCAACCTCTACGTGGCCTCCGAGATGAAGGCGCTGCTGCCGGTCTGCACGCAGGCCGAGGAGTTCCCGCCCGGGCACTACTGGCTGTCGAGCGACGAGAAGCCGACGCGGTACTTCCACCCGCGCTGGCGCGATTACGCGGCGGTCGAGGACGGGGCCAGCGACCGCCAGGCGCTGCGCGCGGCGTTCGAGCATTCGGTGCGCTCGCACATGATGAGCGACGTGCCCTACGGGGTGCTGCTGTCCGGCGGGCTCGACTCGTCGCTGGTCGCGGCGATCGCCAAGAAGTACGCGGCGCGCCGCGTCGAGGACGAGGGCAAGTCGGAGGCGTGGTGGCCGCAGCTGCACAGCTTCTCGATCGGGCTGAAGGAATCCCCCGACCTGAAGGCCGCGCGCGCGGTCGCCTCGCACCTCGGCACGGTGCACCACGAGTTCCAGTTCACGGTGCAGGAAGGGCTCGACGCGCTGAGCGACGTGATCCACCACATCGAGACCTACGACGTGACGTCGATCCGGGCGTCGACGCCGATGTACCTGATGGCGCGCCGCATCCGTGCGATGGGCATCAAGATGGTGCTGAGCGGCGAAGGCAGCGACGAGCTGTTCGGCGGCTACCTCTACTTCCACAAGGCGCCGTCGGCCGAGGCGCTGCACGAGGAGACGGTGCGCAAGCTCGACAAGCTGCACCTCTACGACTGCCTGCGCGCCAACAAGTCGATGGCCGCCTGGGGCGTCGAAGCGCGCGTGCCGTTCCTCGACCGCTCGTTCGTCGACGTGGCG
>JAEUHU010000269.1 GCA_016793305.1 Planctomycetota bacterium
CCCGTTGGTCGCGAGCAGGGCCACGCGCGCGCCGGCCAGCGCCGCGCGTTCCCGGCCGGGCGACCAGCTGGCCTCCTCGGCCCGCGTCGTCCACGGCAACCCCTCGGCGTCGAGCAGCAGGGAACCGAACACCACCCAGCCAGGCCCCGCCGGCGCCAACAGACGCGGGTCGAGCAGGCTCGCCAGCCGGGCGCTCTGCGCCGCGAACGA
Source organism: Planctomycetota bacterium (assembly GCA_016793305.1). The sequence continues at coordinate 211 of JAEUHU010000269.1, forward strand.
GCCTTCGGCGGCGGCCTCGGCGAAGGCGTTCCTGCTGGCCGCCTCGACCGCCGCGAGTGCCTGCCGGGTCGGCTCGGCCAGCGCGTCCCGTTCGATCCGAGTGCCGAGCGCTCCGAGCGCGACACGGCCGCGCACCTCGATGCCGGCATGGGCCCAGGCCGGATCGCCGTGCTCGCGGTCGCTGATCACGTCGATCGCCACCGCCGCCTCGGTCGCCGGCGAGTTCGCGCCCAACAGGTCCACGAGCAGTCGCCCACCCTCGCGGTGCTGCAACATCCACGTCGAGGCACCGTCCCGGTCCGAGCCCTGATCCGTCCACGCGACCAGCGCCACGTCACCGCCACCGGCATCGCCGTTGGCGGCGGGCGCCAGTCCGACCTGCAGGTCGAGGCGGGTCTCCCGTTCGACCCACACGACCGCACGCGGCTTCGACTCTTCCTCGTCCCCCCACACCGCGCGGGTGAACGAGAAACAGCAGCCGCTGGCCAGCTGCGCCATCACGACGATCGCCAGCGTGCGTCCCCGGAGTGCAGATGCCATGGCGGCATGTTGGCGGCCACCCTGGGCGCTGTCGAGCCTCACCGCAGCCCCGACCCCAGCCACCCGGCCAAACCTCCACTCGCGCTGGCCCGGATGCCGATGGGCGGCTACGTCTATGCCCGAAACCATGGTCGAAGCCACCACTCCCGCCGCCCAGCTCGAACACAAGATCCAGACCCGCACCGCCACCGTCGGGGTGATCGGACTCGGCTATGTCGGCCTGCCCCTGCTCCGCGCGTTCTTCCAGGCCGGCTTCCCGGTCGTCGGCTACGACATCGACGACGAGAAGATCGCCATGCTGAAGCGCGGCGACAGCTACCTGAAGCACCTCGGCACCGACTTCGTGCAGGAGATGGCGAAGTCGCCGAAGTTCCTGCCGACCAGCAACCCGAGCGACCTCGGCAAGGCCGACGCGATCATCCTGTGCGTGCCGACACCGCTCGGCAAGCACGGCGAGCCGGACATGAGCTACATCGAGAAGTCGACCGAGATGTGCGCCAAGGTGCTGCGCAAGGGTCAGCTGATCTCGCTGGAGTCCACGACCTATCCGGGCACGACGCGCGGCGACTGCATGCCGATCCTCGACAAGACCGGGCTCAAGGCCGGCGTCGACTACTTCCTGGCGTTCAGCCCCGAGCGCGAGGATCCGGGTCGCAAGGACCACAGCACGCAGACGATCCCGAAGCTGGTCGGCGGCACCGACGAGGTGAGCGGCAAGCTCGCCACGATGCTCTACAGCGCCGCGATCAAGAAGGTGATCCCGGTCGACAACGCCGAGGTCGCCGAGGCCGCGAAGCTGCTCGAGAACATCTACCGCTGCGTCAACATCGCGCTCGTCAACGAGCTGAAGCCCGTGCTCGGCGCGATGGGCATCGACATCTGGAAGGTGATCGACGCGGCGGCGACCAAGCCGTTCGGCTTCCAGGCCTTCTACCCGGGCCCCGGCCTCGGCGGGCACTGCATCCCGATCGACCCGTTCTACCTGACGTGGAAGGCGCGCGAGTTCGGCCACCACACCCGCTTCATCGAGCTGGCGGGCGAGATCAACAACTCGATGCCGCACTACGTGATCCACCGCACGATCGACGGGCTCAACCAGGGCGGCAAGCCCCTGCGTGGCGCCAAGGTGCTGGTGATCGGGCTCGCCTACAAGCCCGACGTCGACGACGTGCGCGAGACGCCGGCCGCCGAGATCATCAAGCTGCTGTTCGAGCACGGCGCCGACGTCAGCTACCACGACCCGCACGTGCCGCTGTTCGCCGGCATGCGCAAGTACATGGAGTACCGCATGCACTCCGTGCCGCTGACCAAGGAGAACGTCGCCGCCGCCGACTGCGTGCTGGTGGTCACCAACCACGCCGCGGTCGACTGGAAGGTCATCGCCGAGCACGCGCGCCTGTGCGTCGACTCGCGCAACGCGCTGCACAAGCACCTGCCGATCCGCGGGACCTACGTGCAGGCCTGAGGTGTAGCGCCGCTCCGCGGCGCGCGGCGCTCGGCCAGATGCGCCGCACCGAGCCCAGCGGCGAGCCCGCGGACGCTCGCCAGCCCCCCATGCGGGACCGCGACCAGCCACTTGGTCGTCGCGCGGAACAGGAACCACGGACCTGCGCTTCTGGCGGCCCGGCCCACGATGTGGGCCGGTTCCGTTCCACCGCTACCATCCCCGCATGCGCACCCTGCTCCCCATCCTGCTCCTCGGACTCGCCACGCCCCTCGTGGCCCAGGAACCCGAGTCCCCTCGCTTCCGCGTCGCCCTGGGCCTCGCGGGCGGCTACTTCGACTACGACACCGACGGCTCGAACCTCGACGACGACACCGACGCCGGGTTCTTCCGGCTGCAGTTCGAGGGCACCAGCAAGCGCGGCTTCGGCGGCGGCCTCCGGCTCGAGAGCTATGCGAGCGACGACGACCTGTTCGCCGGCACCGGGTTCGCGGAGAGCGAGGCCTCGAACGGCACCCTGTTCGCGCACTTCACCTACCGCTTCGAAGAGCACCGCTTCGCGATGCCGGTGCGCATCGGCCTGATGCTGAACGGGCTGGTGCTGACCGAGAACGTCACGAAGGACGAGTCGACCTACGGCTCGGTCGGTCCTTACTTCGAGCTGGCCCCCGAGTTCACGATCGCCGGCCGCCGCAACGTGCAGTGGTCGCTCTACGGCGAGATCGGTGTCGGCTTCGGTGGCACGGCGATCGAGTTCGACGGCGATCCGAACGACTACGACTCGGCGACCGCGTTCTTCGGCCTCGAGCTGGGCACGCGGCTGCGCCTCGCCAACTTCGAGGTCGGCCTCGCCTACCTCGGCCGCTGGCAGTCGATGGACGAGAGCGACGTGGAGAACGGACAGGTGGCGCTCGGCTACGACGCGCAGTTCCAGGGCGTGATGCTGTCGCTGGGCGTCGTGTTCTGACGGCGGGCGAAGGGCCCGATCGGTGCGCGCTCAGCCGCCGTCGCGTGCCTGCGGCAGGTCGAAGCCGCTGCCGTCGTCGCCGCTGGATCGCTCGACGCGCCCCGTCGCGAACGGTTCGACCAACGCGCGCGCCAGCTGGTCCTCGTCGCAGTGCACCTCGACGTCGGCCGGCGCCGTGATCCACTGCTCCAGCACGCCGCGCACTCCGGCCGCGAGCACGAACGCGCTCAGCACCGGGTCCTCGCCCCGCAACGAGCCGTCGCGCTCCCCGAGCACCAGCAATTCGCGCAGCGTCGCCCGCAGCCAGCGCAATTCCTGCCGATCGTCCTCGCGCAGGCGCGCCGTGAACCGGCCGCGCAGCTCCGTGGCGAACACCCGCGCCAGCTGGGTCGCCGCCGGCTCCCGGAGATGGAACGCGAGGTAGCCGGCGACGAACGCTCGCAGCGCCGCCGCGGCGCCGAGCCCGCCCGGTGCCGGCATCACCAACGCCCGGCGTCGTCGTTCGCGCCAGTGGTCGAGCACCGCGAAGAACAGTTCCTCCTTGCCGTCGAAGTGGAAGTAGACGCCGCCCTTCGTGACTCCCGCGCGCGCCGCGATGCCGTCGAGCGTCGCACCGGCGTAGCCGGACATCGCGAACTCCTCGGTCGCCGCGTCGATCAGCCGCTCGCGCAGATGCGGGTCGGGGATGCGGGCCATGCAGCGCGATCCGACCCACCGCTCACTGCGGTCGGTAGAAGTCCTCGCGCCGGTGCTTCGGCAGGTAGAACTCGATCAGGAACGGGTTCCAGGCCCGCTCCTCCTGCGAGAACTGGTCGAGGTCCGAGTAGACACGCGACAGGTCGAGGTCGTTCTCCTGGATGTCGATCGGCTGCATCCGCAGGCCGACCCGCTCCTCGAACGGCACCAGCGGGACGATCTTGCCGTCGGCGCCGTCGTCGAGGCGCAGCACGACCGAGCGCGCCCGGCGCAGCAGGTAGACCCGGTTCTCCTCGCTGCGCTTGTAGAGCGTCGCC
>JAEUHU010000289.1 GCA_016793305.1 Planctomycetota bacterium
GTCGGCCGTGCACGCGCAGGGCTACGCGTTCCAGATCGAGATGGCGTTCCGCATGGTGCGCGCCGGCTTCAAGGTGCGCGAGATCCCGATCCACTTCGTCGACCGCCGCGTCGGCAAGTCGAAGATGGACGGCAAGATCGCGCGCGAGGCGCTGCTGCTGGTGCCGAAGCTGCGAGGGCGCGTGAAGAAGGAACGCCTCGCCGACTGACGGCAAGGCGGCGGCAGCAGCCCCTGGTTGGCGATCAGCTGTTGCCGCAGGTGCTGGCGCGTTTGCTGCGCCGCGATCCCGTTGGCATGGCCACACGAGCAACACAGCGACGATTTCCTCGAGCAGCCGCGCCTGCTTGACGATCCTGGTCTGACCAGACAGAATAGATTTCATGAGCGCCGACCGCGTCCGCGAAGTGGGGGTCTTCGACGCCAAGACCCGACTCAGCTACCTCCTCGACCAGGTCGAGCGCGGGGACTGCATCGTCATCACGCGCCACGGACGCCCGGTCGCACAGCTGGTCCCCTACATCGAGTTCGATCGGGCCCGCGTGCGCGCCGCCGTCCAGGCGCTGCTGGAGTTCGAGGGCGGCAGGCTGCCGGAGGGCGCCAGCATCCGGCAACTGCGGGACGAGGGCCGGCCTTGAGCGGGATCGTGATCGACAGCTCGATCGCCCTCACCTGGTGCTTCCGCGACCAGCGCTGCGCCTACGGCGACCTGGTGCTCGGCTTGTTGGTCGAGAACGTGGCCATCGTCCCAGCCCTCTGGTGGCTCGAGGTCGCCAACGTCACCGCCCTCGCCGAGCGCAGGGGCGGCTTGAGTCAGGCGCAGCGCGTTCGCTTCTTCGAGCTGCTGGGCAACCTGCGCATCACGACCGACCCGGTCGAAGGTCCACGCACGCTCGGCGCGGTGGTCGACATCGCGCTGGCCCACCAACTCACCGTCTACGACGCGACGTTCCTCGAAGTGGCGCAACGCATGCGGGCCCCTCTCGCAACGCTCGACGGGCCGCTGCGGCGCGCAGCGAACGCCGCCGGCGTGGCCCTGCTGCCGGGCGGCTGAACCGGCTCGCCCGCAGCGCGCCCCGGCCCAGCCCGCGCCGCCCGCGCGATCAGACCTTGCTGGCTTCCATGCGATCGCGCTCGATGTCCGCGATCATCGACTCGGTGATGTCACCGGTCGGGTAGGTGCCGGCGAAGCAGGCGTTGCAGAACTGCAGGTCCTTGTTGCCGGCCGTGCGCACCGCGTCCTCCATCTGCTCGAGCGTCTGGTAGAGCACGTGATCGGCGCCGAGTTCGCGCGCGATCTCCTCGTGCGTGCGGCCGCGCGCGACGAACTCGCGCTTCGTCGACATGTCGATGCCGTAGAGGCACGGGAACAGCAGCGGCGGCGAGTACGACGCGAGGTAGACCTTCGCCGCACCCATCTGGCGCGCGATCTTGACCATCTGCCGGCTCGTGTTGCCGCGCACGATCGAGTCGTCGAGGATGACGACGCGCTTGCCCTCGAACTCGGCGCGGATCGGGTTCAGCTTGGTGCGGATCGTCGCCTGCCGCGCCTTGTCGTTCGGCATGATGAACGTGCGGCCGACGTAGCGGTTCTTGACGAAGCCTTCGCGGCACGGCACGCCGATCACTTCGGCCATCGTCTGCCCCGCGGTGCGCGCGGACTCGGGCACCGGGATGACGACGTCGGCGACCAGCTTGGTCTCGAGGAACGCGCGACCGAGGCGACGGCCGAGTTCCATGCGCGCCTCGTAGACCGAGGTGCCGTCGAGGAACGTGTCCGGCCGCGCGAAGTAGACGTATTCGAAGATGCACGGGCGGTGCGGCTTGTCGGCCACCTGCCGGATGTGCGGCACGCGGTCCTTGCCGATCCACACCATCTCGCCGGCCTTCAGGTCGCGGACGATCTCGTAGCCGGCGACGTCGAGCACGACCGACTCGCTGGCCACCGCGTACCACGTTCCCTCCGGCGTGACCTTCTTGCCGAAGATGCACGGCTTGATGCCGTACGGGTCGCGGAACGCATACATGCCCTCGCTGGTGATGCCGGCGACGGAGTAGGCGCCCTTGACGCGGTCGTAGACCTCCTTCACCGCGGCCTGCACGTCGTCCGGGGTGACCGGGTCGGAGTGGCGGCGCATCAGCGCGTCGGCGAACACGTAGAGCACCACCTCGAGGTCGCAGTTGCTGCCGAGGTGGATGTTGCGCTGCGCGAAGTAGGTGCGCTTCAGCTCGTGGAAGTTGGTGACGTTGCCGTTGTGCGCCATCGCCGTGCCGACCGGGTAGTCGAGCCAGAACGGCTGCACGTCGGTGTCCTCGCCGAGGCCGACCGTCGGGTAGCGCACGTGGGCCACGGCGAGGTGGCCACGCAGACGCTGCAGGTGCTTCTCCTGGAAGACCTCACGGACGAGACCGAGTCCCTTCTTGGCCTGGAAGCGATCCTTGAACGTCACCGCTCCGGCGGCGTCCTGACCGCGGTGCTGGATGGCGAGCAGCCCGTTCAGGGCGTCGTGGATGGCGTCGGAGTCGGACGGGCCGAAGATGGAGATGAAGCCGCACATGAGGGGGAGCGAGCTTACCATCCGGCCCCCGATGACGAACCTCTGCAACGTGGACGGCGCGATCCTGGCCGAACGGGACGCTCGCATCCCCGTTCTCGACCGCGGCTTCCTGTTCGGCGACTCGATCTACGAAGTGGTCCGCACCTTCGGCGGCGTGCCGTTCGGCTGGCCCGAGCACTGGGCGCGCCTCGTGGCCTCGGCCGAGGCGATCCGCCTGCGGCTCGACCTCGACGAAGCGGCCATCGCGCGCCGCATCGCCGCGACGGTCCGCGCCGCCGGCGACGGCGACCACTACGTGCGCCTGGTGGTGACCCGCGGCACCGGCGAGGCACCGAACATCGACCTGGCCTACGCGAAGAGCCCGCCCTGCTGGGTGGTGCTGGTCCGGCCGCTGACACCGATCTCGGGCATGACGTCCCGGCTGGCGATCGTCGACCGCCTGCGCAACGACCGACGGGCCCTCGACCCGGCGACGAAGAGCGGCAACTACCTCAACTCGGTGCTCGGGCTCGCCGAAGCGAAGGACCAGGGCGCCACCGATTGCGTGATGGTCAACGCCTTCGGCTTCGTCACCGAAGCGTCGACGTCGAACCTGTTCGCGTTCGTCGACGGCACCTGGACCACCCCAGCACTGGGCGACGGGATCCTGGCCGGCATCACGCGGTCGCTGCTGCTGCAGAGTGCCGCGAACGCGGGCGAACGGGTGGTCGAGCGGCACCTGACCGCCGGCGACCTGCGCCGCGCCGACGAGATCTTCCTGTCGAGCACGCTGCGCGACATCGGGCCGGTGACCCACCTGGACGGTCGCGCGATCGGCGACGGGCGGGCCGGCCCACGCACGAGCCGCTGGATGGCGTCGTTCCAGACGTTCGTACGAGAACGACTGCGCAATCACGACGGGCCGCTCTGGCGCCGCCTGGTCGAAGGCGGCTGACGCCGGCTCGCGGCGAGAGCGCGAGTCGACGAATCGTGTCTGCAGCCGCCGGGCTCGGGCCGGTTCGCATCGAGGCGATGGACCCGCAGGACGGCTCGCCGTGACAGGCGGGCGTCGCGCAACACGCCTGGCGGACTTCCCGGATCAGGCCAGCACGTCGGCCAGGATGCCCTGGATGCGCTCGAGCGCCTGGCGGTACTTCGCCTTGGCCTGCTCGCTGCCCTTGACCGCCGCGACGATGCCGTCGAGCGTGCCATCGAACGCCGGCATCGAGACCTTGCGCGGACGACCCGGGCCCCGCTTCGGCGCCCCGGCGGCCGCGGCCTTCGCCTTGGCGGCCTTGCCCTGACCACGCGGTGCCTGCTTGACGATGCCGAGCAGCGCCTGCGCGCGGCCGAACATGATCGGGAAGATCTTCAGCTTCTTCTTGTCCGCGGCTTCCTTGATCTCCGAGTACGCGGCGTTCTTGTTGCTCTTCAGACTCTCGACGATGAAGTCCATCGCCGGATTGCTCTTCTTTGCTGCCATCTGTGTTTACCTGCGTGGTGGGGGTCCGACGACCTCACGGCCGTCCGCTGGCGACATTGTCCAATGAGCATCCGTCGATTGCAAGCAATGCGATCGGTGTTCACTTCCCGGCCGTGACTGTCCAAGACTCGCCTGGGGCCAGGATCAAAGAAGGAACCGGGCGCAGGGTCTGCTGCAATGCATGCAGGGACCGCAGTGAGTGGCGGGGGAAATCGGCTCGCAAGGGCCCCAGGAACACGTCGTCGATCAGCACGAGGCGTGGGCGCACCTTGGCGACGATGGCCGGACCCTCGGCATTGTGCGGCGACAGGATCAGCAGATCGACGTCCTGCGCCTCGATCTCCGCGGCCCGCAGGCTCGGAGCGATCAGCAGGAGACTCGGGCCGTCCGGCAGCTCGAGGCGATAGCTGCAGCTCCACGGCACCATGCCGTCCGACAGCGCCTTCCCCAGGGCGTGCACCTGGGTTCCCGAAGGCTGTCCGTAGGACTTGCCGAGTTCGGCGAGCGGAATGCGATCCATGGCCACCATCGGCAGGTGGAAGGCGATGTGGGTGAACACAGCGCGTGGCGGATCTGCAGAGAGCATGCGGATCAGCAGCTGGTCGTTGCGACGCACGATTTCGAGCGGTTGCGTCAGCACGCAGAACTCGGTTCCACCCCAGAGCCAGCCGGCCAGATCGGCCCCGGCCGCGTCGATCACGAAGTTGCGGGTCGGCGAGCGCACGAGCCAGCCACCGGCAGGGATCCGGAACAGCCGCATCGAACGGGCCGGCACCGGGTCCTCGGCGTTCTTCGAGACGGCCTGGAGCCGCTCGTTCCACCACGCCGGGAGGCCGCGCGCCTGCAGTCCGGCGACCTCGCGAGACATGCGCCGGTGGATGCGTTGGTGGTACTCGAGCAGGTCGACCCGAGGGAAGCGCTCGCAATGCGCGTCGATCTCCTCGAGCACGCCGAGGCGACGACTGCCCCCACAATCCGCGGGCGACTTCGAGCCGTCATAGACGGCCGGCGGATGCTGCAGCAGACGCGAGGTGAGTTCCTGCCAGTAGGCCATTGGTCGGGCCGGCGGCTCCGTGACGGCCGGCTTCGCCGGGAACTGCGGCATGACACCCTGCAGCACCTTCTCGTCCGGTACCAGCATCATGCTGGCGTGCAGGCCAGGATCGACGATCGGCGAACAACCGAACACGAGGCCGACGCGCGTCTGCGGCATGCTGTCGGTCGTCTCGTCGAAGTCGTTGACGACGATCTGCACGTCGATGGTGGCGCCGGATGCCGGCTTGCGCCCGATTGGCAGGATCTCCGACCAGGGAATGCGGGCCTCGTAGTTGGTGATGCCCTGCTCCTTGTCGTGCAGCACCACGACGCGCCCCACCGCCTGTTCGAGCGAACGTGCCGTGCCGCGCAGCCGATCCCAGAGCACGAGATCGCGCCCGGCCTGGTCGGCGAGCCAGAAGCTCCGATCCTCCTCACGACCGGGATCGGGACCGTTGCTGCGGGTGTTGCGGTCCGGATCGAACGAAACCAGGATGCTGTCGGCGACCGGGATCTCCGTCAGCTGCATCGTGGCCGCATCGAGCCCCCTGTGCCAGTCGTCCTTGACCGCGACACTGCAGTAGAGCGCGTCGGCATCCCACAGGAAGAACGCCAATGCGCTGACATCGGCCGGACCGTGATAGGAGCCATGGGCCGAGCCCGACACCTGGCGCGTGTCGTCCATGCGCACCGCCGGCAGCTCGGGCCAGTCGAGCAGGGACCCGTCGACCTGCAGTTCGCGCGCCCCTCGCGGCAGCACGAGGATCTGGGGCAACAGCATCGGCGCCACCTGGGGTGCCGGCGGCGCGACCGGGCCGGACGGATCCTGGGCCGCCAACACCGCGACCAGGGACGAGGACAGCGACAGCGCGCAGCTCCGGTTCAAAGCAGTCTCCGCATGTTGCAGTGGTTCAGCACGGCGTTGGCGACCGAGGTCGCCAAGAGGCCGAAACCCGATTCGATCAGGGCGACGAGCATCGTGGTGCCGAGCAGGGCCGGCAACCACACACGCGTCATGCCGCTGGCGATAATCACGCCGAGGAACAGGGCAACGGCGCCGATCGGCCCGAGTGCGTCCAGCGCCGCACCGCGCACCAGGAATTCCTCGCCGAGCACGCCGGCCAACAGCATCACCGAACGTCCCGTGTCACCGAGACCGGCCAGCAATCGCCGGGCGGAGGCGTCGAAGTCCTGCAGCGCCGTCGAACGCCTGGCCGCCAGGGCGAACAGGAACGCGAGCCAGAGCCCCACCGCGACCCCGACGCCGAGGTCGACCAACGGACCATGCCCGCCGACCGCGATCTCCACGAGATGGTCGAGGCGCCCGCGCCAGTCGAGCCACACCAGGGCCGCCAGCACGGCCAGCAGGTTCGACGCCACGCTGGTCCAGAGCAGTTGGGCCGGAGTCGGTGGCTCGTCCCGAACCGGCCGCGAGTCGCGGTCCGGCCCTTCGCTCACGGTAGCCTCCGGGCGCGCGCCCACGGGCCGAGCACCCGCGAGGGCACGCCGAGCATCGACGCCATCGGCACGGCGCCGAACTGCCGCGAGTCGCGGCTGTCGAACGCGCTGTCGCCGAGCAGGAACCAATGGCCCGGCGGCACTTCGCGCGGCCACGGTCCGGGCTGCCCGGGTCGCCCGACGATCGGGTCCCGCCACGCGAACAGATCGTGGAACACCAGCAACCGCCGGAACCGCAAGCCCGACCCTGCGGGCCCCACCGCCGCCACGTAGGCCAGCGTCGCCGGCCCGGCCGGCATGCCGTTCTCGTCGCGCTCGTTCCAGCTCGCCTCGCGCGGGACGACGAACAGGAGGTCGGGTCGTCCATCGACGCAGCAGTAGATCCGATCGTCGAGGCGCGCGAACTCGAAGCGGTGCTTCGCTTCGACCACCGGCCATTGCGCGGTCGCGACGTCCTCGCCGTTGCGCCACAGCACCACGCGACCGGTCTGCGGCTGCCAATGGAAGGTGAACGCTTCGCCGCGCGCCTCGACGGTCGCCAACAACTCCGGAGGTGCCGACGCCAGCTCGAGCTCGATCCCGCAGTCGAACACCCCCTGGTCGGTACCGACGAGGCTGCGTGCTCCGGTGCGATCGAGATAGCCCGCGTCGACCGGCCGCGACGTGCCGACGCAACCGATCGGCAATCGCGGGCCCGAGGGCGAGAAGCGCCGGCGACGCAGCGCCTCGACGCGGAACGCCACCCGCGCTTCGTCGGCGACCGCGACCACCGGCGGCAGTACGAAGCCTTGCTCGGTGCGTTCGCTCGGCTGCAGGTACAACAGCGCCGCGGTCGCCGGGACGTCGGAATCGGCCCACGGCACGCGCAGCTCGCGCGCCGCCAGCGGGTCCTTCTGCTCGCGCACGAGCCGCTGTCGGCTGTCGCCGAGCCAGACGTCGCCCTGGCGGATGTCGAGCCACCGCGTCGACGGTTCGTCGCCGCACGCGGCGATGCGCTTCACCAGCGGTTGGCCCGGCTGCTCCGGGTGCATCACCACCACGAGCTCGTGCCGCCGCCGCTCCGCCGCGCGCGCCGTCTTGTCGACGAACACCACGTCGCCGGCCTGCGGGTCGCCGTGCAGCACCGGCTCCATGCTGCCGCTCGGCACGAGATAGCGGTCGCCGTACCACTTGCGCAGTGCCTGGAAGGTCACGACGGCGAGCAGCGCCACCAGCAGCGCGTCGCGCAACCATCCTCGTCGCGACCCCATGGTGCTCATCCGCGGACCGGGAAGAAGCGCTGGTGCAGCAGCCGCACGGTGCGGTGCAGGTCGGCGCGCGCGACCACGAATGCCACCGTGCTGTCGAGCGCCCCCTGCCCGGCGCACCGAACCACCACGCCGGCGGTGGCCAGCGTCGCCAGCACTTCGGCAGCACCGCCGCGTTCGAAACCCACCGGATCACCGATCACGCCGACCATCGCCTGGCCTGGCTCGACGCGCACGTCGCCGGACGCGGCGAGGCGCTTCCCGACCACGTCGGCCTGCGGGGCATCGACCGCGAACGTCACCGCCCCCTCGGCCACCGCGACGGCGCCGACGTCGCATTGCAGTTCGTCGAGCTCCTGGAACACCCGCGCCAGGAACGCGTGCTGCGGCACCAACCGCTGCGAGGTCACCGCGACGAGGCTCACCGCGGCGCGATGCGCGATCGCGCGCACCGGCGGCCGCACCGCCAGGCCGGCTTCGATCACGGTGCCCGGGGCGCTCGGCTCGAGCGTGCTGCGCACGCGCAGCGGGATGCCCTTCTGCATCGCCGGCACCATCGCCGCCGGGTGCAGCACCTTGCTGCCGAACGACGCCAACTCGCATACCTCGGCGAAGCTCATGCTGCGGATCGGCAACGCGTCGGGCACGAGCCGCGGATCGGCGGTGCGCACGCCGTCGACGTCCTTCCAGATCTGGATCTCCTCGGCCCCGAGTGCCGCGCCGAACAACGCCGCCGACCAGTCGCTGCCGTTGCGACCGAGCGTGGTGACGTTGCCCCGTTCGTCGCCGCCGAGGAACCCGGTGACGACGGGCACGCCGTGGACCGCGGCGAGGTGGCGAGCGATGCGGCCGTCGTCCGGCAACGGGCGGGCACGCCCGAACTGACTGTCGGTCCGCAAGCCCGCCGTGAACGCGTCGACCGCCGTCGCCGGCACCCCGTCGGCGGCCAGCGCCGCCGCGACCGTGCGCGCACTGCACCGTTCGCCGAAGCTGACCAGCAGGTCCTGCGCCTTCGGACTGACCGCGCCGACGAGCCGCAGCCCGCGTGCCAGGTCGTGCAGTTCCTGCAGCAACGGATCCAGCAGGGTCGTCGGCAGGCCGAGTTCCCCCAGGATCGAGCGATGGCGCGCTTCGATCGCGCCCGTGTCCGCCTCGCCGCCTGGCGCCTTCGCGGCGAGCTCGAGCAACGCATCGGTCACCCCGGCGTGCGCCGACACGACCACCACCGGACGACGGTCCAGGTGCTGGCGCACGATCTGCACGACCTGGCGGATCGACCTCGCGTCGCCGACCGAGGTGCCGCCGAACTTCATCACGATCACCCGCGGATCATGCAGGCGACGGGGTGGCATCGGAAGGGCTGCGTGCGGCGCGAACGGCGGCCGGGCGCGCCAACGGCACGATCACGGACGTCTTCTACTCCGGTAGAAATCATCGGCAGGCGATTTGTACTAGAGTGTGAAATGACCGCGCCGAAGCGATACCTCTGGTCCCAGGTCGAAGCCGACCTCGGCAGGAAGATGGTGTTCGTGGCCGGTCCGCGCCAGGTCGGCAAGACGACACTGGCGAAGTCCCTGCCCGATGCGACCACGGGGTATCTGAACTGGGACAGCGGGGCGGATCGCCGCCGCATCCTCGCCGGCGAACTGCCCGACGCAGCGCTCAGGGTCTTCGACGAGCTGCACAAGTACAAGTCCTGGCGGAATTGGCTGAAGGGGCTGTGGGACATCCGACGGCGCGGACAGCGCATCCTGGTCACCGGCAGCGCCCGACTGGACTTCTACCGCCATGGCGGCGACAGCCTGCAGGGTCGCTACCACTTGTTGCGCCTGCATCCGTTCTCCCTGGCCGAACTCGGGCCAGACGCCGCCGGTGAACTCGAGGCACTGTTCGCGCTCGGCGGGTTCCCGGAACCGTTCTCGAGCGGCTCCGAGACGACGGCGCGAGGATGGTCCCGCGAGTACGCCAGCAGGATCGTCCAGGACGACGTGCGCGATCTCGAACGGATCCAGGACCTCGGCAACCTGGAGCTGCTGATGCAGCGACTGCCGGACCTGGTCGGCTCCCTGCTGTCGGTGAACGGGCTGCGCGAAGACCTCCAGGTCAACCACAAGACGCTGACGCGGTGGTTGCAGGTCCTGGAGCGGCTCTACGCGATCTGGCGCATCGCGCCACTCGGCACGCCGAAGATCCGTGCGATCGAGAAGGCCCAGAAGCACTACCACTGGGATTGGTCGGTGGTGAAGGAGCCTGGGCCGAGGTTCGAGAACCTGGTCGGCAGCCACCTGCTGAAGTGGGTCCATTGGCAGCAGGACACCGAAGGCCGAGCCTACGACCTCCGCTACTTCCGCGACACCGACGGACGCGAGGTCGACTTCGTGGTCTGCGACGGCAAGCGCCCTGTGCTGATGGTCGAGTGCAAGCTGGGTGACGACCCACTCGACAAGAGCCTGCGCTACCTGCACGAACGGTTCCCGGCTGCCGCGGCCTGGCAGGTGTCGTTGCGCGGTGCGAAGGACCACGTGACCCCGGAGGGGATCCGGGTCGCTCCGGCAGCGCGCCTGCTGCAGACCCTGGTCTGACCTGGGCCCGGCGCCATCGGTCGATCCGCGCGGCGCAGGATCCCTCGGCGGTCGACGCCGGCCGTGGCATGATCGTCGCCCCATGACGCGCATCGCGGACCTCATCCACGACTGGAACCAGACCGGCGGCACGTTCCGCCCGACTCGCCCGCTGCAGTTCGACGACGAGACGCTGCGCGACGGCCTGCAATCGCCGGCGGTCAGCGATCCGGCGCTCGAGCAGAAGATCGAACTGCTCGAACGCATGGACGCGCTCGGCATCCAGACCGCCAACCTGGGCCTGCCCGGGGCTGGCGGCCGCCCGCGCGAGGACATCCTGAAGCTGGCGCAACACATCGCGAGGAAGCGCCTGCGCATCGGCGCCAACGTCGCCTGCCGCACCGTCGTCACCGACATCGAGCCGGTCGTCGAGATGACCCAGAAGGCCGGCATCCCGATCGAGGTCTGCGCGTTCATCGGCAGCAGCTACATCCGCCAGTACGCCGAGGACTGGACGCTCGATCGCATGCTGCAGAACACGCGCGAAGCGCTGACCTTCGCGCAGAAGCACAACCTGCCGGTCATGTACGTGACCGAGGACACGACGCGGGCGCGGCCGGAGACGGTGAGGGCGCTCTACTCGACCGCGATCGAACTCGGCGCCCGCCGTCTGTGCGTCTGCGACACCGTCGGCCACGCGACGCCGCAGGGCACGCGCGCGGTGGTGAAGTTCGTGCGCGAGCTCGCCGACCAGCACGACAAGACGCTGGGGGTCGACTGGCACGGCCACCGCGACCGCGACCTCGGCATCGCCAACTGCCTCGCGGCGATCGAAGCAGGCGCCGACCGGGTGCACGGCACGGCACTCGGCGTCGGCGAACGCGCCGGCAACGCGCCGATGGACCTGCTGCTGGTGAACTGCCGCCTGCTCGGCTGGATCGACAACGACCTGCGCACCCTGCCGCAGTACGTGGCCGCCGCCGCCAAGGCGCTCGACGTGACGATCCCGCACAACTACCCCGTACTCGGCACGGACGCGTTCGAGACCGGCACCGGCGTGCATGCCGCGGCGGTCATCAAGGCGTTCAAGAAGGGCGACGTCGAGCTCGCCGACGCGGTCTACTCGGGCGTGCCGGCCGGCATGGTCGGCCTCGAGCAGCGCATCGCCGTCGGGCCGATGGCGGGCAAGTCGAACGCCAGTTTCGTCCTCGAACGACTCGGCATCGAACCGACCGAGGAGCGGGTCCAACGCGTCCTTGCCGCCGGCAAGTCGAGCAAGCGGCTGCTGACCGACGCGGAAGTCCGCCGCGCGGCCCAGGGCTGACCGCCATTCGGCCGTCAAGTTCGCCGGGACGGCGGCCGATCCATGCTCCTGCACCGGAGGAGCATGCAACCAGTCTTGGACATGAGTGTCGTCGAGGAGCTGCTGTCGATCTCGGACGACGGCGATCCTGAACTGCTGCTGGACCTGATCCAGATGTTCCTCGAGGACGGCCCGGCGAAGGTCGCCGCGGTCAGCGAGGGGCTGCTGACCGGCGACTTCGAGAAGGCCGAACGCGCCGCGCACTCGCTGAAGGGCTCCTCGGGCAACCTGGGCGCCCGGAATCTGCAGGACGTCTGCGAGCACCTGCAGATCAGCACGCGCAACCACCAGCTCGAAGAGTCGCGCCGGCTGGCACCGGAACTGAAGGCTGCCTTCGGCGAAGCCGAATCCGCGCTGCGCAAGCTGCTGGCCTCCTACCAGAGCTGACCGGACGTCGTTCGCCCGTCCGCCTGCGCGCCGGCTCGCCTGCTGGAACCGGCGCTCCGCCGGGAGCTGCTCTTCAGAGGGCCGCTTCCGCGGCCTTGGCAGCAGTCGTCTTCCCAGCTGCCTTCCCCTTCGCGCCGACTGCGCCCTTGGTCGCAGCCACCACCTTCTTCGGCTTGCCCAGGTCGACCTCGGTCACCTCGATCCCGGGCTCTTCGGCGTCATGCATCGGCATCAGCGAGATCGGCGGGTGCTCGGGCTCCCAACTGGCCGCCTTGCCGCGGTAGATGCAGCGGTGGCACTTGTGGAAGTTCGCGCATTGCCGGGTCTGGCACACGTCGGTGCTGATCCGGTGGGTGATCAGCGGGGCGGCCGAGCCTTCGACGGTTGGGCAGAGTCTCATGCAGGATGGGGGTGGGGTGGCCAGCCACGGGCGCCGGCGAAGGGGAGAACAGTAGACGTCCGGCAGGACCGGTCAACGGCGGCCATCACCGAGACAGCGTTGCCACAGCTCGGCGCAAGCCGCCACGGCGGTCGGCGCCTGGTGGCTGGCACGGCTCAGCTCGAAGCAGACGGGCCCTCGGTAAGCTGCTTTTCGCAGAGCGGTTAGAACGGCCTGGAAGTCGACTTCTCCGGTCCCCGGCAGCAGGTGTTCGTGGATCCCGCGCCGCATGTCCTCGAGGTGCACCTGGGCCAGCTCGCCGGCGACCCCGGCGACCACCGCCGCCGGCTCGCCTTCCCATTCGACGCAAAGGTGGCCGATGTCGAGCGTCAGCCGCGGGGCCTCGCGGCCGAGTGCCGCCTGCACCCGCCGCCAGCCGGCGACGGTCGCGACCGCCATGCCCGGTTCGGGCTCGAGCGACGGCACCGCCCCTTCGGCCCGGATGCGCGCGCACGCGTCGCGCACCCCGGCCAGCACCCGGTCGAAGCTGTCGTCGCCCGGCGCCCGGTCGATGCCGGTCCAGAACGACACCACCGACGCCCCGAGCCGGACCGCCATCGCCGCCGAGCGGCTGTAGAAGTCGAGCCGCCGGGCGCGCGCCGTCCGGTCGACGGTCATCAGCGTCGGCTCGTGCTTGTGCCGTGGGTCGAGCAGGAAGCGCGCCCCCGTCTCGACCACCGGTGCCAGGTCCAGGTCGCGCAGCTGCCGCGCCACCGCCGCCAGGTCGGCGTCGCTGGTCTGCGCCGGGTCGAGGTGGCAGGTGTCCGGCGTGATCCCGACCGCCCGGTAGCCGTGCTCGGCCAGCAGCTGCAGCGCGTCGGCCAGCCGGTGGTTCTGCAACCCGTTGGTCTGGTAGCCGAGCAACATGGCGAACGGCGTCGAGCCGCCTGGCCCGGATCAGGTCCCGCCGCTCATGCGGACCTTCTTCTCCAGCGAACTGACCTCGCCGTAGAACTTGCCCAGCGCCGTGTATTCGGCGGGCATCGCCCAGCCTTCGAGGTCGGCTTCCTCCTGCCATCGCAGCGGGGCTGCCAGCAGGCTCTTCACCTCGTCGATCTTGTCCTTGGCGATCGACTGCTTGCTGCGGGCGCCGGCGTTGTCACCGGCGGTGCGCAGCCGCACCCCGTCGTTGAACAGCGTCTTCGCCTCGTCCAGCAAGCTCGCCGCCTTCTGCAGGGTCTCCTGGGCCAGCGGCGGCGGCGGCGTGGTCGGCGTCTTGCCGGCCTTGGCCGTGCCGGTCGGCACCGAAGTGGCCGCCGGAACGTGCGGCTGCTTGCCGTTCGCTGCGGCCGGCTTGTTCGCGGCCGGCGTGGTCCCGCCCTTGCCACCGGACTGGCTCATCACCACCAGCACGACGACGACGACCAGCAGGGCGAGGCCACCGAGGATCAGCGGCAGGGGGTTGGACTTGGGGGCCGACCGGACGGGCATCGGCGCACGACCGCCGGAACGCGGGCGGGGAGGGGTGCGAGAGGACATGGGGGAACGCGTTCTATCCGCGGTCCGAGGCAGCCGGAAGCCCACGCCGCGACCACGTCGGTCCGCCGCACCGCGAGGAAGCGCCAGGCCGTCTCGCGCGCACGCGGTCCGACCTATGCTGTCGTCGCGTGCCGAAGTCCACCTTGTCCGCCCGTCTCGCCCTGCTGGTCCTGACGACGGGGATCGCGAGCGGGGCGGCCTATGCGCTCTATGCGACCCTGCGCCCCGAGGCCTCCGCCGTCTGGGTCGACGAGACGATCCAGGATGGCCCGACCTGGGGAGACAATCCCACCCTGGTGGTCGACGCGGTGGCGGGCTTCCGCCCGCGGCGCAAGACGATCGTGCGCCTGCCGATGCTCGCCGTCGACCAGACCGATCGGCGCGACTACGTGAAGCACCGCAACGGGGACGGGTTCCTGCGCCGCTCGGAACTGCCGTCCCCGCTGGATCGCCCGGCCGTGCTGATGGTCGGCGACAGCCACCTCGATGGCGTGGTCGGCACCGAGGACAACGTCGCCACGCAGCTCGAGGAAGCGCTCGGCGCTGCCGGCTCGCCCAGCTACGTGCTCAATGCCGGATGCGGCTACTACAGCCTCTGGCAACACGTGCTGCGGGCGCGCGACCTGATGCAGCACTATCGGCCCCAGGTCGTCGTCGTCGTCGTGTTCCTCGGCAACGACTTCCTGGACCTCGAGAACGTGACCTTCCCGCACCTCGACGACGCCCTGCGCGAGCTGCCACCCGGGGCGCTGACGGAGCCCGAGACCACCAGCCAGCGCCTGCTCGAGCTCGCCATCCCGGCTCCGTACGAAGCCGCGTTCTGGCAGGGCTTCAACCAGGCCCTCTACCTGCAGCAGCGGCCGGAACGCCTGTCGATCCTGCTGCGCAAGGCCGCCCACGCGGTCGACACGCTGCAGGCCGCGGGAACGCAGCACGGTGCGAAGATCGTCTGGGCCCTGCTGCCGTCGTTCGACCTGGTGTTCGCCGAGCACGCCCAGGGCCTCGGCAAGGTCGCCGACGAACTGGTGCGCAGCGGCATCCAGCGGCGCCTGCGCGACGGCTTCGTCGCACTGCTCGACGAACGCAAGGCACAGGTCGTGGACTTCGAGCCCCCGTTCCGCGCCAACGGCAGGCTCGACCTGTTCGCGTTGGACTTCCACGTCTACGTCCGCGGCCACCGCCTGATGGCGGACGTGCTGCGCGAGCCGATCCGAGCCCTGCTGCGCTGAAGCGTGGGCCCGGCCGGGCGCGACTTCAGCCGCGCCGCCGCAGCGTCGCGTGGAAGCCGCCGTCCGCCACACCGGCGACCGGCAACGTCAGGCGGCTGGCGAGCCGTTCGCAGCGCGGCACGGCCGGATCGGCCAGCACCGTCGTGACGACGTCGTCGTTCTCCTCGCGGTCGATCGAGCAGGTCGAGTAGACGACCGTGCCGCCCGGCTTGCACAGCGTGATCGCCTGGCGCAGCAGCCGCCGCTGCAGTTCGGCGAGCTCGGCGAACGTCGACGGCTGCAGGCGCGAACGCACTTCGACGCGACGGCCGAGCACGCCGGTGTTGCTGCACGGCACGTCGGCGAGCACCGCATCGGCCGGCGGCAGATGGACCGGATCGGCGACGACCGTGACCACGTCCGTGAGCCGCAGTCGCGCGACGTTGTCGACGATGCGCTGCCGCCGCAGCGAATCCGGGTCGTAGGCGATCACCCGGCCACCGGGGCGCACCCGCTCGGCGAGCTCGGTGGTCTTGGTGCCAGGAGCCGCGCACAGGTCGACCACCGTCTGCCCAGGCTTGCACGGCACCGCCTCGGCAG
This sequence comes from Planctomycetota bacterium, assembly GCA_016793305.1. The sequence goes on from JAEUHU010000289.1 coordinate 15,795, forward strand.
CCGCCAGCGCGGTCGGATCCTGGACCACGAAGCGCCCGTCGCGGAACGCCAGCGTCGTGAACGGCGAGCCGCCGCCGGTCCAACGCAGCAGCCGCGGCGAAGGCCCGGGCTCGGTGGTCACGTCGGCCACCGCCAGTTCGGCCGCGAGCGCCGCGGGTTCGACGCCGGCCGAGGCGCGCAGGAACACGCCCGGCACGGCACTGGCCGCTGCGGCGATGCCGGCGAGCTCGGCGTCGGTGCAGTGGCCGCGCCAGCGCTGCAGCAGGAAGTCGGGCAGCGAGTGCACGATCGCCAACCGTTCGTCGAGGGCTTCGGGCAGCGGGGCCGGCAGCCGCAGGGTCCGGGTCGGCCCGAGCGGCAGTTCGTCGCACGGCTGCTGCGGATCGGCGGCGCGGTCCTGCACCGCGTCGCTCAGACGGCGCAGCACGGCGTTGGCGAAGCCGCGATTGCCGCGCACCAGTTCGACCGTCTCGTGCACCGCCGCGTGGGCCGGCATGCCGGCGACGAACAGCAGCTGGTAGGCGCCCAGACGCAGCACGACCTGCAGCTGCGGGTCCTTCGGCAGGCCGCGGTGCGCCAGCCCGAGCAGCACGTGGTCGAGCAGCCGCTGGCGACGCACGACCCCGTGCGCCAGTTCGAACGCGAACGCCTGGTCGCGCGGTGCCAGGTTGCGCGTCTGCAGCGCCTCGCGCAGCCGCTCGGCGCGACCGCGCTGGAGCGCCACCAGGGCCTGCATCGCCGCACCGCGGGCGGTGCTCATCGGGCCTGCGGCGCGAACCGTCGGATCGGGACCATCAGCCGAACCGCGCGTCGGGGGCGATGTGGTGCCCGCGCACGAACTCGCCGGCCGTCATGTTGCGGCCGTTGTCGGGCTTGATGCGCGTGATCCGGTAGATGTCCTTGCCGGTGCAGACGCGGATGCCCTCTTCGCCCGACGACTGCAGCCCGCCGGGAATGCCCATGCCGTAGAGGTCCTGCTCGACGGTGCCCTCCATCACGATGAAGCGCTTGTTGCCGAGTCGCGTCTGCGCGCCCGGCTTCGGCGTCATCGCGCGCACCAGCAGGTCGATCTCCTTGGCGGGCAGCTTCCAGTCGATCAGGCCGTGCTCCTTCTCGACCTTCGGCGCGTAGGTGGCCTTCGCCTGGTCCTGCGGGACGAACTTCGCCTTGCCGGACTCGATGAGCTGCAGCGCTTCGAGCAGCGCCACGCCCGACAGTTCGGCGAGCCGGTCGCGCAGAGCACCGGCGTTCTCCTTCGGGCCGATCGGGGTCGGCTTGGTCAGCAGCACGTCGCCGGCGTCGAGCTGTTCGACGATGCGCATGATGGTGACGCCGGTCTCGGTGCGGCCGTCGCGGATCGCCCGCTGGATCGGCGCAGCACCGCGGTAGAGCGGCAGCAGCGAGGCGTGCGCGTTGAGCATGCCGAGCTTCGGCAGGTTGAGCAGCTCGGGCTTCAGGATCACGCCGTAGCTGACCACGATGCCGAGGTCGGGCTTCAGCTTGCGCAGCTGGTCGAGGAACTCGGCGCCGTGCGGGTCGCTCGGCTGCAGGCAGGTGAGGCCCAGCTCCTGGGCGCCGAGCTTGACGTCGCTGTCGTAGATCTTGCGGCCCCGCCCACGCGGCGCGTCGGGCTTGGTGACCACGAGATCCGGCGCGCGACCGCCGTCCTTGAGGGCCTTCAGCGATGGGATCGCGAAGTCGCTGCTACCGAAGAAGACGATGCGCAAGGTCGTGGGTGCTGGCTCTGAGGTCGGAAGGGTCGTCGCACGGGGCGCGCGAAAACCGGCCGACGAACGGTAGCGGTGCCGCAGGACCGGGGCAAAGGTCTGCCGCGTTCGTCGTCGGTCCGCTACACCACCGCCGTGCAGCTCCCCCTCGAGGCCCATGCGTCCCTGGTGCCGTTCGCGCCGAACGCACAGCGCCAACTGGTCGTGTTCGGCGCGCCGGTCCAGCTGGTCTTCGTGCCCGGTCGCAAGCAGCGCCAGGATCGCGCGACCGCCGAACGTCCGGCGTTCCGGCGCAGCCCGGCGTCCCGCATCGTCGACGAGGAAGCGTTCTGGCGCGGGCAAGGCCATGCGCTGACGCCCAATCGCCATCCGTTCGCGGCCGGCCAGCGGTTGCTCTGGACCACCGACCGGCGCCGCGAGCCCGACGCGGTGTTCTGGGCGCTGTGCGGCGAATGGGTCGAGCGCAGCGGCGGCTCGGCGCTGGTCAACTCGATCGGGGCCGCGGCGACGATCGCGCGCTGCCACGCGCACCTCGTGCCCGAGCGCTTGCCGTTCCTCGACGCGCTGCCCGAACGTGCGTTCGCCGGCGACCTGATCGACCTGCCGGGCGGCGTCACGCTGGTCGAGAAGCAGGTGCCGTTCGCCCTGATCGGCGTGCGCACCGACAGCCCGGCGGCGCGCGCCGACGCGCTGCTGCGCCTCGCCGAGTCACGCCTCGTGGCGGCCTGGAACGTCGTGCTGCAAGGCGACACGGCCTGGGTGCTGCCGCGCGCGCTGGAGACGCCAGCGGAGTACTTCCCGTACGCGCTCGGCGCCGCCGAGCTGTGGGGTCGTTGGTGCTACATGGACGAGGCGCCGTTCGCGGCAGCGATCGGGGAACGGCTCGAGCGCGCGCTGGTCGCCGCGGCGATGCCGAAGCTCGGCTGACGACGGTCGCGCGACGCGCCCGGGGCCCACCTCAGGCGCCGTCGCGACGGGCGGGATCCTGGCCGTAGAAGCGCTGCAGCTCGGCGTAGAGCGACGGGTGACGTCGGGCGAGCGCAGCGCCGCGTTCGAAGAAGCACTCGGTTGCCACCGCGAAGAACTCGGCCGGGTCGACCGCCCCGTAGTGGTCGAGCAGCGTCCGGGTGCCACGGTCCGCCGCCTTGCCCAGGGCGTCGAACTCGCGCTGCATCGTCTCGCGCCAAGGGGCGGCATCGGCCCGCGCCCGCAACGGCGGCCGTCCGTCGGCCCGGCCGTCGATCAAGTCGAGCTTGTGCGCGAACTCGTGCAGCACCAGGTTGTGCCCGTCCTTCGGGTCGAACGAACCGTGCCGCGACGCGTCCCAGGCGAGCACCACCGGACCGTCGCGCCAGGCTTCGCCGAGCACGTGGCGGTCCGCGTCCTGGACGCCCGACTCGTCCAGCCGACCGGGGCGACGCCAACCGGTCGGATAGACGAGCACCGTCGAGACGTTCGCGTAGTAGTCGTGGTCGAGCCCGAGCAACAGCAGGCACGCGGTCGCCGCGATCACGACCTTCTTCTCGTCGTCGACCACGAGGCCCCCGCAACCCTCCCAACGCCACTCGGCGATCACCACGCGCAGGTCGCGCTGCAGGCGCTCCCGACAGCTGGGTGCGAGCTGCCGGTAGAACGGCAGCTGTTCGAGGAACGGCGACCAGTGCGGCGGGAACGGCCGAGCCAGTAGTCGCCGACGACGAAGCGTCCGCCACGGCGACAACAACCAGTCGGGGAGCTGCAGCATCAGGGATCTCTTCGGGGTACCACGCGAGTGGGCCAACGCAGTCACCGGGAGTTTGCGGCGCCGCACGAGGCCCCGCCATGTCGTCGTCATGTTCGGCGTGCACCGGCCTGTTGCCGACGGAACCCATGGCGACGGCTGCGTACGGGTAAGGTGCGGTGATGGTGAAGCGAGTCGCCGCCCTGATCCCCTTCCTGCTCGCGGGCATTGCAGCGACGCTACCGGGACAGCAGCCCGGGTTGCGCGCCGGGGAGAGCGACGTCGAGGTCGAGTTCGACGAAGTGTTCCCCGGCGCGGAGCCCGAGGACGCGTCCGGTGACAACACGGTCTGGTGCTGGCAGATCTTCGATGCAGTCGATCGACGACCGTTGCCCGGCGCCCTGGTGATGGTGCCATGGCATCCAGGTGGCGGTGTCGTCGATGCCGAACTGCACTATCAGTCCGTCGGCGTTGCCGACGACCACGGCTGGGTTCGTTTGCCGGCGCCGGCGGTCGTCGGCTGGCGCGACTACGTGTTCGCCGAGGCACCCGGCTACGTCAGCGACGAGCATTGCGGTCCCGGGATGGACAGGCGCGCACTGCTCCGTGGCATCGACGTTCCGGTCGAGCTCATCGACTACACGGGCCGTCCGGTCCCGAACGCCCGCATCGAGCTGGTGCTCGGGTGCGGGCACGTGCCGCCGCAGCGCACCGTCGTCGCCGATGCGAACGGGCGGGCCACCCTGCGCGCGATCGATCCGAGCCGACACGAGGACTTCTGCGTATGGGCACCGGGCTGGATCTACGGCCACTACCGTCTGCGCCACAGCTGGCGCGCAGGCGATCCGCCGGTGCCGATCGACGTCGTGCCCGGCCGAACCGCCTCGGGTCGGGTGGTCGACGCGGACGGCAAGCCAGTGCCCGGCGTTCGCGTCGGCCCCGTCGGCGAGTTTGGGGAGCACCATCGTCCGTGGGCGCGCACCGATCGCGACGGTCGCTTCCATCTCGTCGGCCTCGATGCCTGGCAGGACCTGAAGGTCGACCCGCCGGCCCACCTCGCCCTTGGCACCAAGTACATCATGGCGCCGGCATCCGATGGCTTCTGCACCGTCGTGCTCGGCGCCACCGAGGTGGATTGCGACGTGGTCGTGAAGGCCGCCACGACTGCCGGGGAACCTGCGGACGACCTGCGCATCGTGGCCACGCGGACGAAGGACGGCCTCACCTTCACGGAGCTCACCGATGCCCTGGGCGAGGCTCACCTCGACCTGCCGCCCGGAATCTACGTGCTGCACGGCGACGGCGAGCTCGGCCGCTTCGGTCGCAGCCAACGCGAACTGGTCGTTGCCGCAGACCAGACGACGCTCGCGCCACTCGTGGTGCCCAAGAACCCCACTGTGCTGGTCGACACCAAGCAGATCGACCACATGACCTTCGGCATCACGACCACGACCCGGTTCCGAGAGCTGGCAACCAGTCCTACCGACCTGCTGGAGATCCCGATCCCCGTCGACGAGCGAGCGACGTTCCGCATCTCACACCAGCACGACGGGGACCTGGTCGTTCGCTTCGTCGAGATCCCAGGCCCCGGCCAGACGATGGTGCTCGAAGGACCGCCGGTGACGAAGGTCCGGGCCCGTTTCGTCGGGCCCGACGGCAAGCCCGTGCCCGCGTCGCTGCGGCTGGAGCGAGCCGTCGCCTACGACTCGCTGGCGAGCCAACCGGACGAGGACGCTGCACCCACCGCCGAACTCGAGACGTCGCGCGTCGGCACGCTGACGTGGGTCGCGTCGCCGCAGGACGAACGCCTGGCGATGCGCCTGGGTGACCTCGTCGCCGGCCGTGGCGACCTCGACCTCGGCGAGATCCGCTTCGAGGTCCAGCGCGCCCCGGAGCTCACCGTCGTGCTGCCCGCCGAGCTGAAGGAGGAAGGCGGCTCGGTGGAGGGGTACCGAGCCGACGGCGTGCGCAGGCCAGGGGACGGCCTCGGCGAAGACGGGGTGATCGCGAGCGGCTTTGGCGACTTCGTCGCCGGAGATGTGCTGTGGGTCAAACCCCGAACGGAGGGCGCCATGCCGTTCCCGTTCGTGGTGCCTGGGCCCCCGCCGTGGACGGTGACCTATCCGACGACGTCGCTCACCCTGACGATGCGAAGCACGGCCGGCTTGCCAGCAACCACGCTGCAGGTGTTCGTCGACGGCACCCAGGTGACCTGGGAACGAGACGACGAGCCCGTACTCCGCCTGCTGGGCCTGGCGCCCGGCGAGCACACCCTGGTCGTCGCGGAACGCGCCCACCTCGCACGCCGCCTGCGGATCGCCATCGGCGCTGGCGAGCAGCGCGCGCTCGAAGTGCACCTGAACCAGCGCCCGGAGTGACCGAACGCCAGGGCCACACCCCGCGAGATCGTCCGGCCCCCGCTCTGGCGCCCATAGCGACCCTGCGCTCTGATCACCGAATGGACCCCCGGATCGAGCGCGCCCGCGAGATCGTCGCGTGCGAAGCGGCCGCCGTCCGCCAGGTGGCGGAACGGCTCGGCCCGACCTTCCTGCGGGCGCTCGAGCTGATCCTCGGGCTGCGTGGGCGCGTGGTCACCGCCGGCATGGGCAAGGCGGGTTTCATCGCCCAGAAGGTCTCGGCGACGCTCGCCTCGACCGGCACCCCGTCGATCTTCCTGCACCCGGCCGAGGCCATCCACGGGGACCTCGGGCGCGTCGATCCGGGCGACGTGCTGCTGGCGTTCTCGAAGTCGGGCGAGACCCAGGAACTGCTGGTGATGCTGCCGCACGTGAAGCTGGTCGGCGTGCCGGTGATCGCGATCACCCAGGACGCCCACTCGACGCTCGGCAAGCACGCCGACCTGGTGCTCGAGCTCGGCCGCATCGACGAGGCGGGGCCGTACGGGCTCGCTCCGAGTGCTTCCACCACGGCTATGCTGGCGCTCGGCGACGCGCTGGCGCTGGTCGTGCAGGAAGGGCGGCGTTTCGGCCCCGAGGACTTCGCGCGCTTCCATCCCGGCGGCGATCTGGGCCGGCGCCTGATGAAGGTCGGCGAACTGATGCGCACCGCCGAGCGCAACCCGCGCGTGCAGAGCGGCGCCACCGTGCTGCAGGCGATCGAGGTGATGACCCGCACGCCGGGAAGGCCGGGCGCCACCAGCGTCGTCGACCAGGGCGGCAAGCTGCTCGGCTTCTTCACCGACGGCGACCTGCGGCGCCTGATCGAACGTGGCCTCGCCAACCCGCGCGAACGCACCATCGACGAGGCGATGACCAGGAACCCGCGTTCGATCGGCCCGGACATGTTCGCCCTCGAGGCGCTGGCCTTCCTGCACCAGCACGCGATCGACCAGCTGCCGGTGGTCGACGCCGACGGCCGGCTGATCGGCCTGCTCGACGTGCAGGACCTGCTCAACCTGAAGATCGGATGAGCCCGAGCCACCCGAGACCCGGCATGTCGCCCTCTGGCGCTTCGCAACCGGGCCGCCCGCGCCCCGCCGACAGTGTGCTGGCGGCGATCGAGTTCCTGCTGCTCGACGTCGACGGCGTGCTGACCGACGGTCGGTTCTGGTTCGACGGCAGCGGCACCGAGTGCAAGTCGTTCCACGTGCACGACGCCGCGGGCCTGGCCTACTGGCATCGCGCCGGCTTGCGCAGCGGCTTCCTGTCGGGGCGAGGTGGGCCGGTGGTGCAGCGGCACGCGGCCAGCCTCGGCGTGCACGAGGTGGTGCTCGACCGGCTGATGAAGGGCGTGGCGCTCGAGGAGATCCTCGCGCGCCAGCAGATCGATGCGCAGCGCGTCTGCTACGTCGGCGACGACCTCGTCGACCTGCCGGTGCTGCGCACGGTCGGCTTCGCGGTCACCGTGCCGGAAGCGCGCGCCGAGGTGAAGGCGGTCGCCCACCACGTCACCGAACGTTCGGCCGGCTTCGGAGCGGTGCGCGACGTCGTCGAGCTGCTGCTGCGCGCTCGGGGTGCCTTCGACGACGTGCTGCGTCGCTACGGAGGCCCGTGAAGCGCCTCGTGCTGTTCCTGCTGCTGGCCGCGGCCGGCATGCTGACGCTGCACCTCGCCGTCGGCGAAGAGCAGCCGACGCGCGCCAACGGCAAGTCGACCGCCAAGGAGGGCGACGGCGAGCGCAAGGAGCCCGACCGCCAGGGCGGCATCCCGGTCGGGCAGGGCAAGGTGCAGGCGACCGTGGCCCAGTTCGGCCAGTTCACGCACGTCGGCTGGCGCACGGTGCGCGGCGAGGACGGCCGCGAGCACCAGGTGCAGCAGTTCGAACTGAACGCCGAGGACAGCAAGCCGGTCGGCGAGACCCTGCAGCAGCTCGACCGCGTCGCGGTGAAGCTGTTCGAGGACGGCGTGCACGTCGCCGACGTCACGGCGCAGCGCGCGTTCGTCGAGATCGGCCGCGACGCGAACGGCCGCCCGTCGCTGACCGAGAACAAGGACCTCGACCTGCGCGACGTCGTGCTGAGCACGCTCGCGGGCAGCAAGCTGGCCGGCCTGCGGCTCGCGATCGGCGACGCGCGCGTCGCCATCGGCGAGACCGAGATCACGCTGGTGACGCAGGAGACGCAGCCGGTGCTGGTGGTGTTCGAAGGCGAACGCAAGACGACGCTGCGCGGCATCGGCCTGCGGGCGCGCCTGCCGCGTTCGCCGAAGAACCCGGCGGCGCGCGGCGAGATCGAGATCCTCACAGACCCCGTGCTCGAGACCGACGGCGCCACCGTGCGCGCGCGCGGCCGCCTGCACTATCTCGAGGACATCGGTGCCGGCACCGCGACGATGACGGTGCACGACGAGGTCCAGCTCGACATGGAGCGCGCGGACCTGCGCATGCCCGGACTCGGCCGCGGCGACGCGACGGGCACGCCGGGGCGCACCACCGTGCGCGGCGATCGCTTCGAAGGCCGGCTGCTGCGCGGCAAGGAGACGACGGCCACGGGGCAGGAGCGGCAGCGCGTGCAGTGGCGACGGCTCGACCTGTTCGGTGCGCCGGCGACGGTCGACATGCCCGACGGCCAGCTGAAGACCCCGCAGCTGACGGTGCTGCCCGGCCTGTTCGGGGAGACGCTCCAGATCACCGCCCACGGCGGCGCCTCGCACCTGAGCACGGCGGTGCCCGGTCGCCGCGGCAAGCCGGCCGAGACGCTGGTCGCCGACGCCGAGCGGCACATCCACCTGATCCAGCCGATGGAACAGTCCGGTGCCATGCACCGGGCGATGGGCTTCCCGGCCTGGACGCTGCGGCCGATCGCCGACTTGCAGATCGTCGTCACCGAGGGCCGGTCGCACGTCGAGGTCGGCAGCCGCAAGGCCGACGCGAGCGGTGGCATCCGCGTGCTGCGCCAGGAGGACCGCGACGCCGGCGTCGTGCACGGCTTCGGCGACGTGGCGCTGGAGGCCAGGTCCGGCGACGGCAAGGGCGAACCTCTGCAGCTGACTGGCAACGACGGCTTCGTGCTGACCAGTACGGAGGCCATCGAGACGCTGCGCCTCGGCCCGATCGGCCCCGAAAACGTCGCTCCGGGAACGTTGCCGCCGCCGGCGTTCGCCGCGCACCAGTTCCGCATCCGCCAGGGCGATGCCGATCTGCAGGGGTCCGGTGGCTGCCTCGTCGAGCGCCGCGGCGAACGCACCGACCTGTGGCTGCTGGCACCCGAGGCGTCGATCGTCGCGAACGTGCCTGCCGAAGGCCTCGTGCTGCGCTCGGTGCACGAACTGCGCGGCGCCCTGCTCGGCCGCACCACCGCCGACCTGCGGGTCGTCGGCTGGCCGGTCGAACTGGTGACCGAACGACGCGGCGACCGGATCACCGCGCGCGCCCCGTACGTTCGCCAGCTGGGCCCTTCGTCGCTGCGCCTCGAACCGGTGCCGGCCGATCGCCCCGCCGCGTTGTGGAGCGGACTGCCCGACGACGCGCGGCTGCCGCAACTGCACGGCACGGGCACGACCCGCGACGGCGACGAGTTCGAAGTCGACGTTCGCGGCCCCCGGATCGACGTGCACCACGCCGGCGGCCACACCGCAGTGCTCGACGCCGAAGGCGACGGCACGCTGCTGCCGACCGTCACCGCACGCATCGAGCTGCCCGACCAGGACCAGCCGATGCTGGTGAGCTGCCGGGCGCAGCGGATCCGCATGCTGCCGCACGTGCTGCCGCCGGCGGTCCGTCAGCTCTACACCGGCCGGAAGCACAGCGTGCTGGCCGACGTCGGCTTCGCGTCGCCCGGCAATCCGTGGCTGCTGCTCGAGCAGGTCGCGGACTTCCAGCTCGACGACCCGAAGGAAGGCCACCTCGACGGCACCTGCGATCGCCTGCTGGTCTCGCAGGGTGGTCGCGCGGCGTTGTTCGTCGGCAATGCCGAGGCGATGGCCCCGGCGGTGGTGCGCCGCGTGCACTCCGGCCGCGACGTGAAGATGGAGGGGGCGCGCGTGCGTGTGCTGCAGGGCACCGACGACCAGCTGCTGGCGATGGGCTCGTTCGCCGATCGCGACACCTTCCTGCCGCCGAAGGTGACGTTGCACGAGCTGGGCAAGAACGGTCTCCTGTCGCACATGCAGGCGACCTGCCACGGCAGCATCGAGGTGCGCTCCGACGGCGTGAACTTCCTCGGCCCGGTGCGCGCGCTGGGGCTGCGGCCCGACGGCGGCGCCGATCCCGAGGGCCTGCGCATCGACGCGCGCGAGCTGCGCATGGTGCGCCACCTGCGCACCGGCGACGTGGTGAAGGTGCTGGCCAAGGGCGTGACGCTCGACTGGCCGCGCATGGCGGCGCGCACCGCCGAGCTCGAGATCGATCTCGAACGGCAGCGCTGCCTCGCCCGGGATCCGAACGGTGCCGAGATCACCGTGCCGGGCTGGCCGACGTTCCGTTCGCCGGAGGTGGACTTCCACTATCCGACGATGACGTTGCGCGCCCCGCGCCTGCGCGCGGTGCAGGAAGAACCGGCCCGAAAGGCCGGAGGAAGCAGCCGGTGAGTCGCGCGTTCGTGCTGGCGACCGCCTGCCTGTTGACCGCGCTCGGCACTGCGCGCGCGCAACAGGATCCGGCCCCGACGACGACGATCCCGCGCTTCGTGCAGAGCGTCGGCATGTTCGCGACGATCCCGGGGGACGACTACCACGAGGCGCACCTGAACGGTGGCTTCGTGCTGGCACTGCCGCAGCAGCGGCTCGAGATCCGCGGCGACAACGCGTTGCTGCTGCTCGACACCCAGGCGTTTCGCGCGGCGATCACCGCTGGCCAGGACGACAAGGGCCTGCCCAAGCGCGACATCGCGCCACCGCCGCCGCGGCGCACGCAGTCCGAGGCGGCGATTCGCGAGCGCATGCAGTCGATGCTGTCGGCGATCGGCCGCCCGACGATCGCGGACGACCCGGCCACGATCGACCGTTCGCTCGAGCTGCTGCGCTACCTCTACTGCGAGGGCGGCATCGTCGTGATCCGCGACGGCGTCGAGGTGCTGCGCTGCGAGCGGCTGTGGATCTCTCCCGCCGACGATCGCATCGTCGTGGAAGGTGCCGAGCTCCGCTACTTCAGCATCGACCAGGGGCCGGGCCACATGCTGGTGGTGCGTGGGCCGCGGCTCGAGCGCCAGGGCGGTCGCTGGACCGGCCGCTCGGTGACAGTGACGACCTGCACGGCGGGCCGGCCGCACATGGCGCTGGCGATCGACGACGTCGAGATCCTCGAGCGCGAGGGCGAGTTCGAAGTGGTCGCGCGCGGCCAGACGCTGCAGATCGGCGGCATCGACCTGCTGCCACTGCCGAACGCCCGCGTGTTCACCGGCAGCCAGGACGAGTTCCCGATCAAGCGCGTGCGGGCCGGCTACTCGCAGCAGCTCGGTTACCAGGGCGAGGTCGTGCTCGGCCTGCCGTGGAACAAGACCGGCGGCGCCCTGCACGAATGGCTGCTCGGCCGGCCGGCCAGCGAGTTCCGCGGCGACTGGCAGCTCGGCGTCGGCTGGATCCAGGAGCGCGGCGTGCCGCTGGAAGGCCAGCTGCGCTACCGCGCCGGCGATCTCTACGAAGGCCTGCTCGAGGGCTTCTGGCTCGACGACAACGGTCGCAACATCCGCGAGATCCGCACCGAGCTCGACGGTTCGCCGATCGACGAGACGACGCGAACGCTGCTGCGCACGCAGAACCGCCTGCGGCTCGGCCCGACCACCAACCTCGACCTGGTCGCCTTCCAGGCCAGCGATCCGGCGGTCTGGTCGGAGTTCTACAGCGGCGAGTACCGTTCGACCGAGCTGCCGGAGACCAGCACCTACCTGCACCACGGCAGTGGCAATCGCCTGCTGACGGTCGGATCGCGCTTCAACCTCGACGACTTCTCCTACCGCGACGATCGCGCCCTGGCGACGCGCTTCGTCGAGGAGTTGCCGGTCGTCACCTACCAGTGGCTCGCGCAGCCGCTCGGCACGACGCCGTGGGACACGCCGATCGTCGTCGACCTCGCCACCGAGATCGGCCAACGCCGCAGCGCCTACGACGACCTCGCCACCGTGCGGGAGAGCGACCGCTCGCTGCGGCTCGACCAGCTGATCGAGCTGTCGGCGCCGTTCCACGCGTTCGGCTTCAACCTGCGGCCCTATGCGAGCGGGCGCGGCACGTTCTACGACGAAACGGTCGACGGCAGCAGCGAAGGGCGCATCGCCACCGAGGTCGGCCTGCAGCTGGGCACGCTGCTGAAGCGCTCGTGGTCATGGCTCGACGGCGACGAGCAGCGGGCCGTGCGCCATCTGATGTCGCCGAAGCTGACCTACCGGAACCGCTTCCACGTCGACGACTCGTCGGACCGGTTCTACACGTTCGACGACCTCGACCGGCTGCGCGAGCAACAGCTCGTGCGCCTCGAGCTGCGCAACCAGCTGCAGCGCACCGAGATGGTCGACGGCCGGAAGCAGCCGCGCGACTTCGTGTTCGCCGACGTGGCGCAGGACCTGTTCCCCGACAAGGCCCAGGACGGCACCGGCGGCGACGGCCTCGGGCTGTTCTACTACGACCTGCTGCTGCGGCCGCCGGGCAGCTGGAGCGCCTTCGAGAACTTCAGCTTCGCCGTCTACGGCGACCACGACTGGCGGACCGGCCTGCGCACGTTCGACAGCGAGCTGCAGTTCGGGCCGGTGCTCGGCGTCAACTGGTCGGTCGAATACCGCACCGACGAACTGGTCAAGGGCGCCGTGCTGGTCGGTGCCGGCACCCGGCTGCGCGAACGCTGGGGCCTGTTCGGCCTCGCCCAGCGCGACATCGAGCTGGACGAGTGGCTGACCTACTCGTTCGGCCTGCGCCGCGACGACCACGACTGGTCGATCCTGCTGAACGTGATCTACAACCCGTTCACGGACGACACGACGTTCCGGATCGACTTCCAGCCGCTGCTCGGCAACTTCGGCGCCGGCCAGCGCGACCGCATGGGCTCGGGCCGACTGCTCGACCCGGCCAACGCGCCGCACTGAGAAGGCTCCCGAGGATCGCCCTGCGGGCGATCGGGTTCAGAAGCTCCAGCCGATCGACAGCAGGAAGCGCGAGTCGACGCGCTCGGCGCCGGTCGCCGGCGTGTTGTCGTAGTCGAGGATGTGCGTCAGCGCCGCCAGCATGCTCTCGGTCAGCGAGGTCGTGACCTCGGTCGTGGAGCGCAGGTAGATGTCGCTCGCGTCCTCGGTCGAGGGGAACGCTTCGACGCCGTGCACGAGGCGCGTGGTCGCCGTGAACTGGTGGATCAGCTTGTAGGCCGCCCGGACGGCGAGGTAGTCCGTGTCCGGGTCGGCGTTGCGGTACGACTCGTTGAAGTACGAAGCGCCCACTTCGGTCAGGAACGTCGTCTCGCTGTTCTCGACCCACGTGTAACCGAGACCGACGCCTGCCGTGTAGCGCAGGTCGAGGTTGGCGAGCGTGTCACCCAGCACTCGCGACGTGGCGAGGAAGTAGGCCCGCTTGCTGAGGAAGTAGTCGTACTTGATGCCACCGCCGGCGCGGCGTTGGTTCAGCTTCCACTCGCGGAAGGTCGCCGAGGTGGAGTCGAGGTCCTTGTCCTCGCTGTAGTCCCACTGTGCGTCGACCGAGATGCGGTCGGCGTCGGAGCGGCGGCTCGCGTCGAACAGGAGGCCGACCGAGCGACGGTCCGTGTTGCCTTCCGAGTAGAAGGCGTTGAGTTTGACCGAGCCCGTCCAGGTCGGCTCCGGCTTCGCCGGCGGATTGATCATCGCCAGGCTGTCGAGCGGCAGGTTGGTGTCGCCTTCGAGCTTCAGGCGGCCGGCTTCCATGCCGAGCACGCGACGGTTGTAGAGCTCTTCGCTCTTCGTCTTCAGGGCGACCTGGGTGGCGGTCGTCATGTCGCTGATGGAGCTCATGGGAACGACCACGTCGCCGAGCAGCGGCGAGTTGATCGTCACCTTGCCATCCGCCATGGCCTTGATCTGGCCGGTGATGACATTGCCGTTGGACAGGGTGATCTTGTCGGTCTGGTCCTGGGCGAGAACTCCGACGGAGAGAGCCGCGAAGACCGCGGCATTGAGGATGGTACGCATGAGAATTGGTCGAGAAGGGGCGGATCTTCGCCTGGGCCCGGTTCGACACGAAGCAGAAAGTCGGCAGAGCTGCCACGCCGGTGGCTGGCGTCTCACGGAGGTTGGCGAAGCAGGCTCGATTGGCGATAGTGCGCCGCATGACGACGCCCGAACAACCACCGAAGGAGCTGCCGCAGCGAAGCCTGTCCCAGTGGCTCGCCGACATGCCTCGGTGGAAGAAGCTGACGCTGGCGGTCGCCGCTGGCACGGCCGTGGTCGCCGGCGTGATGAGTCTCACGCACACCGGCCACTCGGGACACGGCAGCGGCGGTGGCCTTAGCAGCCTGTCGGCCGGCCTCACCGACGACAAATCGGCCGCCGCTGGCGAACCGGCGGCGAAGGGCGTGTTCCGCCTCGGCTTCAGCTTCGTGGCCGGGTTCAGCCTCGGCAGCTTCGTCCGCGCGGCGCTGCGCGTCGCCGCCATCGCGTTCGGCTTCTGGCTGCTGATGACGATGGTGCTGAGCTACTACGGCATACTCGTAGTCCATTGGGAGGCGATGGACTCGCTGTGGAACCGCTTCGCCAGCAATGTCGAGAAGGAGTGGAGCAGCTTCCAGACCTTCATGACCGGCAGCCTGCCCGCGGCGGGACTGTTCACGGCCGGGCTCGCGATCGGCCTGAAGCGGCATTGATCGGCATGCGCCATCTCCTGCTGCTGCCGGCACTGCTGCTGCTCCTGGCCGGTGACCTGCTGGCGCAGCTGTCCCTGCCCAAGCACTATCGCGACGCCGGGGAAGTGCGTTGGGGAGCCGATGCCGAAGGCGGGGCGCCGTTCGTCTATGTCGATCCGAAGCGGCCGACGGCGGGCGAAGTGGGCTTCGAGGTCGACCTCGCGGAGGCCCTCGGGCGCGTGCTCGGCGTGCGCTTCCGCCGGGTGCAGGTGCCCTACGAGAGCCTGGTGCAGGTGCTCGATCGCGGCGACTGCGACGTCGTGCTGAACGGCTTCGAGGCGACCCCGGCGCGGGCCGCCCTCGTGCGACTGTCGCGGCCGTACTACGTGTTCCAGCAGCAGCTGTCGGTCGGTCCCAAGGTCACCGGCGTGCGCGGCCTCGACGATCTGGTCGGACGGCGGGTCGGCGTGCTGGGCCAGTCGCAGAGCCACCAGCTGCTGCTGGCGCGGCCGGGCGTCGAGATCGTCGTCTACGAGAGCAACGTCACCGCCTACGAGGACGTCGTGAACGGCCGCAACGCCGCCTCGCTCGCCGACCTGCCGATCGCACGCGCGCTGCGGCCGATGTTCCCGCAGCTGGTCGACGCCGGCGAACCGTTCGGCGCCTACCACTACTGCCTCGGCGTGCGGCGAACCGAGCCCGAGCTGCAGCAGGCGCTCGACGCGGCGATCGGTGCCTTGCTGGCCGACGGCAGCCTCGAGCGCATCTACCGGAAGTGGTCGCTGTGGACCGATGCGCAACGACAGCTCGGCGACCCGACGGTGGTGAACGCCTACGCCGGCGGTCCCGCAGGCCGGGCTGCGAGCGATGCGGGCGAGCCGTTCGACTGGGGCACGGCGATGGCGTTGCTCGGCGAAGGTGCCTTGCGCACGTTCGGCATCTCCGTGGTGTCGTTCGCGCTGGCCGTGCTGCTCGGCATGGCGGTCGCGCTGTGGCGGCTGCACGGGCCGCGCCCGCTGCGCTGGCTCGCCGTCGTCTACGTCGAACTGCTGCGCGGCACGCCGATCCTGGTGCAGATGCTGTTGCTCTACTACGGCCTCGGCAGCATCGAGTGGTTGCAGCTCGGCGCGGTCGAGGCCGGCGTGCTCGGGCTCGCCCTCAACTACGCGGCCTACGAGGCGGAGATCTACCGCGGCGCCCTGCAGGCGATCCCGCGCGGCCAGCGCGAAGCGGCGATGGCGCTCGGCTTCACCACCGCCCAGATGCTGCGCCACGTGGTCGTGCCGCAGGCCCTGCGGCTCTCGCTCGCCCCGTCGACGAACGACTTCATCGCCCTGTTCAAGGACTCGTCGATCGTGATGGTCATCACCGTGGTCGAGCTGACGAAGCAGTACCAGATGCTCGCCAACCAGTCCGGCCGGTTCATCGTGCTCGGCGTCGTGACCTCCGGCCTCTACCTCGCGATGAGCCTGCCGCTCGCGTTCCTGGCGCGGCGCTGGGAACGGTCGATGGAGCGCGACCACGCATGATCTCCCTGCGCGGTGTCACCAAGCGCTTCGGCGAACGCACGCTGTTCGCCGGCTTCGACCTCG
>JAEUHU010000357.1 GCA_016793305.1 Planctomycetota bacterium
GCTCGGCGAACGCGCCGACGACGTGGTCGGCTGGCTCGAGCGCAGCTCGCGCTTCCCGATCGTGCCGGCGGTGCTGGCGCAGATCCGCGAGTGGTTCCGCCGCTACGGGCTGCTGCAGCTGGTGGCCGGCTCGGACGGGCGCCTCGAGCTGCGCAGCGACGACGCCGAGGTGCTGGCGACGTTGGGCAGCCACGCGTCGATGGCCGACTGGATCGAGCGCACCGACGCCGGTCGGGTGTTCGTCGCGGCCGAGCGGCGCGGCGACGTCAAGCAGGCGTTGGTGCGGCTCGGCTACCCGGTCGACGACCGGGCCGGGTATCGCACCGGCGACACGCTGGCGTTCCGGCTCGGTGCCGGTGCGGGTGCCGCCGCCAACCGGCCGTTCGCCCTGCGCGACTACCAGCGCGCCGCCGCCGAGGCGTTCCACGCCGGCGGCAGCGACCGCGGCGGCTGCGGGGTCGTGGTGCTGCCGTGCGGGGCCGGCAAGACCGTGGTCGGCATCGCCGCGATGCACCTGCTGCAGACCAATACGCTGGTGCTGACCACCAACACGGTGGCGGTGCGGCAGTGGTGCCGCGAGATCCTCGACAAGACCGACCTGCGCCCCGACCAGGTCGGCGAGTACACCGGCGAGCAGAAGGAGATCCGGCCGGTGACGGTCGCGACCTACCAGATCCTGACGCACCGGAAGGGCAAGCTCGACGCGTTCACGCACCTCGACCTGTTCGACAAGGGTGGCTTCGGGCTGATCGTCTACGACGAGGTGCACCTGCTGCCGGCCCCGGTGTTCCGCGCCACCGCCGGCATCCAGGCGCGCCGGCGGCTCGGCCTCACGGCGACGCTGGTGCGCGAGGACGGGCGCGCCGACGAGGTGTTCTCGTTGATCGGGCCCAAGCGCTACGAGCTGCCGTGGAAGCAGCTCGAACGGCAGGGCTTCCTCGCCGCGGCACGCTGCGTCGAGGTGCGCGTGCCGCTGTCGGCCGCGCGCGCCCAGCAGTACGCGGTGGCCGGCGCGCGCCAGCAGATCCGCATCGCCGCCGACAACGAACGCAAGGACGACGTGGTGGGGGCCTTGCTGCGGCGGCACCAGCACGACCGCGTGCTGGTGATCGGCCAGTACCTCGAACAGCTGCAGCACCTGGCGACGCTGTTCAGGCTGCCGCTGATCACCGGCCAGACGCCGAACGTCGAGCGCGACCGCCTCTACGCCGCGTTCCGCAAGGGCGAGGTGCCGCAGCTGATCGTCAGCAAGGTCGGCAACTTCGCGATCGACCTGCCCGACGCGAACGTCGCGATCCAGGTGTCCGGCACGTTCGGCAGTCGGCAGGAGGAGGCGCAGCGGCTCGGCCGCATCCTGCGACCGAAGCAGGACGGCGGGCCGGCGAGCTTCTACTCGCTGGTGTCGGCCGACACGCGCGAACAGGAGTTCGGCAAGAAGCGGCAGCTGTTCCTGACCGAGCAGGGCTACGCCTACGCGATCGTCGGCGCGGCCGAACTGCTCGCCGCGGGTGCCTGCGACGGCCCGCGTCGCGACGGCGAACTGCGCCGGGAGGTTCGGGCATGACCCGGTTGAGCCTGCGCATCCTCCTGCAGGGAGCGGGAGACAGCGTCGTTCGCGAGTGCTGGAGCCGCTGGTGTGGCAACGGCGAGGCCAAGCCGAACCTCGGCTCGGTCGCCGCCGCGATGGAGGACGAACTGGCGGTGCAGCAGCGCCTGCAGGCGCTGCCGCGCAAGCTGCAGGATCTGCTCGAGGCGTTCCTCGGCGACGGTGGGGCGGTGCGCACCGTGCAGGCGGTGTTCGCGGAGGTCGGCCGGCACTTCAAGAGCCGCTTCGAGCTCGAGGCCGGGCTCGCGGCGCTGCATCGCGAGGGCTTCGCGTGGGTGGTCAAGGACAAGCGTTGGACGAACTTCGACAGTCCGTGCTGGGCGGTGCCGACCGAGCTGGTCGAGTGCGTGCGCCAGGCGCGGCAGAAGCGGCAGCGGCAGCTGCAGGATGCGCTGACGCTGCAGGGGTTCCTCGACGCGCGCTTCTTCCGCGAACGCTGCGAGCGCGGCGACGCGAAGGCGGCAGGCAAGCCCGACGCGAAGGCCGCCGACCACGCCCGCAAGATCTACAAGCTCTACACGATGGAGTCGTCGATGGCGCAGCGGCTGCAGAAGCTGCCGCCGGCGGTCGCCGAACTGGTGCAGGGGGCCCTGCACAAGCACGGCGGCATCGCCGTCTGGGACGAACTGCTGCGCGAGACCGAGATGGCGCAGCCGCCGGACCTGGCGCTGGTCGGCAAGTGCCTCGAGGAGGCGATGCTCGGTACCACGCCGCGGCTCGACCTCGCGCGCTACGGCATCCAGCCGGTCGACCACGCGGTGGTGGTGTTCCACGAAGTCGCGCTCTACGCGATCCGTCGGCGTGGCGAGGAACACCGGCCACCGGTCGGCGAGGAGCTGTCCTGTGGCGGCGACTTCGGCACCAACATCGGTCGGTTCCTGCGCGAGCTGCAGCAGAGCAAGGTGCTGTTCACCGCCGAGGGCGAGCTGTTCAAGGCCTCGCAGAAGCGCATCGCCAGCCTGCTGCTGCCGGTGCCGGGCGGCTTCCTCAACCCGGAACAGAACCTGGAGCTCGTCTACCGGTTCTGCCTGCACCGGCGGCTGATCGACCGCCGCGGCGAACGTTCGCTGCGGCCGACCCCGCAGGGGCAGGAGTTCGACCGGGCCCCGCTCGCCGAGCAGGTGAAGATGCTGCTGGCGCACTTCGTCGAGGACCGCACGCTGCCGGGCGAACCGTTCCACCACACGCGCATGCGGCGTGTGCTGCTGCGGCTGCTGCGGCGCGCCGAGCCGCTGCTGTGGCAGGACGTGTCGGTGCTGCCGTTCCTGGCCCGCAACGCCTACCTGGCGCAGATGGAGGCCAAGCCGACCGAGGAGTTCTTCGCGGCGCGCTTGTCGGGCGGTGGCTACACGCCGAGCGAGTCGCTGCAGCAGATGTGCTGGAATCTGCTGATCTGGATCAAGAAGCGCCTGTTCCCGCTCGGGCTCGTCGACATCGGCATGCACCAGGGCCGCGTCAGTGCGCTGCGCTTGTCGCGCCTCGGCGCCGAACTGCTCGACGCCGAACCGGCCGGCAAGGTCGGCGGCACGCGCTGCTCGGTCATCGTGCAGCCCGACTTCGAGATCCTGGTGTTCCCGGGCGACGACGTGCACGACGTCGTGCACCTGTTCGACCGCTTCGCACAACGCACCAAGAGCGACCACGTGCACCAGTT
>JAEUHU010000364.1 GCA_016793305.1 Planctomycetota bacterium
CTCGCCTACTCCCACGAGCACGGCATCCTCCACCGCGATGTCAAGCCTTCGAACATCCTGCTCGGGATCGACGGACGTGCGCGGTTGACGGACTTCGGGTTGGCGAAGTCGACCGGATCGCAGGACCTGACCAAGACCGGAGAAGTGGTGGGCACCCTGCGCTACATGCCGCCGGAGCGATTCCTGGGCCGTTCTGACGTGCGTGGGGACGTCTACAGCCTGGGCCTCGTGCTGTACGAGCTGGTCACGCTCCGCTGGGCTTTCGACGAGGTCTCCAGGACGCAGATGCTGGCGGGCCGGGCGGGCATCGATCTGCCGCGCGCGCGACATGTCAACCCCGGGGTGACCGAGGAGTTGGAGACGATCATCGGGAAGGCGACCGCCATCGAACCGGAACGCCGCTACGAGTCGGCAACCGCTCTCTCGCAGGACCTGCGCGCGTTCCTCGATGGGCGAGCGATCGCGGCTCGCGATCCGAGCCTCTGGTACCTCTTGCGCGTCGTGATCCGACGCAACAAGGTGGCCAGCACTGTTGCTGCGGTCTCGTTCGTGCTGCTGCTCGCCGGAGCGATCAGCCATGTCCTCTCCGTCACCCACGAGCGCGACGTCGCGAACCAAGCGCGGGAGCTCGCGAGCGCACGCTCGTACGCAGCCAACGTCGCATCGACAGCGGACGCCCTGCGCCGAGGCGACGCGGCGCAGGCCCAGATGGGTCTGCGGGTTTTGGCGTCGGAACGTGGCAGCGGGTGGGAACAGGACTACCTGAGCTCGCGGGCAAATCGCAGCTCGTGGACTTCGCCTCGTCGCGAGACGCACTACCAGGGACTGGTGGTCGATCCCGACGGTCGACGACTGTTCGCCGTCCTGAACCAGGACTTGGAGTGCTGGAACCTCGACACGCACGAACTCGAGTTCACCCTGCGACTTCAAGACGACCAGTGCAGCAACGTCGTGTTGCACCCGAACGGCAAGGAGCTGGCGGTGGCTGGGGAACGTCAGAATGCCATCCGCATCGTCGACATTGCGCAGCGTCGAGTCGTTCGCACTCTGCAGGGCCACAGCGATCAGGTCAGGGACATCGCCTATCTTCGAGGTGGGGCGCGCCTCGTGTCGGTGGGCTGGGACGGGGTCGCGACCGTGTGGGACACCGCTGCCGCGTCGCCGCTGCGCACCTTCTCGCCGCGGGGCCAGTGGTTGCACGACGTGGAGGTCGATCCCTCGGGCAAGCGGGTTGCGCTGTGCGGGGGAGGGTGCGTCGCACTCTGGGACGCGGACAGCCTCCGGGTCGTCAAGGTTGTCGAATTGCAGGGCGCTGACGTTCGCAGGGCCTGCTTCACGTCCGACGGGAGGCAACTCCTGGTCTCATGCCATTCCGGCGAACAACGCCTGCTTTCGGTGCCTGATCTGGTCGAGGAGAGGCGATGGCGCGATCTGGAGCGTGTCGGGAATGCCGTCGCCTGCGATCCGCTCGGCGAGTATGCAGCTTGTGGCGGCAGTGACGGCCGGTTGGTGCTACGACGATTCGACGACGCTCAGCCGCCCGACATGCTCGGTGGGCACACCGGCGAGCTGACCGCTGTGTGCTTCACACCGGATGGATCGCGCATCTACTCGGCGGCCTGGGACGGGTGCATTCGCGAGTGGTCGGTGGCGCGCAGCGACTTGGCGACTCTCGTCGGGCACTACGCGGTAGTCTCCGACATCGACGTGGACTCGAGCGGCAGCCGGCTCGTGTCGAGCTCGGACGACGGGACGCTGCGCGTGTGGGATCTTCATTCCCGCGCCGAGCTGGCCGTCCACCTGCCGTGGTCTGCGGCCGGTCGCCTCGACATGGATCTCCCCGGCAAGCTGGTGGCCGCAGCTTGTGGTCGTCTCGTGCTGGTCTACGACGTCCAACGCCTCGAGCCCGTTCGCTACTTGCGGTGTTCGTTCGGGGTCAACGACGTCGCCGTCTCGTCCCAAGGAGCCGTGGCGGCGGTTGGTCCGAGAGGCAGCTTGGTGGTGTGGAGTGGTGTGGGATTCGACGTGGTCGCGGAGGGCGAGACGGGACCGGACGATGTCGCGGCTGTCGCCTTCGCGCCGCACGGCGATCGTGTTGCGGTCGGCACCGCTCGTGGCGAGGTCGGCATCTGGTCGATCAACCCTCTCCATCTCGAGCAGCGGATCGCCGCGCACTCGGACTCGGCCTTTGCACTCGACTGGGCGACCCCCGAAGTACTGGTTTCTGGCGGCAGCGACCTCAGGATCTGCTACTGGTCGTCGGCCAGCGGAGCGCTCATGGCTGAGGTCGATGTCGGCAGCGACCTGAGCAACCGAGTCAGTCAGACAGTGTACTCGGTGCGGCACCTTCCGAGTGTCGAGCGTGTCGTCGCGATCACCACGGGGCTGGCGGCTCGCCTGTGGGACTCCCGGTCGGGCCGAGCAATGCTCTCCTTGGATCTTGGCGCGAACTGCTGGACCCAGGCCGCCACACCGGACGGTGCGCTACTGGCCTTCGGACTCGTCGATGGCCGCATTCGACTGTTCGAGCGGGATCTGCCCGGACCCGAGGCCCATCGTCGCGCCGCGGTCGCCCGCCGAGCCAGGGACCGGGTCCGGCCCCGGGTTGCGCAGGCATTCTCGAACGGAGTGAGCGTCGAGCGCGTGCTCGACGAGCTGTCCAACGACGCCAACCTGGTCGGCGAGGACCGTGAGGCGGCTCTGGCCTTGGCGCGGTGTTGGCTCGGTTCCCCCGATCGCCTGCTGCCATGGGTCGAGGAACGACTCCGTCGCCCCGCCGCTTCGTACGACGATGCTCTCGAACTGGAGGCGATCGTCTACCGGCTCACCAAGAGCTGCCGCTCGAACCCTCGCGTCCACGAGCCCTACCTGTGCGCCCTGCGAGCCGCCGCAACACTGCGCGCCAACGAGGGTGTGGAAGACGCGGAATGGGCTTCGGTCGTCTCGTCCTTTCAAGCTGCGGAGACGCTCTTCTCCCGAGCTGGCATTGCGATGCCAGCCTGGCAGGCTTCCTTGTTCGTGATCGCGCTGGCCCGAGCTGGTGAGATCGCGCAAGCCAAGGAACAGCATGCCGCCCTTCGGACCCATGGCGATGCAGTTGGCGAGATCGAGCGCGTGCTGCTGGCGGAAGCCGCGCGGGAGATCGACATCGCCTCACGCAAGCAGGAGCGACGCTGACGCGTGTCGCACAGCGGCTGGCGGCCACGTGATGTACACGGTTCCTGGTCGCTCCAAGTAGCGTTCTTCGCTGTGCAGGACCATGCCTGGACATGGCCACGCTCCCGCAGGTCCGCTAGCACCGATTTCGACTGCAAGGTGAAGCCTGCGCTCCCCGGAGGTATCACACCGACCCCGCGCGCCGCGTCTCCCTTCGCCCGACCGAACCCGCCCGATGCCCGCCGCCTTGCACCGCCCCGAGCCCGTCCTTCGCCACCGCGCGCAACCCGTCGACCGGAACGTTCCGACGGCGCAAGCTGCGGCGTGGCTGCGCGAGGGTCGTCCGCTGATCGTGACCGATCGCTTCGGCACCGGGCTCGACATCCTCGCCGAGCTGCGCGTGCAACTGGAGGATCCCGGCGAGGACGGGGGCTACGTGAAGAAGCGCGCCTTCCGCGAAGCGTTCCAGGCCGCGTCGAAGCACCTGCTCGCTCCCGTCGTCGGCCGCAAGGTGGCGCTTCCCGATGCGCCGCGGCCGGGCTTCTTGGCCGAGCTGTATCCGGACCACGCCGACTTCGCGCTGCCGGTCGAGGACGCGCGGGTCCTGAGCAGTGCGTGGGACTGGTACGACAAGGGCGTGCACTTCCCGGTGCTGGGGTATCGCGTGCACCCGTTCTACGGCACGTACATCCCGGCCCGAATGGAGCACCTCGAGCTGTTCGGCACGTGGCTCGCGAAGTACCGGGGCGCGCGCCACCGGGCGATCGACGTGGGCACCGGCTCCGGCGTGCTGGCGCTGCAGATGGCCAAGGCGGGCTTCGAGCACGTGCTCGCCACGGACATCAACCCGAACGCGATCGAGAGTGTGGCGCGGCAGCTGCGCCGCCTGCCGAAGGCGCTGCCGATCGAACTCGAGAACGCGGACCTGCTCGGCACCGATCGTGGTCCCCTCGACCTGATCGTGTCCAACCCGCCGTGGATGAAGGGCGAAGTCGGCCGCACCCTGGACCTGGCGATGTACTTCCAGGACGGCTTCTTCGAACGCTTCTACGCGCAGTCGCTGCAGCGCCTGGCGCCCGGTGGCCGCATCGTGTTCGTGTTCTCGAACATCATCGAGCTGTCGCAGCCCGACGTGCCGCACCCGATCACGACCGAGCTCGAACGCGGGCGGTTCCGGCTGGTGGAGAAGCTGACGCGCCGGGTGAAGCCGCTGCGGCGACGGACGCGGGAGAAGGTGGAGGTCTGGGAGCTGGCGGTGGTCTGACGGCGCGCGCTCAGCGACGCGGTTGCAGGTAGCGGTTCGGCACGTTGCCGAGCGGCGGCACCACGCGGTTGGCGGCGGTGAGCAGGCGTCGCACGGTGGCCCACGTCGTGGCTTCGTCGCGGTGCATCTGCGGCAGCAGGCCGCACTGCGCGTAGGCGACCGGCGTCAGGTCGAACAGCGTCGTCTCCCAGTCGAAGCCGCCGCCCCAGGTGAGGCCGGCGACGCGCACGTCGGGGCTTGCGCCCGCCGCCAGCAGCAGCTCAAGCATCGGCAGGCCGCGCCCGGCGTTCGTGTTCACGGTGTGGAACAGCGGCGTGTGGCCACCGAGGCCGTGTTCGTCGAGGGCCGCTGGTGCGTCGACCTCGGCGCCGGCCGCGAGCAGCACGCGCGCGGCCTGCAGGCAGCCGAACTCGGCGGCGACGTGCAACAGCGAGACGCCGCGCAACGGGGTGAACGCGCAGGCCAGCGTCGTGCGGTGGGCCAGCAGCGACGGGCTCACGGCGAGCACCGAGTCGAGCGTCGACGCGTCGTCGAGCAGCACAGGAGCCAGCAGCGGGTCGTCGAGTTCGGCGCCGTGCTGGAGCAGCACCTGCAGGAACGCCGGGGCGCGGTCGGAGCGGGTGTACATCTCCGTCAGCCAGGTGGTCACCGGCTTGCCCTGCACCGGCCGACGCACGTCGAGGCCGGCCGCCAGCAGGGCGCGCAGGTCGTCGACGGCATGCAGTTCGACCGCGGTGACGAAACGGGCGGCGAGTTCGTCCTGGGCCATGGACCCAGCGTAGCGCTCAGCCGAGCCGCTGACGCCCGGCCGGGCTGCGGCTGGCATCGAGCCAGGCGGGGTTCAGTCGACCCGGCGATACAGCCACACCCAACTGCGCACTCCGCGATCCCCGGCCGGCTTGGCCAGGTAGGCCTGCATCTTGGCCTCGATCGCCTCGCAATCGTCCGAGGCAACCTTGCGCGCTGCTTAGTCGTCGGCGGTTCGCCAACGTGCCTGGGCCGTCGCTCGCTGTGCCGTGAGTTCCTCGAACGCGGCGCGCTCGCTGGCATCCAGCGCCCGCAGCGGCGTGACCTGCGCGTAGTCCCCGACCAGCAGATCGAGCTTGCCGTCGAGGTCGTGGTCGACGACCGCGATCTGGGCCCGGGTTCCCGGCGGCGGCAGCTCGCCACCGGACACGAAGTACTGCACGAACTTGTCTTGGCTTCGCCGGGGCACCAGCGGTGCCGAGGCACCGAACCGCGGTCGGCCCGGCTCCCCGAGGTTCTCGAACCACACCACTGATCCGTCGGCGGCGCCGACGACGAGGTCGAACAGGCCATCGCCGTCCCAGTCGGCGGCTGCCGGTGCCGCGTGGCCGCCGACCGCCATCGCTTTGCCATCGGCTTCGATGCGCACGGCCTCGGGAGCCCATTCGGGCGGCCGGCCGCGACCGCCTGCGGCGACGTTGGTGCGCAGGTAGAGCCTGCCGTCGAAGCTGCCGATCACCATGTCGGAGTCGCCGTCGGCGTCCCAGTCGACCAAGGCCGGCCAGCTGCCGAACGAAGCGATCCGCAGCTGGATGGCCGCGTCGCTGTCCTGCTCGGCCTCGGGAAGCGCTCGGAACCGGCGCAGCTCGTCGGGGTGATGCGCCAGCGGCACCCCGGCGCGGTCGAGGATCGGCGTGGCCGCGGCATAGCGACCCTTGCCGAGTCCGCGCAGCAGGTAGACGTCGCCTGGATCGTAGGATCCGCTGACGATGTCGAGGATGCCGTCGCCGTCATGGTCCGCCAACTGCGGACTGGCTGCGATGCATCAATAGACGGGGACCTTGGCCGGCTTGCCGTCAGCCATCAGCTTCACGCCCGCGGCGTAGACCGGAGCCCGGTCGGTGCCGACGTTCGCGAACAGCCAGAAGTGGCCCGGGAAGTCGCCCACCAGCAGGTCCCGATCGCCGTCGCCGTCGACATCGCCGAGTGCCGGGCCCGCATGGCCGGAACTGGACAGCGCCCCGAGGTCGATCGGCACGCCTCCGGCCTGCAGCCGCACAGGCTCGGCGAGACGCTGGGCGGCGAGGTGCGTCGCGAACACGAACAGCCCGACGGCGAGGAGCGTGGTGCGCATGGTCACGGAGCATACCGGCCCTGCCATTCGACCGCGGTGACGAACCGGGGGGTGAGACGTTCCGCGGCCATCGCCGCAGCGTGGCGGCCTCCCGCTCAGCCGAGCCGCTTCAGCACGACGACCATCTCGCGTTCGTTGGCGACGAACTCGGCCAGGTCGAACCGCGGGAACCCCGCCCGCTCCTGCAGCTCCGCCAGGAGCCGCAGGAACTCGGTCTGCGACCAGCAGTGGAAGTGGATCCGGAACGAGCGCTGCTCGAGATCGGCGACCGCACTCGCGATCGCGGCCTCGCCCTGCACCTTCATCGCGTTCTGCACCACGTCCTGGTAGTGCGCGTGCCGCGAGCGCTCGGGGCCCTGTTCGTGGTCGGCGAGATGATGCTCGACCGACGTTGCGGGTCGATCCTTGTCGAACGTGTGGCGCTTGTCGGGCACCGACAGGTAGACGACGCCACCCGCACGCACCACGCGCAGCAGGTTGCGCAGCGTGCCGATCGTGTCCTCGCAGTGCTCGAGGAAGTGGTTGGCGACCACGAAGTCCTGCGTGCCGTCGCCGACCGTGCGCAGCGTCTCGCCGTCGTCGACGATGTCCACCGGGACCAGGCGCCGGCCGGCCTTGCGCGGGTACATGCGCCGCAGCTCCTCGGTCGGCGCGATGTCGACGTAGCGCACCTTCCTGGCCTTCGGCACCGGCATCGGGTCCTGCAGCGCCCCGATCTCGAGCCCTTCGCCGCGGATGTGGCGGTCGACCACGGTGAGCCGCCCCAGGTACTGGCGGAACGGGGTCACCAGCTTCTTGGCGAGATGCCTCAGGTCGAGCATGCCCCGGTGCTATCGGGCCTTCGGCGGCGGGGCTTGAGCGTGCGGCGGGCGAACGGGGCCGGCGTCGGGTTCTGCAGCGGTCCCGCGGGGCGGGGCGGTGTGCCTTCGGCAGACGGACTCAGCATCCGCCCATGCCACGGCCGATAGGGAGCCCATGCGTCGCTTCCGTTTCCGCCTGGCACCGGTGCTGCGTCTGCGCGGCCAGCTCGAACGCACCGCGCGTCGCGAGCTCGCGACCGCGATGGGCGTCGTGTCGGCCGTCGAGCAGAAGCTCGCCGCCGCTACCCAGGGTGTGCGCGACTGCGCCGACCAGGCCTCGCGCCCCGACGCGGTGGGGCAGCTGGCCAAGAGCCTCGAACAGGGCCTGCGGCGCCACCAGTGGCGGTTGCAGAAGCAGCGGCAGGAGGCGCAGCAGCGCCTCGACGTCGTGCGCGCCGACTACGTGCAGAAGCAGAAGGACGTGAAGACCCTGCAGAAGCTGCGCGACCAGCAGCGCGAGCAGTGGCGCCTCGGCGTGCAGCGCGCCGAGCAGGCGGAACTGGACGAGCTCGCAGCGATGGCGCGTTCCGCCGCCGCGCGGGCCGAGGTCGAAGCCGAGCAGCGAGCCGGACACGAGAACCGATCGGAACACGAGAACGAGGTGCGCGGATGGGCTTGATCGTCAAGTTGGTGCTGGCCGTGGTGCTGTTCGCCGGTTCGTTGGTCGGCGGCCTCGCGGCCACCGGGCGGCTGAACCACGAGGGCACCGCGAACATCCCGGTCCTCAACTCCTTCTTCCCGCCGCCACCACCGCCCGTCGAAGGTGAGGGCGGAGAGCACGGCGAAGGGACCACCGACGCGGCCCAGCACGGCGACGCAGCGCACGCGAGCGACGCGCACGCGTCGCCGGCTGGCGAGACCGGCAAGGCGACGCCGAGCGACGCGAGCCATGCCGGCGAGCAGGAGCCGCAGGGCAACGTTCGCAAGAAGGAGGGCAAGTCGGTGGTCGAGCCGGAGAAGCCGGCGGGCGGCGACGGCCATGGCGGCGGCGGGCACGGCGAAGAGCCGGCGGCAGACGCGCACGGCAAGCCCGACGCCCACGGCAAGCCGGACGCGCACGGCAAACCCGACGCCCATGGCAAGACCGACGAGCACGGCAAGGCCGACGCAGGCAAGAGCGAGGCGCACGGCACCGACGGCCACGGCACCACGAAGTCGCCGGAGGGGGACTTCGCCGAGCTGCAGAGGCAGCTCGAGCGCGGCAACAGCCCCTACAAGCCGGGTGAGCTGTTCCGTTTCCAGGGCCTGCCATCCGGCCTCACGCCGGAGCAGATCAACGAAGCGTGGCAGCGCGTGCAGGGCCTGATGGCCGAGATCGACCAGCGCAAGACCTCGCTCGACATGCGAGAGAAGGACTTGCAGGAGCTCGCCAACGACATCAGCCGCCGCCAGGCCGAACTCGGCCAGATGCGTGCGCGCCTCGACGAGATGCAGCGCGGCATCGACGCCAAGATCCAGAAGTTCCAGGACCAGGTGAAGCTGATCCGCAACGACGAGGTCGCCGGCCTGAAGCGCAATGCAGCCACCCTGGCCTCGTTCGAGCCGACGAAGGCCGCCGAGATCGTGGAGAAGCAGTGGAGCACCGAGAAGGGTCAGGACGAGGTGCTGCGGCTGTTCGAGTTCATGGACAAGGACGCCGTCAACGAGATCCTCAAGGTCCTGCCGGTCGCGACCACCCAGGACGTCATGAAGAAGCGCCTGCGGGTCAGCAAGGAGTCGGCGACACCGCCGCGTTGAGGCACCCGGCCAAGAGCGGCGAATTCTTCAACGGTCGGCACGCTGCCGGCCGATGAGCGCGTGAGGCAGCGGATCGACGGCGCGGAGCAGCACACACGTGTCCGAAGAAAAGAAGAAAGACGACCAGAAGGCCGACGAGGGCAAGAAGAAGAAGGGCCTGTCCCCGATCGTCATGATCGCCGTCGGCGCGATCGTCGGCGGGGCCGGGGCCGTCTTCGCGATCCCACCGAAGACCGTCGAGGTCAAGGTGGAGGAACCGCATTACGAGCTCGTCGACGTCAAGCACCCCGATGCGATCGAGGTCACGTTCAACCCGCGCACCAAGGCCGGCAAGGGCACGGGGCGGGTCAAGTTCAAGTTCGAGTACCGAGTGCGCGAGGACCTCGAGGGGCAGGCCTTCGAGCAGATCAAGACGCACTGGGAGCAGGCGAAGTCGAACGCGCTGATGCTGCTGAAGAAGCGCAGCCTGGAGGAGCTGCAATCCGAGGTCGGCATGCAGATCCTGGCCAAGGACCTGATCGACGACATCGATCGTTCGTTGTTCGCCCAAGGCGACCGCATCGCCAAGGTCGTCAACATCCTGTGGATCGAGTGGCTGTTCCAGTAGACGGACCGAAGACCCGTGAACGAGATCCTCACCAACGAAGAGATCGACACCCTGCTGCAGATGTTCCGCAGCGAGGGTGGGGCGGTCGAGCCGGAAGCCGAGCAGCGGCCGGCGCCCGTGGTGCCGATCGCGGATCACGCTGGACGCGTCGTCAGCCCGATCGACCTGCTGAAGCCGAACCGCCTCGGGCGCGAGCAGCTGCGTGGGCTCGAGCGCTACTTCGAGAGCGCCGGCAAGCTGCTGTCGGCGACCATCGGCGACAAGCTGCGTCTCGACACGCGCTGCGACTGCGTCGCCGTCGAACAGCTGCGCTTCGGCAGCTGGCTCGACCAGCTGCCCGGCCCGGTCGCCATCTACGTGCTGCAGATGGAGCCGTTCAAGCTGCCGGTGCTGCTGACCGCGAGCACGAGCCTGCTCTACGGCGCCGTCGACCGCATCCTCGGCGGCTCGGGCAAGGTGCAGAAGGTGCCGAAGGACTTCACCTCCGCCGAGCACACCGTCGCCGAGGCCCTGGTCGGACCGTGCCTCGATCGCATCTGCGAGGCGCTCGCCGACGTGGTGCCGTTGAAGTGGTCGATCGTGAACCGCTTCTGCAACCCGTCGATGGCGCAGATCCTGCCGACGCAGGACGTGGTGCTGTCGATCTACTTCCAGGCCGCCGGCGACTTCCTGCTCGGCGACCTGCGGCTGGTCATCCCGTTCGTGTCGCTCGAACCGCTGCTCGACAAGTTCGGCCGCGACTCGGTGGCCGCTCTCGAGCCCGGGGCGATGCGCCAGAAGCTCACCGTCACGGTGCGCGACCTGCCGGTCGACGTCGCCGTCGAGCTCGGCGGCGCACGCATCCGGCTTCGTCAGCTGCTCGAGCTGCAAGCCGGGGACGTGATCCCGCTGGCGACCCGGATCGGCCAGCCGGCGGTGGTGCCGGTGATGGGCAAGCCGAAGTTCACTGGCCACGTCGGCAGGATCGGCAACAGGTTCGGCCTGCAAGTGGCCGATGTCATGGCGCAGTAGGCATGGGCGACAACCAGGCATTCCAGGACGGCGAGTGGGGCGCGGACAAGGTCGCGCAGGCGGGTGCCGAACTCGCTGCGGCCGCCGTGCAGCCCGTCTCGTTCGGCCAGCTCGGCGGCGGGGCGCGCGGTGAGGGCAAGGCCAACCTGGACCTGCTGCTCGACGTCGAGATCCCGATCTCGGTCGAGGTCGGGCGCACGCAGATGAGCCTCGACGAAGTGCTGCGGCTCGTGCCCGGCAGCGTGATCGCGCTCGACAAGAAGGCCGAGGAGCCGGTCGACCTGCGCGTCAACGGCAAGCTGGTCGCGCGCGGCGAAGTGGTGCTGGTCGACGACACCTACGGGCTGCGCATCACGCAGATCGTCGACACCCAGGGTCGCATCGAGAGCCTGCGCTGATCGGCGCCGTGCTGGCGTTCACTCCGCGCTGCGTGCGGTCGCCAGCTCGAAGCGGAACGGTTGCTCCACCACGCCCGGCCCACTGCGGAACCGCCAGCGGCGGGCGGCACGCAGCGCGGCGTCGTCGAGCTGCACGCTGCCACTGGTGGTCAGGACGGAGCAGGTGCCGGCCGCTCCGTCGGCGGTGACTTCGATGCGGACCACGACCGTGCCTTGGATGCCGCGGCGGCGGGCCCCTTCGGGGTAGTCCGGGCTCGGGTTGTCGGCCGGTTCCGGCACGTTCACTTCGGGCGTCGCGGTGGAGGCCGCCGGCGAGGGCACGGCCTGGGTCGGCAGCGGCTCGGCTTTCGCCGCGCGCGCGGTCGCCTCGGCCGGTTTCGGGGTCGGCCGGGCGACCCGGCAGCGCGCGAAGTGCTCGGGGCGCAGTTGCGGCAGGTGGTTCATCGGCTGCAGGGAGTCGGCCGGTGGCTCGTGCGGGGCCGCGGCGGGCGGCTCGGCGTCCGGTGGGACTTCCTGGTGGACCGGCGGTGGGTCGTCGCTCGGCTCGTCGTGCACCTCGACCGGCGGTCGCGCGGCGTCGGCGGCCGGTGGTGCGTCCGGGCGGAACATCGACTCCTGCACCGCGAACGCGACCGGAGTCGTCGCCGCCGCCCCGGAGCCCGAATGCGCCAGCGCCACGGCCCCGCCGAGCACGGCGAGGTGCAGCAGCAGCGAACCGGCCAGGGAGCGGTAGCCCTGGCAGCGGGTGCTTCGGGCAAGGCGTCGAGCGGGCGAGGGCACGCGGGATTCCAGCAACGACCATACCTCCGACCGGGGTTTCGAGGCTGCGGAGGGGTCGCCCCGAGTGCTCGGCGCAGGGCCCGGCTCGGCAGCGGGGCAAAGACCCGTTCCTGACCCGTGCCAGCGTGGCACGCGCGTGGCGAGGTGTCGCGGATCGGTGACTCTCGGGCCATGGAGGGCGGTCCCGTGGACCGCGCGCTGCGGCCCGCGGCCCGCAGCGGGGCCCGGAGCCGGAGGGTGTCTCGGCAGGCGTTCTGCCGCGATGGGCACGTGCCTTGCCTTGCGGCGCGCGTCCCCCACGGCTCGGCCGCACTCGACCCCAGATGCCCTCTACGCCACGTTCGTTCGATCGTTCCCTGCCTTCGTCGCCCGCCGTGCGTTCGCTGCTGCAGCGCGCCATCCTCGTGGCGCTCTGCACCGGCGCCGCGCTCGCCCAGACCGCGACGGCGGCACCCCAGGAGCCGGCCCCGTCGTCCGGCACCCAGCAGCCGGGTACTGCGACCCGCCTGCCCGAAGTGCTGGTCACCGAGTCGCCCGAGGCCGCGGAACGGCGGCTCACCGAAGTGCCGATCGACAACCCGGGTGGCCGCGACCTGATCGGCCCCCGCGAAGTGCGCGAGTCCGGCGCGATGACCATCAAGGACCTGCTGCGCCGTTCGCCCGGCGTGTTCGTGCAGGAGGAGTCGGGCTCCGACTCGTTGCCGAACATCGCGATCCGCGGCGTCACGAACGGTGCCGAGGGCGCCTGGCGGTCGATCAACCTCGGCATGTACGCGGACGGCATCCCGCTGGCGCCCGCTCCGTACGGCGGCCCCGGCAACTCGCTGTTCCCGTTCGCCCTCGAACGCGTCTACGCCGTCGACATCCAGCGTGGTGGTGGGGCGGTGCGCTACGGCCCGAACAACGTCAGCGGCGTCGTCAACTTCCTGACCCGACCGATCCCCACCGAGGCGATCGCCTACACGCGGCTCAGCTACGACACCTTCGACAACGCCTCGATCTACGCGGGAGCCGGTGGCACGACCGGGCGCCTCGGGCTGCTGGTCGAAGGCGTCTACAAGGACGGCGAGACGTTCCGCGAGGGTGGCGACTACACGCTGCAGAACTACGCGCTGAAGAGCAGCTACCGCCTCTCCGACAGCGTGCGCTTGTTCGGGCAGGTCGAGACCTACGACGACGCCACCCAGCTGTCCGACGGACTGCCGCTCGCCGAGTACCTGCGCGACCCGAAGCAGACGCTGTCGCCGCAGAACCGCCACTCGGGCGACCAGCGGCGCGCGAACCTACGGCTCGAGTGGGACGTCGACAGCGACACGCTGTTCGAGCTGATCACCTACTACTACGACGGCAACCGCACGTTCTTCCTCGGCTCGCCGACCTTCTACGGCGCCACCAACAACCTCGCGTTCGTGCAGACGACGCCGCGGCCGATGCGCACCGTGGCGGTCCAGCCGCAGATCACCCACAGCTACTCGCTCGGCAGCGGCACCGGCGAACTGCACCTCGGCCTGCGCTACCTGCAGGAGGACATCGTGCGCACGGTGTCGCGGTACCTCGTGAACGGCACCACGCAGCTGCGCCGCAGCGAGGAGCAGTACGACTACTACACCGGCTCGGCCTGGCTCGAGAACCGGTTCCAGTTCGACGACTGGACGGTCACCCCCGGGGCGCGCTTCGAGTACGTGCAGATCGACGCCAAGAACCGCCTGAACGGCGTCGGCGTCGCGAAGGACTTCACCGAGGTGCTGCCAGCACTCACGGTGGCCAAGCGCATGAACGAGAGCTGGTCGCTGTTCGGCGGCGTGCAGAGCACGTTCGCGGCCCCGCAGGCGCCGCAGATCTCGATCACCACGAACCCGCAGGACGTCAGCGCGCAGTACGCGTGGGTCTACGAGGTCGGCTCGCGCACGCGCGGGCTCGACGGCCTGCTCGGCACCGACCTGACGCTCTACCACATCGACTACAGCGATCGCCTGGTGCAGGACCCGAACCAGTTCGACGTGTTCGTCAACGCCGGCAGCTCGCGCCACCGCGGCGTCGAACTCGGCCTGACCAGCGACCTCGCGGCCGCCGGCCTGTCGGGCGTCGAGCTGTGGAGCTCGGTGTCGTGGAACGACTCGAAGTTCACCAACGGCGCCTTCGACGGCAACCGCTTCGCCGGGGCGCCGCGTTGGCTCGGCTCGTGGGGGGCTCGTTACCGGCACCGCGACACCGGCCTGTGGGTCGGGGTCGACGGCCTCTACGTCGGCCCCGCGTTCACCGACGCCGCCAACACGCGCGACATCAACGCCAACGGCACCGTCGGCCTGCGGCCGTCCTATTCGCTGTGGAACTGCGGCGTCGGCTGGGACACGAAGCTCGGCGAGAAGAACGAGATCTCGCTGCTGATCGGCGGCAGGAACGTGCTCGACGAGGAGTACTTCGAGCCGCGTGCCGCGCGCGGGATCTTCCCAGGCGCCCCGGCCAGCCTGGTGTTCCAGTTCGGCGTCACGCACCACTTCTGACTCCACGCCCACCCCGGTTCCCGATCGCCATCGCCATGCGCACGCTGCCGTTCCTGGTCCTGACGTCGTTGCTCACCGCCCAGCAGCCCGCGGACGCTGCTCCCGCACCGACGCGCGAGTTCGAGATCCGTGGCGACCGCGCGTTCCTCGGTGGCCACGAGTTCGACCTGTGGGGCGTGCGCAGCGGCAACGCGCTGATGAGTCCGTCGGTGACCGAACGCCACGTGCGCGCCCTCGACACGTGGAACGCGCACGGCGTCAACGCGATCGCCGTCTACCTGCAGGGCAGCCACGGCGGCTGGCCCGACGCGGAGGCCGGCGCCAACGGCTTCCTGCGCGACGGCACGCTGAAGAGGGACTTCGCCGAGCGCCTCGAGTGGCTGGTGCGCGAGTGCGATCGCCGCGGCATGGTCGTCTGCGTCGGCGTCTGCTCGCCGCGCAAGGACCAGCTGCTGCTGGAGGAGGGCGCGCTGAAGAAGGCGATCCAGGAGACCGGGCGGTTCCTGCAGGCGCGCGGGCTGCGCAACGTGTTCGTCGACCTGATGCACGAGTTCGACCACACCGAGCGCGCCGACCATCCGATGCTGCGCGAACCCGGCGGTGCGGCGAAGAAGGCCGAGCTGTGCGCGTGGTTCCGCGAGGTCACGACCGACATCGAAGTCGGCGTCTGTCCGTACGAGAAGTCGGTGACGGTGCAGTCGTCGACGTTCCCGGGCATGGGCGTGCACATCGTCCAGAAGAGCATGCCGATCCCGAGCGAGGGCTACGTCGTCAACGTCGAGATGCAGAAGCAGGACGCCTACGAGAACGACGGCGTGTTCGTGCCGGGCGGCGTCGAGGCGGTGCTCGCCGACTGCGAACGCTACCTGGCGGCGGAGAACGCGGGCCTGTTCTTCCATGCCGCCTACGTGCAGGGCATCGGCAACCACAGCGGCACCGCACCGCACCCCGAGCTCGGCGGCAGCGGCGACACGCAGGGCAACCGCGGCGTGCGCTTCTTCTTCGAATGGGTGCGCGACCACGTCGGCCGCTGGGAGTACCCGCAGCACGTGCCGGTGCCGAACGACGACGGCGCGGCGTGGGTCGCAGCGGCGGCCGAACCGGTGGCGACGCGCGAGTTCGAGGTGCGCGGCGACCGGCCGTACCTCGGCGGCGAGCCGGTGCTGCTGTGGGGGCTGCGCGTCAACAACGCGCTGCTGAGCCCGGCGGTCACCGAGCGGCTGAGCAACAACCTCGACAACTACGCCGCGCACGGCATCAACCTGATCAGCGTCGGGCTGCAGGGCACCAACGGCGGATTCCCCGACGTCGATGCCGGCACCAACGCGTTCACGTCCGACGGCAAGCTGATCCCGGCGTACGCCCGACGGCTCGAGCGCGTGGTCCGCGCCGCCGACGCGCGCGGCATGGTCGTGCTGGTCGTGCTGATGATGCCGCGCAAGGACCAGCTGCTGCGCGACGAAGCGGCGGTGCAGAACGCGGTCGAGAACGTGGCCCGCTTCCTCGAGACGCGGCGGCTGCGCAACGTGCTGGTGAACCTCTACCAGGAGTTCCACCACCCGACCCGCATCGACCACGAGCTGTTCCGCGAGCCCGACGGTGCGCAGAAGAAGGCGAAGCTGGCGCAGTGGTGGAAGGCGCAGGCCCCGGCGATCGAGGTCGGCATCGTGCCGAACCACCTGAACGGCTCGGCCGTCGACTTCCCGGGCTGCGACGTGCAGATGCTGCACGAGGAGATGCCGATCCCCGAGCGCGGCTTCGTCGTCAACACCGAGACGCCGGACGAGGACCTCAGCGGGGCCGAGGGCGTGTTCCATCCGCGCAGCAAGGCCCGCCTCGAGGCGCTGTGGGCGCGTTACCTCGCCGCAGCGCCGCGTGCTGCGATGCTGTTCCGCAGCTGCTACGCCGAGGACGTGCGCGGTCGCCAGGGCACCGGGCCGAACCTCGAGATGGGCGGTTCCGGCAAGGGCGACGGCGACCGCGGCATCCGCTTCTTCTTCACCTGGTCGCGCGAACACCTCGGGGCCTGGCGGTTCCCGAAGCACACGAAGTGACCGCCGAGGCACTCGCGGTGCGCCAACCCTCGACTTCGATCCCGTGACGAACCGATTCCCATGAGCCCGATCCTCTCTCTCCTCACCCGCGCCGGGGCGGCGATCGCCGTTCTGCTGTCGCTGTTGCCCACGCTCGGCGCGCAGTCGAACGAGCCGAAGGCGACCCACGTCTTCATCACCTACCGCTGCAAGCCGGCCGATCGCCCGGCGTTCCTCCGCCTGCTGCAACAGGACCAGCTGCCGCGGCTCGAGCAGTGGAAGAAGGACGGCGTGATGCTCGAGTTCCTGCTGCTGACGAACCAGTTCGTCGACGAGAACACCTGGGACGCGACGCTCCTGCTGCAGTTCGAACGCTACGAGCAGACGGCGCGGTGGACGGCGATCGAACGGGAGTTCCCCGGCGGGCTCGGCCCGAACCTGCTGGCCATCGCCGCGCCGACCACGACCTACCTCGCCGACCTGCAGCTGCAGGGCGGCGCCGCCGGCGACCGCAGCAAGTCGATCTTCGTGCTGATCCCGTACACGTGGCGGGACAAGGGCAGCTACCTCGACTTCGTCAAGGTCTATGGCCGGCCGCAGTTCGACGCGTGGGTGCAGGAGAAGGTCGTCGCCAGCTACGGCGTGTTCACCAACCACCACGCGACCGGCAAGCCGTGGGACGCGATGCTGGTGTTCGAGTACCACGACGTCGAAGCGCTCGGCAAGCGCGACCTGGTCAAGCAGCAGGTGCGCGTCGGCCTCGGCAAGCAGCCGGCCTGGCGGCTCGCCTCGGAGGGCAAGGCGGAGATCCGCACCGAACACGAAGTGGTGATGGCGGCCCCGGTGGTGGCGAAGAAGGGCTCGTAGGCCGGGAGCGGCGGCCCGGTGGCGCGACCCGGGCGAACCGATCGTCGCCGGCGCGGCGCCGTTGTCGTAGGTTGGTCCTCGTGACGGCCCATCAGTTCGTGCTCGAGATCGGGCGTGCGATGCACATGCTCGGCAGTCCCTCGTACCGCATCGAGGACACGATGGACGCCTGCAGCCGAGCGCTCGGGCTCGAGGGCAGCTTCTTCTCGACGCCGACGGCGATCTTCGCGGCGATCGGGCCAGCCGGCACCGAGCCGAAGACGATGCTGCTGCGCGTCGCCCCCGGCGACCACGACCTCGGTCGCCTCGCCGAGCTCTACGCGGTGCGCGACGAAGTCGTGCAGCGGCGTATTCCACCCGAACAGGGGCTCGAGCGCGTGCGCGCGGTGCTGCACTCCCCGGCCCGGCAGCGACCCTGGGCCGATCCGATGGCGCACGCGCTGGCCGGGGCCGGGGCGGCGGTGCTGTTCCGCGGCAGTGCGATGGAAGTGGCGTTCGCCGGCCTCGCCGGCCTGCTGGTCGGCGGCATCGCGCGCCTCGGCCACCTGCGGCCGGGCCTCGGCGACGTGCAGGCGCCGCTCGCGTGTGCGCTGGTCGCGTTCCTCGTGCACATGGGGGCCCGCTTCGGCCTGCAGCTCGATCCGACCGTGACCACCGTGGCGGCGATCGTCGTGCTGCTGCCGGGCCTGTCGTTCACCACCGCACTGGCCGAACTGGCGATGCGGCACCTGTCGTCGGGCAGTGCCCGGCTGCTCGGCACGCTGGCGGTGCTGCTGACGATGGTGGTCGGCGTCGGCATCGGCGACCGCATCGCCGAGCTCGCGTTCGGCCGTGTCACCATCGTCTCCGGCAACGAACTCGGCTGGCCGTTCCACATCGTCGCCCTGCTGGCGACGTGGGTGTCCTACACGATCCTGCTGCGCGGCACGCGCAGCCAGATCGGCTGGATCCTGCTGGCGGTGGCGATCGGCTACGGCGGCGCGCGCCTCGGCCAGGCCCTGCTGACGCCCGAACTCGGCGCGTTCGTCGGGGCATTGCTGGTGACGATCGCCGGCAACCTGTTCGCGCGCTGGCGCCGGCGACCGGCGGCGGTCGTGCGCACCCCGGGCCTGCTGTTGCTGGTGCCGGGCAGCCTCGGCTTCCGCGGCCTGACGACCGCGGTCGCCGGCGACTTCACGCAGAGCGTGCAGTTCCTGTTCGACATGCTGCTGGTCGGCGGGGCCTTGGTCGCGGGGCTGTTGATGGCCGGTGTGCTGTTCCCACCGCCACTCGACGTCGAGCCTGATTCGCGGCGACGTGTCGAGCTCCGCTGACAGGGGGCGTCGCCGGGATCTTCGAACCTGGTGAGGTCCCAGGTGCGGCAACGGACGCCGTCGGGCCGTTGCGATGGGGTGTTGGCTCGGGCGCGGAACGGACGACGCGCGACCTTCGTGCGGGCTTTCCCGATGGCCGATAGCGGGTGGCA
This sequence comes from Planctomycetota bacterium, assembly GCA_016793305.1. The sequence continues at coordinate 18,784 of JAEUHU010000364.1, forward strand.
CCCGAGGAGACCCGTGACCATCCCACCGCCGAACCAGCTCCGCACCTACACGACGCTCCGCACCCTGCAATCGCGCGCCGAAGCGCTGGAGGGGAGCATCGCCCAGCTGCAGCGCGCGTGCCTGCACGGTCGGGCATTGCCCGAAGTCGTGGCGACGATGACCGAACTGCGCTGGCAGCTGCGCAAGCTCGACGAGTTGACGGGACTGCTCGAGGCGACGTTGGGCACGGCGGCGCCGACGCCGGCACCGCGCGGCCGCGGCGATGCCTCGCGTGCGAAGACCGACCCGAAGACCGACCCGAAGACGGATCCGACCGAGGGGAGCGAACTGGGCGGCGTGCGTGGCACGATCCAGACGATCGGCGTGCCGGACCTGGTCGGCATGATCAGTTCGCTGCAGAAGACCGGTACGTTGACGCTGCAGGGCGACGGCGCGATGTTCGTGTTCGAGTTCGAGGATGGGCGCGTCGTGCACGCGATCACCAACAAGCACGATCCGGCGATGCGCCTCGGCACGATCCTGGTGGCCCAGAACCACCTGAGCGAAGAACAGCTGCGCGACAGCCTCGCCGCCGCCACCGCCGGCAAGCAGCTGCTCGGCGACTCGCTGGTGCGCAGTGCCACCGTCAGCGAAGCGGACCTGCGCATGGCGCTCGACGAGCAGGTGCGGCGCATCTTCGAATCCGCGTTCTCGCTGCAGCAGGGTCGCTTCGCCTTCCTGGAGGGCAGTCTGAGCACACTGAGCCAGCGCACCAGCCTCAACACGACGCAGCTGTTGCTCGAAGTCGCGCGGTTGCAGGACGAGAGCGGCGATGGGGCGCCTGTCGGCACCTCGGGCACGTTCCTCGATCGCTTCTGAAGGCGCTCCGCCTGCCTCGTCCAGGCGACGGCACGCGCGCGCGCCGCTCGCCTGCCTTCCGGTGCGGTCTCCGCCGAGCGGCGGCCGGGCGTGGCGAGCGCACGAGCCCGACGCCATGCTCGTTGGCCCGCAGCTTGCTGGCGGCGGCGCCTCGCCCATGACCGTGTACCGCTCGCACGCCACTCTTCCGTTCGTCGTCGCCCTGGTGCTCGCGGGGCCCGTGCCTGCGCAGCAGGTCACGCTCACCGAGGCGCTCTACCCCGGTGCCGTCGCCGGCGACCGTGGACCGCTGCTGACGCGGCTGGTCGACGACCTGACCGGCGAACCGCTGGCCGCGGCCGAAGTGTTCCTGATCGCGGAGAGCAAGACGCCGCTCGCCGGCGAGTTCTGGTGGACGCATCGTGGCACCAGCGACGCCGACGGGTTCGTGCGCATCGACCGGCCGAAGGGCAACCGCGATTGGCACATCGCCGTCGTGAAGCACCCACGCACTGGCGTGGCGGTGGTGCCGCTGACGAACGGTCGGGTCGCGCGCGTCGGCCGCGGCCAGGACGTGCCGCTGCGGATCGTCGACTGGCTCGGGCGTCCGGCCGGCGGGGCGAAGGTCGGCTTCTGCGGCTACTGCGGCCACACGCCGGACATCGCGAACGCGACCGCTGACGCCGCCGGGCTCGCGGTGCTGCGCGGCATCGACGCGCATCAGGGCATCGCCGACTTCTACGTGCAGCACCCAGGCCTGCACATCTTCTACGAGACCCTCGATTGGCGGCCGGGCGACCCACCGGCCCTCGTCGAGTGCGGCTACGGCCCGGCCCAGCGGGGGCGTGTGCTCGACCACCGCGGTACACCGGTAGCCGATGCGATGGTCTGCGGCGGTGGCTTGCATCGTGGGCCGTGGGCCAGGACCGGCGCCGACGGTGCGTTCACGATCCTCGGGGCCGAACCCGACGACTCGCCGCACAAGGTCGTGCTGCCGAACGGCCGCGAGATCACGTTCTCGGCTCCCGCTGGGGTCGACGTGGTGTTGCAGCTGCCGGACCTCGCCGATCCGGACGCGTACGACGGCACCTGCTCGCCGAGCCGGGAGACGGCGCCGGCCTCGCCTGCGCCGGCCGTGCAGCATCGGCGCGTCGTGGTCCAGGGAGCGCCCGCTGGCCCAGTCTTGCTGTCGGCGTGGTTCCCGGGCTGCACCGAGGATTCGACGCAGGAGGCCGAAGGCGACGTGCTGGTGCCGGTCCGCGGCCCGTTCGTGGTGCGGGTGCACGCCGGTGAGGAAGGGTCCAAGGCCGAGCGCGAGTTCCCGTTCCCCGACGGTGCTTCCGGCGATGGTCCCCTGCGCGTGCAGTGGTTGCCGTCGCCGCGCGTGCGCGGGGTGCTCGTCGACGATGCAGGCAAGCCGTGTGCGGGGCGCGTTCGGATCGGTGGCGTGGATGGCGAAGGGTTGGAGGTGGGATCCGACGGGCGGTTCGAGCTGGTGCGCGGCGAAGCGGGCTGGTGCAGCATCGTCGTGCGGGCGGCCGACTCCCCGGACTGGCGCTGCCGCCACTTGCGGGTCGGCGAGCCGGGCACGGGCGATCTCGAGCTGGGGTCGGTGCCCGTGGCCGGTCCGGCGCGCCTCGTGGTCGTCGATGGAGGCGGCGCCGTGCCGGAAGGTGCGAAGGTCGGGTTCGTGCGCGCCGGGTGGTTCGAGGCGGACGATCCTTCCTGGTGGCCGCTGCAGCAGGACGGTGGCTGGCATGGCGCCGACCCGCGCGAGGGCGATGCGATCGTCGTCGAGCGCGACGGCTGCGTGACGCTCCGCACCGTGCTGGCGGGGGCCGGGCCGTGGCGGATCGAGCTGCCGGATGCGCGGGCCGAACTGGAGGTGGTGGACGACCAGGGCCAGGCGCTCGCGGCGACCGTGGTGGTCGGCGACCACTGGCAGGAGCAGGCACCGGAGCGGGGCCGGGTCGCGCTGCGCGGCATGCGGCCCGGTCGGCAGCGCGTGTTCGTCGGCGCGCCGGGGCGCCGCTCGGCGATCGTCGACGTCGACTTCGGGGCCGAGCCGAGCGCGCCGCGCAAGGTGGTCCTGCCGGCGCGCTGATCGAGGCGGAGCAGACGCCATCGGGGCGGGCGGACGGGACCACGCCAGCTGCGATTTCCGGCTCGCGGCTCGATTCCGCGAACGGAACGGCACCGGACGGAGCTCCACGGCCTCCAGCCATGAACGACTCCCTCCGCCCCCTTCCCGCCGCTCCCGTGGTCGAGGCCGAGGCCCTGATCGCCGCCCATCGGCATCGTGAGGCCCTGGCGGCGCTCGATCCCGGCAGTGGCGCCCCGCCGGCCGTTCGTCTCGCGCGAGCGCGCGCGCTGAGCGGCCTGGAACGCTTCCGCGCCGCGCACGAACTCTGCCAGCAGGTGTGGCGCGACCCGGCGAGCAGCCGGTCCGAGGGACTGCATGCGCGCGTGCTCGGCGCCCAGTTGCTGGGCCGCACCTCGCCGTTCGTCGACGAGGCCCTGGAGCTCGCCGTCGATGCCGCCGCCGAGGCCAGCCGACTCGCTGCGGCCGGCGGCGCCGAGTGGCGCGAAGTGGCCGGCACGGCCCGTTTGGCGGCTGCGCATGGCCTCGCGCGCAAACGCTGCCGGAGCCTGGCGGCGCAGGAGCTGCTGGCCGCGCAGCAGCACCTCGGCGAGGACGGCCGCGCGTTGGTCGCAGCGGGCCGGCTGTTCCTGATGTTCGACGAACGCAGCCTGGCGCGGGAACGCTTCGCGGCGGCGGTCGCCGCCGGAGGGAGTGGGCGGCGCCAGGGCCTGCTCGGGCTCGGCTACGTCGACTTCCTGGCCGGCGACTTCGCGCCGGCCCACGGCCATCTCGACGTGCTGCTGCCGCTCGGGCCCGACGATCGGGAGGTGCGGCGGCTCCGCCTGCGCATGTTCATGGCCCAGGGACGCTGGGGCGACGCCCAGCAGCTGCTCGAGGAGCTCTTGGCGGGCTCGCCGGAGGCCGACACGGCGCTGGCCGATCGCTACGAGCTCGGCGCCGTTCTCTATCGTTCGGGGCGCCGCGACGAGGCGGTGCGGGTGTGGCAGGAACTCGCGACGCACCATCCCGCGGACCCGGTGGCCCAACACGCACGGCGCCACGTCGGTCGCGTCGGTCGCCCCGAGGCGGCTTCGGCAAGGCGCCAGCGGCTCGCTGCCTTCCCGTCGGTGGCCCAGCTGCGCGACCACTGTGGACCTGCTGCGGTGGAGCTCTACCTGCGCTTCTTCGGCGTGCCCGCCGAGCAGCTCACGATCGCGCGGGCGATCAAGCTGCCGACGGGTGGCACGCCGGTCTACAGGATGCGCCGCTTCCTCGAGGCGGCCGGCTTCGCGACGCGGCGCATCGAAGCCGACCTGTCGCAGCTGCGCGCCCTGCTCGACGCCGGGATCCCGGTGATCCTCGAAGAGGACTACTCGCAGTCGCGCCACGTCGCGGTCGCCATCGGCTACGACGACGCCCAGGAGACCCTCGCCGTGCAGGACCCGATGTCCCACGAGGTTCGCGAGACACCCTACGAAGAGCTCACCCGGTTGCGCAGCCTCGCCAACAACGGCGCGCTGGTGGCCGTGCCGCGCGCCGAAGAGGGGCGCCTCGACGCGGTCGGCGCCGTGGAGTGCCGCTACATCGCCCTGGTGGACGAAGCCTGGGCCGCGAAGGACGCGGGCTCTGCCGAGGCGGGGGACCGGCTGGTCGACGAAGCCGTGGCGCTGCGGCGCGACTACGAGATCGCGTGGCTCTACCGCTTCGTCCGCGCCAAGGAGGCCGCCGACGCGGCTGGCCCGGGCGAATCGGCCGCCCGGACGCGGCTGCGGACCGTGGTCGGCGAGATCGTCCAGCTGTGGCCCGACGACGAGTGGCCGCAGCAGCTGGTCGGCGAGGTCCTGTGCGCCGAACGCCGTCTGGACGAAGCCCTGTCGGCCTTCGAGAAGGCCCGGGATCGCGATCCCGCGGATGCGCGCAACTGGGCGCGCATCGCCGAATGCCATCTGGTGGCCGGCCGCGACGACCAGGCCCACGCGGCCCTGGTGCAGACCCTGCGGCTCGACCCGGCCCATCCGCGCGCCAACGAATGGCAGGCCTGGCAGTACTTCCGCCTGGCGCGCCCCACGCTGGCGTGGATCGCCAACGAAGTGGCCCGCGAACTCGCGCCCGGCAACCCGTTCAACCACAGCATCCATGCGACCCTGCTGGCCAGCCGTGGCCTGCTGGACCAGGCCTTGCGCGCCTGGACCCAGGCGCAGCAGCTGGCGCCGGGACACCTGCCGTTCACGGTCGAGAAGGCCCGGCTGCTGGCGCGCATGGGGCGGGTGGACGAAGCCGTGCAGGCCCTCGCCGGTGCGGCCAGGGAGCGGCCGGCGGATCCCGCGATCCGGGTCGACCTCGCCGACCTGCTGTATCGCCACGGTCGCTACGAGGCGACCGTCGCCGTCTGCCAGGAACTGCGTGCGATCGACGCCAAGCACCCGTCTGCCCACGCCCTCGGTGGTGCTGCCCTGTGCGCCATCGGCAAGCTCGATCTCGGCGAGGCGGAGTTGCGGCAGGCGCTGGCGCTGCGTCCGACCTTCACCTGGGCGCTCGCCGAGCTCGGCTTCCATCTGGGCCGCGCCGGGCGGCACCCCGAGGCCATCCATGCCTGCGCGGCGGCCTTCGGTTTGTCGGGCGTGCCGAGCCACGAACTGGGCCTCGCGGCCCAGCTGCTGGCCGCGGGCGTGCGCGACGAGGCGGCGCGCCGCGCGCGCAACGCTGCGGCCTCGGGGCGGCTCGCCGACGACGACTGGCCGCGCGCGGCGGCGATCCTGGCCGGTGGCGCGGGACTGGCGGCGGCGCACCAGGTGCTGAGCGAGCTGGCGACCAAGGGTGCTGCTCCTGCGGCGCTGCTGCGAGCCCATGCCCGCCTGCTGCTCGAACGGTTCTGGGCGCCGGGCCTGGCTCGCGAGGTGCTCGGGCGCCTCGCTGCGGTGTCGCCCGACGACGCCCTGGTCCTGGCTGTCCAAGGTGCGGCGCTGATGGACGGCCAGCCGGCGGGCCATGCGCAGGGTGAACAGTCGCTGCGCGCGGCGATGGCCAAGGAGCCGGCCCTGGCGGCACCGCGCCGGCTGCTGGCCATGCGGCTCAGCACGCGCGGCCGGTTCGAGGAGGCCCTGGCCATGCTGCAGGCCTGTCCGAACGACTTCGTCGACGCCGAACAGCGGATCGTCGCCCTGCTCGGGCTCGGCCGCACCGCCGACGCCGAGGCCGTCGTCGCCGCCATCGACGGCGCGCGTGCGGCGGGCACGGAGTCCCCGGTCGGCGTGCGCATGCTGCGTTTCCGACTGGCCCAGCATCACGGCGATTGGGCCGCTGCCCTGGCGTTGGCGGAGCAGGTCTCGCGCGAGTTCCGCGAACAGGACGGCGATGGTCGTCTCGACCCCTGGGAGGAGGCGAAGTTCGAATGCCTGCTCCGGCTGGGCGAACGGGATCGGGCCCGGCGCTTCGGGGAACAGCAGGCCGGCGACGCGGCCTCGGCCGCGCGCCTGGCGCGGACCGCGCTGCTGCGGCAAGCGCCCGACCTCGCCGCGCACTTCACGGCGCTGGCCCTGCAGAAGGACCCGAACGAAGCCTTTGCGAAGGCCGTGCAGGCGCAGCTCCAGCAGGCCGCCGCCGGCGGTCAGGGAGTCGCGCGCAGCCAGGGGTAGGCGACACGGTGGTGTCGGCACGGCTCGCGCAGAGACGCCCGTCGGCGGCAAGGTCGGCGCGATCCCACGAACAGGACCGGTCGTCGTGTCGCTCGAGGGGCGAACCGAACAACCCGAGCCCCCCAAAGCCATGAACACCCAACCCTGCCGTTCGACCCACGCCCGGACCACCGCCCACCCCGCCCTGGCGTCCCGGTCCGGGCCGCCCGGCCGCCCGCTCGCCGACGTCGCCGCCGTTCGCACCTACCTCGCCACGGGCTTCGGTGAGGTGCAGGCGTGGTGCCAGCGGGTGCCCCACGACGTCCAGGCCGTCGAGGTCGACTGGGACACGGAGCGCAACACGCTGCGGTTCTCGACGCGCTGCACGGTCGTGTTCCCCGAGTGGCGCGAGGAGGGCTCGACCTGGCGACGTCGATCCGAACTGCCCGTCGAGCACAAGGAGACGGTGCCCGGAGTCGGCCTGTGGACCCGCGACGTCGACCATGCGATCGCCGAGCTGCTGCGCAAGGTCGCGACCGAACGCAACGCACTGCGCGACGTGGTCACGCCGGCACGCCGAGCCGCGCCGCATCCGCTGGCCGAGCGCCGCGAGCGCATCGCGTCCTGACGCGCGGCCCGTCGTATCATCGACCGGTCGACCCCTGCCACGACCACGACCAGCACCACTGCGAGGAGCTCACCCCCGTGTCCAGGTTCTCCGTGTGGCGCTGCCCGAAGTGCGGTTCGGAAGAGGCCGGCCCCGACGAAGGGGGGCCGCGGGTCGAGTCGACCTCGAGGCGGTGTCCTGCGTGCGGCGAGGCGGGGGCCGGCGAAGCGGGGGCTGGCGAGGTGCGGGAACGCGACGAGTACGCACCGCTCCGCGGCTGGTCCTTCGGTTGCGAGCGCTGCCAGGGCGCCGACGCAGAGGTTGCCTGGACGTCCGGGCGCAGGCGCCACCTGCAGTCGCTGGTCGACGAGTCGCACTACGACATCGCGATCACCGCGTGCGACTGCGGCCAGCCCTTCGTCAAGGTGTTCACCGAACGCATCGACTGGGTCCATGGCGAGGACGAGCAGACCTGGTTGTTGCTGCCGGTCCATCCCGCGGAAGTCCAGCAACTGCAGCAGTGCCCCATCCCCGAGTTGCGCGCCATGGTGACCCGCTTCGGCGAAGGGCGCCGGTTCGTGGTGCACTGGTGTCCGACGGGCGGTGCGCTGAGCACGGCATGGCGCGACGGCGGGTTCTGGATCGGTCCGCACGATTGATCGGGACGAGGGCCGGATCGGGTCGGGGAACGGAGTCGGCCGAGCCGTCGGTGGGACGGGTGTCGCCAGCGGGGGCAGGACCGCCGACGCCGAGCCGAAAGCGCCGTGGACGAGGGGCCGCCATCGCGCGGCACATGACGGCATGGGTCGGGGAAACCAAGGCCTCTGGCGAGGCGAAGGTCGGTAAGCTCCTGCGCCAGAAGCCTCGATGACTCGTTTCGATCCACGCGCCCGCCTCGAACAGTTCCCCATCCTGCGTACGTTGAAGGACCGCGTCCTGGTCTTCGACGGCGGCATGGGCACCCAGCTGCAGCTCGCCAACCTGACACTCGACGACTTCCGCGGCCTCGAAGGCTGCAACGAACTGCTGGTCGAGACCCGGCCGGACGTCGTCCAGGCGATCCACGAACGTTACTTCGCGGCCGGCGCCGACGTCGTCGAGACCAACTCGTTCGGTGGCCTGCCCTACGTGCTGGCCGAGTTCGACATCGGCCATCGCGCGTTCGAGTTGAACAAGCTGGCGGCCGAGGTCGCGCGCAAGGCCGCGCAGAAGTTCGCCACCGTGGACCGGCCGCGCTTCGTCGCCGGGTCGATCGGCCCGGGCACCAAGCTGGTGACCCTCGGCCACGTGTCGCCGCACGAGATGTTCGAGGGCTACAAGGTCTACGCGAAGGGGCTGCTCGCCGGCGGCGCCGACTGCCTGAACATCGAGACGTGCCAGGACATCCTGCAGGTCAAGATCGCGGTCAATGCGGCGCGCGACGCGATGGCCGAGCTCGGCCGCGAGGTGCCGATCTTCTGCACGGTGACGATCGAGACCACCGGCACGATGCTGGTCGGCAGCGACATCGCCACCGCCGTCACCACGCTCGAGGCGCTGCCGGTCGACGTGATCGGCCTGAACTGCGCGACCGGCCCCGACCTGATGCAGGAGTCGGTGCGTCACCTCGGCAAGACGACGACGCGCACCATCATGGTGATGCCCAACGCCGGCCTGCCGCGCAACGTCGGCGGCAAGGCGGTCTACGACCTGACGCCGCAGGAGCTGGCGCGCTTCCAGGCGCGGTTCGTCGGGGAGTTCGGCATCGGGGTCGTCGGCGGCTGCTGCGGCACCACGCCCGAACACGTGCAGGCGATGGCGGCGGCGATGCGGGGGCTGCGCCCGGCCGAGCGCCCGAAGGACTACCAGCCGCAGCTGGCGTCGCTGTTCCACTCGGTGCCGCTCGACCAGGACAGCGGGCCGCTGATCGTCGGCGAGCGCACCAATGCCAACGGCTCGAAGAAGTTCAAGGAGCTGATGGTCGCGGGCGACGTCGAGGGCATGCTGCAGATGGCGAAGGAGCAGGTGCACGAGGGCTCGCACGTGCTCGACGTGTGCACCGCGTTCGTCGGCCGCGACGAAGCCGGCGACATGCTGAAGCTGTTGCAGCCGATGGTGCAGCAGGTGACGGCGCCGGTCATGGTCGACAGCACGCAGATCGACGTCGTCGAGAAGGCGCTGCAGGTGATCCCGGGCCGCGCGATCATCAACTCGATCAACCTCGAGGACGGCGAGGAGAAGGCCGACGCGCTGTGCCGGCTGGCGAAGCGCTACGGCGCGATGTTCGTGGCACTGACGATCGACGAGGAGGGCATGGCCAAGACCGCCGAGCGCAAACTCGCGGTCGCCAAGCGCCTGCACGACATCGTCGTGCACCGCCACGGGCTGCAACCTGGTGACCTGATCTTCGACCCGCTGACCTTCACGATCGGCTCGGGCGACGAGGCGTCGCGCGACGCCGGCGTGCAGACGCTCGAGGGCATCCGCCTGATCAAGCAGCACATCCCCGGCGTGCGCACGATCCTCGGCCTGTCGAACATCAGCTTCGGCCTCGATCCGTATCCGCGGCAGATCCTCAACTCGGTCTACCTCGCCGAGGCCCGCAAGTACGGGCTCGACGCGGCGATCGTGCACGCCAGCAAGATCATCCCGACGCACAAGCTCGACGACGAGGACAAGCAGGTCACGCTCGACCTGATCCACGACCGGCGCCGCGAGGGCTACGACCCGTTGTTCGCGTTCCTGGCCCGCTTCGCCGGCAAGAAGCGCATCGAGACGGGCAGCGGCAACGACGAGAACCTGCTGCCGGTCGAGGAGCGATTGAAGAAGCGCATCGTCGACGGCAACAAGAACGGCATCGGCAAGCACCTCGACGAGGCGATGCAGAAGCACGCGCCGCTGGCGATCATCAACGACATCCTGCTCGACGGCATGAAGGTGGTCGGCGAGCTGTTCGGCAGCGGCGAGATGCAGTTGCCGTTCGTGCTGCAGAGCGCCGAGTGCATGAAGGCGGCGGTGGCCCACCTGCAGCCGCACATGGAGAAGGTCGAGGGCGAGGCCAAGGGCACGATGGTGCTCGCGACCGTGCGCGGCGACGTGCACGACATCGGCAAGAACCTGGTCGACATCGTCGTCAGCAACAACGGCTACCGGGTCGTCAACCTCGGCATCAAGGTGCCCGCCGAGCAGATCCTCGAGGCGGCGAAGGAGCACAAGGCCGACGCGATCGGCATGAGCGGCCTGCTCGTCAAGTCGACCGTCGTGATGAAGGAGAACCTCGAGCTGATGAGCCAGCGCGGCATCAAGACGCCGGTGATCTGTGGTGGTGCGGCGCTGAACCGCCACTACGTCGAGAACGACCTCCGGGCCGCCTACACGAGCGGACCCGTGTACTACGGCGCCGACGCGTTCTCCGGCCTGCACATCATGGACGAGCTGACCGGCCGCACGAAGGTGAAGGTCGTCACGCAGACGCCGGAGCCGCAGAAGCGCGTGACCAGCCACCGGCGCATGACCCGCGCCGAGAAGGAGCAGTTCCTGCAGCACGCGTTCGCCGAGTACGCCGACAGCGGCGTGCGCCCGGCTCCCAAGGTGCCGACCCCGCCGTTCTGGGGGGCCGCCGTGGTGACGCCGCAGGAGCTCGACCTCGGCACGGTCCTCCAGTACGTGAACAAGAAGGCGCTCTACCGCCTGCAGTGGCAGTACAAGCAGGGCAAGCGCAGCGACCAGGACTACGCGAAGTTCGTCGCCGAGACGGTCGAACCGCGCTTCCGCGAGATGGTGAAGAAGGTGCGCGCCGACAAGACGCTCGAACCGCGGGTCGTCTACGGCTTCTGGCCGTGCTTCAGCGAACGCAACTCGCTGGTCGTGCTCGACCCGAAGGACCGCGTCACCGAGCTGTGCCGGTTCGACTTCCCGCGCCAGCCGAGCGGCCGGCGTCTCTGCCTGTCGGACTTCTTCCGCAAGAAGGAGAGCGACGAGCTCGACGTGGTCGGGTTCTCACTGGTGACGATGGGGGCGGTCGCGACGCACGAGAGCGAGCGGCTGTTCCGCGAGAACCGCTACGACGAGTACCTGCACTTCCACGGCCTGTCGGTCGAAGGCGCCGAGGCGCTCGCCGAGTACTGGCACAAGCGCATGCGCCAGCAGCTCGGCATCGCCGCCGAGGACGCGCCGGACGTCGACGACCTGTTCAAGCAGAAGTATCAGGGCAGCCGCTACTCGTTCGGCTACCCGGCCTGCCCGAACATCGAGGACCAGGACAAGCTGCTGAAGCTGCTCGAGGCGTCGCGCATCGGCGTGGTGCTCAGCGAGGAGTTCCAGCTGGTGCCCGAACAGAGCACGTCGGCGGTGATCTGCCACCACCCGGACGCGAAGTACTTCAACGTCTCGGTGGTCGGACCCGGCAGCTGAACCCGCGGCGACGGGACGTGGCCTCGCTCGCTAGAAGTCGACGTCGGTGACGTCGCCGATCTGCAGCTGCAGCGGCACGCCGCCGAGTTCGCGGTCGCCTTGGAACAGCACCAGGGTCGTCGCCCGTTCGTCGACCTCGTAGACCGGCGTGTCGCGCAGCGGCACCCGATGGTGCATCGACTGCACGCCTGGCCGCCGTTCGGTCGTCGTCAGCACCGTTCCGGTTGCATCGCGGACCTCGAAGGCCGTGGCCGCGGCGTAGGTGCTGCCGGTGCGGACCAGTCGGAACTTCAGCACCCGCGCGACCACGAGCCGCACCGGGCCGAGGTCGGCCGGCGCTTCCGCGACCGTCCACTCGATCCCCTCGCCGTCGATCGTCCACTGCACACCGGCGCGCGGGCAGTCGGCCAGCACGAACCGGCCGTCGGCGTCGGTGGTGGCCTGCGCGCGCCCGTCCAGCGCCTCGACGAAGCTGCCGCAACGGCGGAGCACCGCGCGCAGCCGAACGCGGGCGTCGGCGACCGGCAGGCCGCGCTGGTCGACGACCTGGCCTTCGCCGCGGGCGACGAGCGGGTCGCGCGGGGCGCGCAGTTCGAGGTCGCGGGTGCCGGCGGCGACGTTCGTGGCTTCGAGCACGAGCAGCGACTCGGGGTCCACCGCGCGCACGTGGTAGGTCCGCGACGACAGGCCGCGCAGCTCGAAGTTCCCCTGGTCGTCGCTGGTGACCTTGCCCTGGTCGCCGATCAAGCCCTCGATCGACTGGTCGGAGCTCCCGGCCTGGGTGGCGTCGACGACGGCGACGCGCACCGCGCGCAGCGCCCTGCCGTCGGCGGCGAGCACGCGGCCGGTGATCGACTTCGCGGGGCCGCCGAGCCACAGCTGCAGCTCCGCACCGGCGGTCGGCTCGGTGCGCAGCCGGGCGCCGAGGCCGTCGAGCACCGCCGGCTCGTGCCCGGCGACCCAGGCGGTCAGCCGCGTGCCGTCGCTCCAGTACGTCAGGTCGAACGAGAAGCGCCCGTGCTCGTCGGCGACGCCGCTGTCCTGGCCGAAGTCGACGCGGGCCCCGGCCGCCGCACTGCCGTCGGCGTGGCGCACGCTGCCCGCCAGCGTCGGGGCACCGGTCGACTCGGTGCGCAGCGTCCAGTCGACCGGTCCGGCGATCGCCGTCGTCGCGGTCGACAGCGTCGCGTGGCCACGCTTCTGCGCAGTGATCGCCAACGCGGCGTGCACCGGCACGCGTCCCAGCGAGAAGCGCCCGTCGGCGCCACTGGTCGCGTTCCACGACCGGTAGTCACTGCCGTCGAGCAGTCGCGCCGCGAGGCCCGGCAACGCGTCGACGCGGAAGCCGAGCGACACGTAGGCATTGGCCAGCGGCGTGCCTTGTTCGTCGCGCACGACGCCGGCCACCGAGGTCGCTCGGCCGACGATGTGGATCGTCCCGGGTTCGTCCGGCAGCCGGCCCGAGCCGAACAGCATCAGCTCGTCCGACTCCAGCACGAGCTCGCCCGGGCCCTCGGTCACGAGCTGGAAGCGACCGAGCCCGTCGGTCGTCGCCCGGGGGTGGGCAGCGGGTTGCCCTTCGATCGCGGCGAGGGCTGCGGCTGCCTCGGTGCCGAACACCGCGGCGAGCTGGCGGCGACCTTCCGGGGTCGCCAGCAGCCGGCGGTTGCCGTCGCCATCCAGGTCGACGGACAGGCCGCGCGCGACGATGCGATTGCCGACGCGATGCGGCTTCTTCGGGTCGGCCCAGGCCACCGTCACGCCCGGCAGGGCGTCGCCTTCCGGGGTCAGCAGGCGGCCGCGGACTCCTGCGGTGGTGTTGGTTGCGGGCGGCTCGTCGCGAACCGCGGGGCTCTCCGCGGGGGTGCGTGCTGCGCTCGCGTCGCTTGCGTCGAGCGGGCTCAACGCGCTCGCCGCCGGGGCCGCGGCTGCGTTCTCCCGCAACGGGGCGGGCACCGCGGTCGCCGGTAGGAGCTGCCAGCCGAGAACCGCAGCCAGCAGCAGGCCGGCAGCCATCGGGATCCACTTGCTCATCGTCATCGCTCCGAGGATCAGGGCCACCGTTCCGGTCGTGCTCGCGCCGGGTGCGGGCAGCAGCGGCGCCAACGCCGCGCACCAGGCACCGCGGTCGCCGCCGAACTCACCGTCGAGGATCTCGCGCATGCGGGCGAGGCCGCGTTGCAGCTGCGAACGCACGGTCGCCACCGGCCGGGCGAGTCGGGCCGCGATGGCTTCCACGCCGAGATCGTCGAAGAAACGCAGCAGCAACACCGTGTGGTAGGGCTCCGGCACGGCGAACAGGGCGTCGACGACGCGCTTGTGCGCGGCCGCACGCTGCAGGGTCACTGCCGGGTCGGTCGCATCCCCTGCGCCGGTGGACCGCCCGGCGGCCTCGAGTTCGCGGCGCGTGCGTCGCCGGGTCGAGCGGGCGAACGCACGCGCCGCGTTCTGGGCGACCTTGCGCAGCCAGCCGCGCGGCTCGCGCAAGCCCGTCGGGGCGCGCGTCGCGGCGGCGAGCAGCGTCTCCTGCGCGACGTCGTCGGCGGTCGCCGGGTCGGCGACGAGCCGGTGGGCGAGGTTGCGCACCCATTCCTGGTGGCGCAGCAGCAGTTCGACGTCGGGGCGGGCCGTGGTCATGGTCGCGACCAGAAGATGCCACCGACGGCCGAGCCGATGCATCGGGCGACGGAAAAGTGCTCGACCCTCCGTTCGGTGCCCACGGCACCCCGGTTCCTGCGGGATCCGTTGCGGAACCTGGCCCGACCGCGGCCTGGCCGGGCCGATGCCACGGTCCGTTCGGCGCATCCGCCTCCCCTGCGCGATCTCCCCGATGGATGGCGGCAGCACCTCCGGCCGATGTCGGTGCTGCACTCGAAGGAGATCCCTTGGTCCCGACCCTCACCAGCAGCGATTGCCGGCGTGCCACCGCCCTCGGTGACGACCCCGTGTCCCCGGCGTTCTTCAGCACGATCGAGGAAGGCCCGGTGCCGTGGGACGCGCGTGGTCACGACCTGGCCGAGGACCTGGAGCAGGCGCTGACGGGCGTCGCCATCGGCAGACGGGGCTGCGCGTGAACGGAGGAGCCGACAGCCGCGAGCCGCGACTCGACGACCTGCAGGCCGAGAACGACCGGCTGCGTCGCGTCGTCGAGGTGCTGAGCCGTCGCGTCGAGCAGTCGGTGGACCCGCAGGGCAGTTCGTTCGGGCTGTTCCAGACGGCGATCCTGCTGGAGAAGCAGGTCGAGGCCCGCACCCAGGAGCTCGAGAAGGCGCTCGCCGCCGTTCGCGAGACCAACCACCAGATGGAGGTCGCCAAGGAGCAGGCGCTCGCCGGCAGCCGCGCCAAGTCGGAGTTCCTGGCGACGATGAGCCACGAGATCCGCACCCCGCTGAACGGCGTGATCGGCATGCTCGGCCTGCTCGCGGCGACGCAACTCGACGTGGAGCAGCGCGACCTCGTCACCGGCATCGGCCGCAGCGCCGAGATGCTGCTGGCGATGCTCAACGACGTGCTCGACCTGTCGAAGGTCGAGGCCGGCCGACTCGAGCTGCAGCCAGCCCCGTTCGCGGTGCGGCCGATGGTCGACGAGGTCCGGGCGCTGTTCGCGCCGGCGTGCCTGCAGAAGGGCCTGCGGCTGCGGGTCGACACGGCCCGCAACGTGCCCGAGGTGCTGGTCGCCGACGCGATGCGTCTCCGCCAGGTACTGGCCAACCTGCTCGGCAACGAGGTGAAGTTCACCGGCCGCGGCGGCATCCACGTGCGCCTCGACGCCCCGGCACCTGGGCGCCTGCGCATCGCCGTCGAGGACTCCGGCATCGGCATCTCGGCCGAACAGGCGGCGCGCCTCTTCCAACCGTTCGTGCAGGCGGATGCCTCGATGGCGCGACGGTTCGGCGGTACGGGCCTGGGGTTGTCGATCAGCCGCCGGCTCTGCGAACTGATGGGCGGCAGCCTCACCGTCGAGAGCACGTCGGGTGAAGGGTCGACGTTCGCGTTCGAGATCGACGCCGTGGCCGCCGCCGCCCCGCTGCCGCCGGAGTCCGCGCAGGTGCTGCCGCACTTCCGGGCCCGCGTGCTGCTCGTCGACGACAACCCGGTCAACCGCGAGGTGGCCAAGCGCATGCTCGAGAAGCTCGGCTGCACGGTCGAGGTCGCGTGCGACGGCATCGTAGCCGTCGACAGCAGCAGGCGCGGCGGCTTCGACCTGGTGCTGATGGACGTGCAGATGCCGGGCATGGACGGGCTCACGGCGACGCGCGCGATGCGCAAGGTCGAGGTGACTGCGACCGTGCCGATCCTGGCGCTGACCGCGAACGCGCTCTCCGGCGACGAGCAGATGTGCCGCGACGCCGGGATGAGCGGCTACCTGACGAAGCCGGTGCGACTGCACGACCTGGCGCGCGGGGTCGCCGCGGCGCTGCCGAACCACCTCCTGCCGCCCAGCTGAGCAGAGCCGTCGGCACCGGGCCAGCAGCCGGAGCGGTGCTCAGCCGTGGTCGATCTTGATGACCTCGACCGGGCAGTCGCGCGCCGCCTGTTCGATGTCGTCGCGCTGCGAACGGAAGTGCTGGGCGGCGTCGGCGAGCACCACGCAGTCCTGGTCGTCGTCGACGCGGAACACCTTCGGGGCGATGTCCTGGCACAGCTTGCAGGAGATGCAGCCGGCTTCGATCCAGACCTTCTTGATGGACGTCGCGTTCACGGGTGGGGCAGCGGAGCGGCGCATGGTGGGCCGGCGGGCGGCGCCCCGCAAGGACTTGTTCGCCCTCAGCGTGGCGTCGGATTCTTCGTCTGCTCGAGCTGCTTCTTCAGTTGCTCGGTCGCCTTCTGCCAGGCTTCGGCGGTCACCTGCGGCACGATGCGCCCGTCGGTCGACAGCACCTGCGTCGGGGCGGTGACCGGCACCGGCACGCTCTTGCCGTTCTGCCGGATCCGGATCTGCAGTTGGTAGATGCCGTCGCCGATCGGCAGCTTGGCCTGGTCCTCCTCGAACACCTGCCAGTTCGTCGAGGGGGCGAAGAACTCCGAGCGGTTGCCACCGCCCCACTGCGAACGGAAGTTCGCCTCCGAAGCACCCTGGGTCGCCTGCTGCAGGCGCACCGTGAAGTGCGCACCGGCCGGCAGCTCCTGCGCGGGCGGCCGGACCTCGACGGTCGGCCACGGATCGAGCCGGACCTCCAGGCGTTCGCCGAGGCACGAAACCCGCTGCGGGCGGAAGCCCTGCACTGCGAGCAGCAGGTCGACGGGGCCCGGCGGCAGCAGCAGCGTCGCTGGTTGTTCGTGGAACTGCTGTCCGTCCCAGCGCGCCGTCTCGACCTGGCCGAACGGGAACGCGCAGCCGTAGGCGCGTTCGAGCGGCTTGCCGTCCTGGTCGTGCAAGGCCAGCGTGCACGTGCGCACGAGGCCGCGCAGGTCGATGTCGACGAGGCGTGGATCGCCACCTTCCGGTGGCGGCACCTGCAGGTCGGGGATCGTCACCAGCGGCTCGAGGCGCGTCATCGTCCGCAGCTCGAGCGTGTAGGTGCCACTCGGCACCGCCGGCCACATCAGGTCGAACCGCTCGCCGGACTGCAGCTCTGGACTCGTGCGCAGCTCGCGCGGCTTCGTCGTGACACTGGCCGAACGGCTCGTGGTCGCCGGCAGCAGCCAGGCGGCGACGAGGTCGGCCTGCGTGCGTTCCGGCAGCAGCACGCTCGCGGCGACCGGCGAGCCGAGGTCGATCTGCACGACCAGGTCCTCGGTGCCGAGTCGGAACTCGACCGGTTCGATCGGCAGCGCCGCTTCGGTCGAGGCGTGCAGGCGGTAGCGACCGGGCGGCAGTTCGCCGTGCGCCGCGAAGCGACCTTCGCGGTTCTGCCAGATGCGTGCTTCGTCGACGTCGACCCAGCGCACCGGCCGCCGGCCTTCGGCTGGCTGTTCCTTGCGGATCTCGAGGTGGATCTGGCCGCGAAACGGCTGCTCGCCGCACAGCAGTCGCCCGGCCACGACCACGGGTGGGCGTTCGAGGCGGAGGTCGCCGAGGTCCTCGATGCCGGTGCGCAGCGTGCGTGGGGCCGCGGTGCCCTGCAGCGGCGGCTCGTCCTTCGGCCGCGTCAGCACACGGACCGACTGGATGCTGTAGTCGCGCCCTGCCTCGTCGGGATCCGCGTCGTTGCGACGACCGGCGGCGATCAGGAAGCGCCCCTCGGCGTCGGTTCGGAATTCCTCGTCCTCCTCGACCGATGGCCCACGCAGCTGCAGGTTCGCGCGCAATCCGGCGGCAGGCGTGCCGTCGGGAAGCAGCAGGCGACCGCGCCACAGCGAGATCTCCTGACGTGGCTCGAGCAGCACTTCGACCTGCTGGTCCACCGCGGTCGGGCCCCGGAACTCCTGATGCAGCGCGATCCCGTAGCTGCCGGTGTAGAAGCGCCGCCCGAGCGGCACGTGCTCGAACACCACGGCACCGTCCGGCCCCGCCTTCTGCAAGCGGTGGGCGGGGTAGCGGAGCTCCTCGTCGTCGGCGTCCTCCTGCAGGAACGCGTGGCGGAAGCCCGGCAGCGGCTGCTGCTGGAACTCGGCGCGCACGCGGATGCGTCCCGTCGGCGGCAACCGCAGCAGGACCGGTTCGCTCGGCAACGCGGCCATGTCGACCACGACCCCGCCGTCGCGGCTGCCCGGCAGCATCGCGCGCACGCGCCAGGTCACCTGCTGGTCCTTCGCCTCGTCCTGGGTGGCGAGCTGCTCGAGCAGGGCCCGCACGTGCGGGATCGTCGCGTCGCCGTCGGTGTCGGTGAACGCGAACGGCTGCCAGGCGAAGTAGCCGACCATGCGGCCGTCGGTGCCGTAGGGCGCGAGGTTGATCGGCACCTTGGCGGCCGGCCGGTCGTCGGCGGTGACCACGTGCACGCGCAGTTCCTGGTCCGGTTCGAGCAGCAGCCGATGGCCGTTCGGGGGCGGCACCGTGTTCTTCCGCAGCTGCAGCAGGCCGTAGCGGCCCTCGTGGCGACAGCCGACGGTCGTCTGCTCGCGCAGCGTGACGCGCACCTTGCCTTCCTGGTCGGTGATTGCACTCCAGCCGCCGCGCTCCGCCATCTTCAGCGGGTCGCGCCACATCACCTGCAGCTCTTCGCTCCACGTGTCCCAATGGTCGCCGGCGAAGCCGAGGTACTCGTGCAGCGTCTCGTCGCTCCAGAACACGCGCGCGCCGGCGACCGGTGTCGAGGTCGCCTTGTCGAGCACGGTCACGACGAGCCACTTGGCGTCCTCGGGCAGCGGGCGGCTGCCCGTGGTGGCGGCCGCTTCGGCGCGTTCGACACTCGCGGCCTCGCCGCTGTGCATCGCGTCGCTCGGCAAGCCTCGCTCCTGGTCGCCGGTGGCGGAGACCGCGTCGCCGCTGGCCGTCGCCGTGCTGCGTTCGGCGTCGAGCGGCATGGGTGCCGGGCCGTCCCCCGCGAGCAGCAAGCTGGTTGCGACCGCGCCGAACAGCAACAGGGCGACGACGAGCAGCAGCGACTTCTGGTTCATGGCGGGGCTTCCCACGAAGTCGGCGCATGCTACCGCGGCCGTGGCCGTGGCGGACCTGGCGCGTCCTGGATCACGGAACGGCGCGCGCCGGCCGCCTCAGCGGGAGCGGTGGGCCCAGAGCACGTCGCAGAGGCCCTGCAGTGCGTACGAGCTCTCCTCGCCCAGTTCGGTGTCGATCCGGACCTCGATGGCCAGGCGCAGGGGGGCTGGCAACCTGGGTAGCTTCTCGAGGGCGTCGAGCGTCCGGTAGCCGCGAGAGCCATGGATCTGCGCCAGGATGCGGGGGTGGTCCTCGTCGGCGGCCTGGCCGAGGCGCACCAGTTCGGCGCACAGTTTGGCGCGCTGCTCGTCGTCGGTCGCGGCATCGTGCCAGCGGCGAACGTGCGGCAGCAGCATGTCGGGCGGCAGGTCCTGGACCAGCCAGAACGCGCCGCCGTTCTGCAGTCGCCGCGCCAGGTGCTCGATGCGTTGCTCCGGTGCCAAGGGCTTCAGCTGCTCGGCGACGAACGCGTCGAGCGAGTCCTTCTCGCGCCAGTCGACGGCGAGCACGTGCGGCAGCAGCTGGGCGTGGTGGGCGGCGGCGTCCGGGTGGGCCAGCAGCACGAACAGCGTGTCGGCCGTGGGGCCCTTGATCTTCGGGGTCAAGGTGGTCTGCACGACCTCGAACGGTGGCAGCAGGTGCGGGGCCTTGCCGGCGAGGGCCTGCATCGCTGCGGCGCGCAGGAGCGGTTCGTCGAGCCAGCCACGCAGTCGTTCGGGATCGGTCGCGGCCGCGAGTTGGGCCACCTGCTCGGCGAGGTTGGCGCGCACCGTCGCGCGGCGAAGGGACCGCAGCGCTTCTGCACCGGCATCGGCTCTGGCGGCGAGTTCCTCGCACAGCGCGGTGCGATCCTGGGGCGAGGCGGTCCGCTGCTGGACCGCGGCCGCCTGCTCGGCGAACGGGACCTGCTGCGCCACGCCGAGCTTGCGCAGCGTGGTCAGCAAGGCCGGTCGCAAGGTCGGCGACGTGTCGTCCCAGTGGTCGAGCAGCTGCTCCGCGAGGTCCTTCGGTACGTCGGTGGCGAGTGCGCCGAGGACCATCAGCGCCAGCGCGGCCGTGCGCTCGTCGTCGGTGCCCTCCAGCACGTCGAACAGCCGGTCGACGAGCTTCGGCGCAGTGCGCGCATCCGGCTCAGGGTTGCGCAGCGCGCACAGCGCGCGCTCGAGCACCTTCGGATCCCGGAAGCCGAGGAACGGCAGCATCGGTGCGATCGGGATCGGCGCCTTCTCGGCGAGCAGGACCGCGAACGCGGTGGTGCGCTGCCGTTCGGTGGGGCTGCCCGGCTTTGCCGCCAGCAGGGCACGCAAGCCCGCCACTCCGTGTCGCTGGAGTGCCGTGCCGAGCCGCGCCGCGCGCGGGGCGTCGGCGCAGGCGAGGAAGCGCCGGGCCAGCAGCTCCCGCACGGCCTCGTCGTCTGGGCCCGTCGTCGCGCCGTCGCGCGCGGCGTCGGCCAGCAGGGCCGCGTCCTGCAGCGGGCCGTCGCCGCGCTGTTGCAGCAGGCGCAGCGCCTGCGGCCGCAGCACCGCACAGGCCTGCACCACCGCCGAGCGTTGCTCGGCATCGCCGGCGGCGGCGAGCACTTCGTCGTCGGTCGGCGCCAGCAGTTCGAGCCACAGCATCGCGAGCCGCTTCGAACGCAACACGAGGCGCTCGCTGCGCCAGCGAGCCCGTGCGGCGTCGTGCTGTTCGGGGCGACGCTGCAGCAGCCAGACCGCGAGCCCGGCCGACGTGTGCGGGATCACCAGGTCGTCCATGGCGCCGATCTGGTTCCAGTCCATGGCGCCGAGGTGGTACCAATCGCCGGGAATCACGAAGTGCAGCGAGCCGGCAGCCTCGCTCCGGCACTCGGCGAGGACTTCGGCGGTGAAGCTGCGTCCGCCGCCGCGTCCTCCGTAGAGCCCGACCCCGCTGCTCCATGCGTCCTCGGGGACCTGCAGCGCCCGGAACACCGCGTCGAGATCGAGCGTCGCTGCGGTCGCCATGGCGCGCGCGACTTCGTTGCGAGTGCGCCAGTCCTTCGCCGTCAGGTCGGGTGCCGGCGTTTGCGCCACCACGATCGAGACGAGCCACCATGCACTGCCGAGTTCCCGGTGCATGCGCGGCACGTTAGCCGAGCCCCGGCCGCGAATCAGGCCGCGGTGGCGCTGCGACGATCCGCCTCACCGCCCGGCGAACGGCCCGAGGTCGAACAGCAGCGCTTCGCTCGGCTGGCTCGCCGTGATCGCGAGCGAACCCGCGTCCTCGGTCGACACCCCGTCGCCGGGGCGCAGCGTCTCGCCGCCGAGGCGCAGTTCGCCGGAGATCAGCTGCAGCCAGACCCCGCGGCCCGGCTGCACGTCGTGGGCGAGCGTGTCGCCGGCCGCGAGCCGCAGCCGGTGCACGATCGCGTCCTGGCGGATCACGGCGCTGCCGTCGCGGCCGTCGGGCGAGATCACCACGACGTCCTTCGCGTTCGCGGTCGCCTCGCTCGGCTTCCACTCGGTGTAGCTCGGCGAGAGGCCACGCTGGGCCGGCACGATCCAGATCTGCAGGAAGTGCAGGCCCTCGCTCTTGCTCGGGTTGAACTCGCTGTGCGTGACGCCGGTGCCGGCGCGCATCAACTGGATCTCGCCCGGCTTCAGCACGCGGCCGTTGCCCATGCTGTCCTGGTGCTGGAGCGCCCCTTCGAGCACGTAGCTGAAGATCTCCATGTCGCGGTGCGGGTGCGTCGGGAAGCCCATGCCCGGCGTGACCCGGTCCTGGTTGATCACCCGCAGCGCGCGGAAGCCCATGTGCTTCGGATCGTGGTAGTCGGCGAACGAGAACGTGTGGCGGCTGTCGAGCCAGCCGTGGTCGGCGTGGCCTCGGTCGTCAGAACGGCGGATGGTGAGGCGCATGGTCGGGGCTCCGGGAACGGTGGGGGACTCGGCCGGGCTGCGGCCGGACACAGCGGCCCCGCAGGCGGCCGAGGCCAGCGCCGCGGTGCTCTGGGCGAGGAACGTGCGTCGGTTCATGGCGGCAGGATCGGCTCGGGCAGGGCCGAGCACCAATGCCGAGTGCTACCGGGACTCATGCCTTCCGGCTATGACCCGGCGATGGAGTTCCACCAGCTCCGCTACTTCGTCGCCGCGGCCGAGCTCGGCAGCATCTCCGCGGCGGCGCGCCGCGAGCACGTCACCCAGCCGGCCCTGAGCCGCCAGGTGGCGCGGCTCGAGACGCAGCTCGCCGTGCCGCTGTTCCGCCGGGTCAAGCAGCGCATCGAACTGACCGACGCCGGGCGGTTCTTCCTGCCGCGCGCGCGGCAGATCCTGTGCGACGCGGCGACCACCGAACAGCAGCTGCGCGAGTCGTTCGGCAAGGCGAAGCGCACGCTGCGCCTGGGCTTCCTGTCGCCGTTCCTCGACGACCTGGTGACGCCGGTGGTGCGCGAACTGAAGAAGCGGCACCGCACGCTGCAGGTGGCGCTGTTCGACCTGCCGCCGCGGGCGCAGCTCGAACGGCTCGCGGCCGGCGAGCTCGACGCAGCCTTGGTCGCCAACCTCGACCCGCAGCATCGCCAGCAGTTCGCCCTGCAGCGGCTCAGCCGGCATCGCCTGGCCGCAGCACTTCCAGAGGGGCATCGGCTCGCCGGGCGCGCCACGCTCGCGCTGGCCGAGCTGCGGGACGAGAACTGGGTGTCGCTGTCCGACGTGGTGTTTCCCGGTCGGCGCGAGTTCCTGCGGCACGTGTGTGCCGAAGCGGGCTTCGTTCCCCGGATCGTGCAGGAGCTCGACTCGGTGTCGCTGATGCTCGGGGCAGTGGCCGTCGGGGAAGGGGTCGCCGTCGTGCCGATGCACAGCCGGAAGTTGCCGCACGCCGGTTGTGCGTTCGTCCGCCTGCAGCCGCCGGCTCCGTGCGTCGAACTGCAGCTGGTCACGCGTCGCGACGGGGACGCGGACCTGGGCGCGCTCGCTGCGGCGCTGCATCGGCAGGCCGAACAGATCGCGGAGCGCTGAGGAGGGACCGGGAAGTTGGCCGCGCCTCGGGCGGATCAGAAGGCGCCGATCGTCCAGGTCAGGCCGTTCGAACCGTAGATGCCCAGCAGACCGGCCAGCGGATCGAACGCGGCCTGCAGGACCTGCTGGTGCAGGGTGATGCCGATCAGCATGCTGCTGCCGGGGATCGGGATCGGCCAGTCCACGGCGCCGCCGAAGGGCGACACGAACACCAGGATCTCGTCGCTCGCCCATTGGGTGCAGCCGGCACTGCCCAGCGGATGTGCCAGCGACAGCGGCTGGCCCGGCGAGGAGAGACCCAGCAGGCCGACCGCGAGGTCGTCATCGGGGACGTTCGTGCAGTGGAACCGCGCCGTGCTCGCGACCCACGGCAGCGCCGTGGCCGTGAGGGTGAGCGGGCCTGTGGTGCCGCTGCAGCCAGGACCATTCGTGGTTGCGGTGGCTCGGCAACCTGGCGCGTGGCGACGCAGTGCCACGGTGCTGCCGGTGATCAGCGTTCCGTCGGTCTGCACCGCCAAGGCCGTCGGCGACATGCTGGTGTCCAGGGTGCTGAACGCACCGCCACGCCAATGGGTCACCAGGTTGGTGCCGCCGACCACGAAGTTGCCGTCGGGCAGGGCGGCGAGGGCGTTGCCCTGCACCGGCAGTCCGTTGCCGAACCCGGACCAGTTCGAGCCGTCCCAGCGCGCCAGGTTCGGCGAAGTGGTGCCGGCCGGAGCCTGGAAGAAACCGGTCACGAGCAGCGAGCCGTCGGCGAGCACGGTGAGCGCCCGCACGTACCCGTTGTTGGCCGGGTAGAGCGGGTTGCCGACCGGGGTCCACCACGGGTCGTTCCAGTAGCGGACTCCGTCGTAGAGGTCACCACCCGCGATCAGCTGTCCGTTGGGCAGGACGGCGAGTGCATAGGCAGGCGAGAAGAAGCCATTGCCCATCGGGTGCCAGTTCGTGCCGTCCCAGCGGGTGACGTGTTGGCTGCCCACGTGCACGAACACGCCGGCGGCGATCAGGTCGCCGTTCGGCATCACCGCCAGCGAGTGGACTCCTTCGTTGAAGGTGCTGCCGACCCCGGCGCCGAGGGCGCTCCAGGTCGTGCCGTTCCATCGGGCGATGTTGTTCGCGGGCACGTTGCCGGCTTGCGCGAACCTGCCCGCGACCACCAGGCTGCCGTCCGCCATCCAGGCCATGGCGCGCACGACCGCAGGCCCCGAGGACTGGTCGCCGGTGATGCCGCTGCCGAGGGCCTGCCACGCCGCTCCGTTCCATCGGGCGACACGATTCGCCGGCAGGCCGGACACCGTGGTGAAGGTGCCGCCGACGTAGACGCCGCCGCTCGGGTCGGGAACGGCGGCGCGCGTCTCGCCGTTCACCACGAACGACGGCAGCGTGCCGAACGCGGTGCCGGTCCAGTGCGCGAGGTTCGGGCCGATGCCGCCGGCCGTCACGAACGAGCCGCCGAGGGCCACGAAGCCGTTGCCCAGTTCGCACCAGGTGATGCCCCTCGGGACCGTGGTGGAACCCACCAGTCCGGTGCTCATCCCCGACCAGCTGGTTCCGTTCCAGCGCGCCGCGCTGTTGGCCGGGACGCCGCCGATCGAGGCGAAGTAGCCGGACACCAGCACTTCGCCGTTGGCGCGCGCGTGCAGCGCCGCGACGTCGGGCGGCGCGCCGCCGACGCCGGCGACGGTGCCGCGGGCGGTCCAGGCGGTGCCGTTCCACTCGTAGATCCCGTTCGTGGCCACGCCGCGCCACCAGCCGAAGATCGATCCGGTGGGGCCGACTGCGAGACGGCGGGCGTACTGGAACGGGGCCGCGGGTGCTGGGAACGTCGACCAGGTGCCGTTCCACCTCGCGATGCCGTCGGCCGGCGTGGCGTTGACGATGTTGAACTGACCCCCGACCACCAGGTCGCCGTTCGGGAGGGTCAGCAGGGAATGGACTTCGCCGAGCGACGACAACAGATTGACGCCACCCATCGTGTGCCAGTTCGAGCCGTCCCATCGGGCGAGACTGTCGACCTGGATCCCGCCCGCGTGCGTGAATCTGCCACCGGCCACGAGGTCCCCGTTCGGCAACACGGCGAGCGAGTAGACGTCGACGCTGGAGGGTTGGGACGGATACGACAACCCGCCGCCGAGCGCATGCCACGTC
This sequence comes from Planctomycetota bacterium, assembly GCA_016793305.1. The sequence goes on from JAEUHU010000364.1 coordinate 43,983, forward strand.
GTCCCGTCCCAGCGCGCGATCTGACTGGCCGCCGAGCCGCCCGCCGAAGTGAAGCGGCCGGCTGCGACGAGGTCGCCGTTCAGGAGGGTCGCGAGGGCGGTGACCTGGGTCTCCACCGGGTTCGAGGTGAGGGTGAGGCCCGATGCCAGCGTCGACCAGGTGTTGGTCGTCGGGTCGAGCGCAGCAATGCGATTCGCACCGACCGATCCGATCACCGTGAACGAGCCGGCGAACACCACGCGCGGCGGGATCGGGCCAGCCCCGTCCGGATCCCAGCGAGTCGATGCGTGGACCGCGCCGTTCGCCGAAGTCGGTCCGCTGCCCTGCGTCACCAGGGAGAAGTCGCATTGGGCTCCGACCGTTCCGGCCAGTGACACCAGCAGGAACAGTCGCGTGAGCCGCGACCGGATCGAGAAGACGAGGTTGTCCGAAGGAGGAAGGGTCATGGGCGAGAGTCCGAGGTCAGGCGTGGCCTGCCGGCAGTCCAGGGTCCCCTTGGAGCCGTGGCGGCGAGCTGGAGCTGGCCGACGCGGTCCTCCTGGTCGGCCCGTCCCGCGGCGCAGTCTAGCGCGCGCCTTCCGGGTGGCGAGGTGCCGTCGCCAGCAGCGCGTCGAGCATCGGGTTCTCCGGCGCGTCCTTGCGCCACAGGAGCCAGACCGGGAACTGCACGCGTGGGCGGCCCCATGGGAACGCGGCGAGCCGCCGGCCGGCGGGGCCGTCCTGATCGAGGCTCGGTACCAGCGACCAGCCGAGGCCCGCTTCGACGTAGCCCAGGATCGCGTCGGCGGTGTCGAGGCCGATCACCTGCGTCGGCGTGCAGCCGACCCCGGCCAGGGCCTGCATCTGCAGTGTGTGCGGACGGCTGCCGACCGGGTAGGCGAGGAACGGCAGGTCGGCGAGGGCCCGAAGGTCGGGTGCTCGGCGGCCGGCGGCGCGTTCGCGCGGCACCACGAGGCACGGGTGCAGCGTCGCGACCTGCTGGTGGGCGATGTCGTCGGGCACCTCGGGCAGCCAGGCCAGCAGCGCGTCGGCCGTGCCGGTGCGCAGCGGCGCCACGTCGGCACGCAGCAGTTCCTGCAGCTGCAGCTGGCAGTGCGGGCGGCGCTTGCGCAGCGCCACGAGCCAGGGCGGCAGCAGTTGGCGGATCAGCAGCGACTCGGCGTGGATCGACAGCACGCCGTCGAACTCGCCGGTCTGCACGCGCCGCACCACGGCCGGCAGGTCGCGCAGGAACGGACCGACGAACGACAGCAGGTGCGCGCCGGCCGCCGTCGGCCGCATCTGGTCCTTGCCGACCCGTTCGAGCAGCTGTAGGCCGATCTCGGCCTCGAGCTTCCTGACCTGCTGGTGCAGGGCCGGCTGCGTGATCGGGTACGACGCGGCGCGCGCGGCGCGGGCGTAGCCACCGTGGTTGGCGACGAGGTGCAGGACTTCCAGGCGGCGCAGGTCGACCATGAAGGCCAGCTTATCGATGCCACAAGAACAAGTTGCTCCGGATGAACGAGACGGCGCGCGATAGTCCTGCTGTCGCGATCCGCGACCCTGACCACCATGAGCGAACCGAACCGTCCCGCCCCACGTCATCCGCTCGCCGGGCTGCTCGTGGCACTGTTCCTGGGCGCCTTCAACGACAACGCCTTCAAGATGGTCGTGCTGCTGCTGGCGCTGGCCCAGGTGGCCCCCGGCGACGAGGCGGCGGACCAGTACGAGACAACCCTGGTGTTCGTCGTGTTCACGCTGCCGCTGATGCTCGGCTCGCTGCCGGCGATGGCGCTCGGCGACCGCTTCGGCAAGCGCGACCTGATCGTCTGGACGAAGGGCCTCGAGGTCGTGCTGATGGGGCTCGGCACCGTCGCGTTGTGGGCGAGCCCGGTCGGCTGGGCGCCGCTCGCCGTGCTGGCGGGCATGGGCCTGCAGAGCGCCCTGTTCGCACCGGGCAAGTACGGCATCCTGCCGGAGCTGCTGCCGCACGACCGGCTCGCCAGCGCGAACGGCCAGCTGGAGGGCGCCAGCTTCGTCGCCATCATCCTCGGCACCGCCGCCGGCGGCGTGCTGCTCGACGGGATCGGCGGGCAGGCCTGGATCGTCGGCCTGCTGCTGACCGGGCTCGCGGCCGTCGGTTTCGTCGGGGCCCTGGCCGTGCCGCGCACCGCGCCGGCGTCGACCGTCGTCGAACCGTTCGGCCAGGTGCTCGGCGGTGCCTGGCGTGCCTTGCGCGCCGACCGCGCCTTGTGGCTCGCCGCCCTCGGTTCGGTCGCGTTCTGGGGCCTCGCTTCGCTGCTCGGCCAGGACGTGCTGGTCTACGGCAAGCAGGTGCTCGGCTTCTCGGACAAGTACAAGGGCCTCCCGTACGCGCTGTTCGCGATCGGCGTGGGTGGCGGAGCCGCGCTCGCCGGCAGGCTCTCGCGCGGCGTCGTCGAGGTCGGCCTGATCCCGCTCGGCGCGCTCGGCCTCGCGTTCGGCAGCGCGCTGCTCGGCCTGCTGGTGCCGGGCGCGTTCGGCACGTTCGTGTGGATGGCGCTGCTCGGCGTGGCCAGCGGCTTCGTCGTCGTGCCGCTGAACGCGCTGGTGCAGTGGAAGGCGCCCGCCACGCGCCGCGGTGCCATCATCGCGCTGGTCAACTGCCTGTCGTTCGCCGGCATCCTGGCCGGCAACCTCGGCTGCCTGCTGCTGGCCCGAGCCGGGGCCGACTGCGCCACGATCCTGCTGGTCGCGGCGGCGCTGACGTTCGCGGCGACGCTGTGGGCGATCTGGCTGCTGCCGCAGGCGCTGCTGCGGCTGTGTGTCGTGCTGCTGACGCGCACGCTGTACCGCCTGCGCCTCGTCGGTCGGGCGAACGTGCCCGAGACCGGCGGCGCCCTGCTGGTGCCGAACCACGTGTCGTTCCTCGACGCGCTGTTCGTGCTCGCGGCGACCGATCGGCCGATCCGCTTCGTGGTCGAGCAGTACTGGTACGAGCGTCCCTACCTGAAGCCGTTCCTGAAGGCCCTGCGGGCGATCCCGATCGCCGGCAGCGGCGGCCCACGCGTCGTGCTGAAGGCGCTGCGCGAGGCCGGCAAGGCGTTGGACGAAGGAGAGCTGGTGTGCCTGTTCGCCGAGGGCGAGATCACGCGCATGGGCAGCCTGCTGCCGTTCCGGCGCGGCATGCAGCGCATCCTGAAGGGGCGCAGCGCCCCGGTGGTGCCAGTGCACCTCGACCGCGTCTACGGCTCGCTCGGCAGTGCGCGGCAAGGCCGTGTGCAGATCGTGCCGACCAGGATCCCGTGCCCGGTGACGGTGTCGTTCGGCGCGCCCTTGCCGGCGAACGTCGAGCCGGTGCAGGTGCGGCGGGCGGTCGAGCAGCTCGGCGAAGCGGCGTGGCGGCTGCGTGCCGACGAGCTGCCGGCGCTGCACACGAAGTTCGTGCGCTCGGTGCGGCGGGCGCCGTGGCGCAGCTGCCTGTCGGACAGCCAGGGCAAGCGGCTGTCGCGCGGCAAGGTGCTGGCGACCGCGATCGTGCTGGCGCGTCGCCTGCGCGCGCCGTGGCAGGGCCAGGACAAGGTCGGCCTGCTGCTGCCGCCGTCGATCGGCGGCGCGCTCGCGGCGATCGCCGCGAGCCTGAGCGGCCGCACCGCGGTGTCGCTGAACTTCACGGTCGGGCAGAACGCGTTCGACTCGGCGATCCGCCAGGCGCAGCTGCGCACGGTGGTGAGCTCGCGCGCGTTCCTCGACAAGGTCAAGGTGGCGATCCCCGACGGGGTCACGTTGCTGCTGCTCGAGGACGTGCTGAAGGACGTCGGCACCGCCGAACGACTCGGTGCGTTGGCGCGCGCCCTGCTGCTGCCGCTCGGCTCGCTCGAGCGCGCCTGCGGAGCGACCCGCAAGGTCGTGCGCGACGACGTCGCGACGATCCTGTTCAGCAGTGGCAGCACCGGCGAGCCGAAGGGCGTGATGCTGACGCACGGCAACGTGCAGTCGAACTGCGACGGCGTGGCGCAGCTGATCCCGCTCGACCACCACGACCGGCTGGTCGGCGTGCTGCCGCTGTTCCACTCGTTCGGCAACATGGCGCTCTGGTACGCGATCCAGCAGGGGGCGGGCATCGTGTTCCACCCGAACCCGCTCGACGCGGCCGCGGTCGGCGAGATCACCGCGCAACAGCGCGCGACGATCCTGCTGGCGACGCCGACGTTCCTGCAGCTCTACCTGCGGCGGTGCGAGCCGGGCCAGTTCGGGTCGCTGCGCCTCGTGCTGACCGGCGCCGAGAAGCTGACCGACGAACTCGCCGACGCGTTCGCGGACCGCTTCGGCATCCGGCCGGTGCAGGGCTACGGCGCCACCGAGACGGCGCCGGCGGTCGCGATCAGTGCCCCGGGCTACCGCGCCACGGGCTTCTATCAGGCCGGCGTGCGCCGTGGGTCGGTCGGGCGGCCGCTGCCGGGCGTGACGGTGCGCATCGTCGATCCGGAGACGAAGGCCGAGAAGCCGGTCGGCGAGAGCGGTCTCGTGCTGGTGCGCGGCGCCAACGTGATGCGCGGCTACCTCGGCCGCGACGACTTGACCGCGGCAGCGCTGCACGACGGGTGCTACGTCACCGGCGACATCGGCCGCGTCGACGACGACGGCTTCCTGTTCCTGACCGACCGGCTGTCGCGCTTCAGCAAGATCGGCGGCGAGATGGTGCCGCACGGTGTCGTCGAAGAGCACCTGCAGGCGTGCAGCGGCCGGACCGAGCGCGCGTTCGCGGTGTGCGGGGTGCCCGACGCCAAGAAGGGCGAGCGGCTGATGGTGCTGACCACGCTGCCGTCGGGCGAGCTCGCCGAGGTCGTCAAGAAGATGGCGACCCGTGGCTTGCCGGCGCTGTTCGTGCCGCGTGCGGACCAGTTCGTGCCGGTCGCAGCACTGCCGGTGCTGGGCACCGGCAAGATCGACCTGCGCGCGGTGAAGGAGCTGTGCCTCGCGGCGGCGGCGGCAGGCTGAGCCGGGCCCGGCGAGCGAACACCGCGCCGCTCGGCGCGGTAAGGCCGTGCGTCAGACGAACGTGTAGAGGAACGGGCCGATGCCGGTGGCGCCGAGGATCAGCAGCACGCCGAGCAGCAGGAACACGATCAGGATCGGCGCCAGCCACCACATCTTGTTCTCGGCCATGAACGCGACGAACTCGGCGACCAGGCCTCGCTCTTCCTTGCCGGCGGCCTGCATGAACTCGTTCTCGGCCTGCTTGCGTTCCTCGGTCATGATGAGCTCAGTATAGCTTGAAGTAGCTGGCCGCGCCGCGCGCCGGACCACGTTCGTGCCAGTAGCTCGACGGTGCGTCGGCACGGAGCTTGTCGAACCGCCGGCCGAGCACGTCGCGGCCGAACAGCCGGAACACGAGGCCGATCGGCGTGATCAGCAGGAAGTAGATCACGCCCATCAGCACGAGCGACACCACGAAGCCGAGCGGGAAGGCGACCAGCGTGATGCCGGCGTAGAGCACGCCGGTCAGCTGGCGCAGGCCAGCGAGGAACAGCACCAGCTGCAGCACGGCGAGGCCGCCGAGGGCCAGCACCAGCGGGTGGCTCCAGTGCCAGGCGGAGAGTGCGTACCAGCGCGCTTCGCCGCGGGTCAGGAAGCCGGCGAGCAGCGGCAGCAGCACGGCCGCGGTCCAGGCGAACTGGCGCAGCACGTGCCCTTCCGGTTTGAGGTTCAGCTTGTTCATCGCGTCAGTCCAGGGAGAAGCCGGCCAGGTACTTCTCGCGGTCGATGGCGGGGAGGTTCTGTTGCGCCGCGCGGCGCACCACGAAGTTCTCCAGCACGAGCACGTCCATCTCGGTGCCGAGGAAGCAGCGCAGCGCGTCCTGCGGCGTGCAGACGATCGGTTCGCCGCGCACGTTGAAGCTGGTGTTGATCAGCACCGGGCAGCCGGTCCGTTGCTCGAAGCGGCGCATCATCGCGGCGAGCCGCGGATTGCGCTCGCCGTCGACGGTCTGCAGGCGCGCCGAGTAGTCGACGTGCGTGATCGCCGGGACCACCGAGCGCAGCTGCTTCAGCTTGTCGAGGCCGGTGGCGCCGGGGGCGACCGGCTTGCGCTTCTCCTGCCGCACCGGGGCCACGATCAGCATGTACGGGCTCTCGTGCTGCGGCTGGATGTCGAAGTACTCGCTCGCGCGTTCGCGCAGCACGATCGGCGCGAACGGCCGGAACGACTCGCGGAACTTGATCTTCAGGTTCATCACGCTCTGCATCTTCGGCGAGCGCGCGTCGCCGAGGATGCTGCGCGAACCGAGGGCGCGCGGGCCGAACTCCATCGGGCCCTGGAACCAGCCGATCACGTTCTCCTGCTCGATCAGCTCGCTGACGCGGTCGGCGAGCTTCGCCTCGCTGTCGCACTCCTCGTAGACGACGCCCTGCGAATCCAGGAACGCCTTGACGTCGCGCGATTCGTAGCGCGGGCCGAGCAGGCTGCCGCGCTGGGCGTCGCCAGGACGCACGGTGCGCGGCTTGCCGAGCAGGTTGTGCCACAGGAACAGGGCTGCACCGAGGGCGCCGCCGGCGTCGCCGGCCGCAGGCTGGATCCAGATCTTCTCGAACGGGCCCTCGCGCAGGATCACGCCGTTGCCGACGCAGTTCAGTGCTACGCCGCCGGCGAGGCACAGGTTCTTCTTGCCGGTGATCGCGTGGGCGTGCCGGGCCGTGCGCAGCATCACGTCCTCGGTGACCTTCTGGATCGACGCCGCGAGGTCCATGTGGCGCTGCTCAAGCTGCGACTCCGGCGAACGCGGCGGGCCGCCGAACAGGTCGTGGAAGCGCGGCCCGGTCATGGTCAGGCCGTGCGTGTAGTGGAAGTAGCGCAGGTCGAGCCGGTAGCTGCCGTCGTCCTTCAGGTCGATCAGGTGCTCGCGGATCAGCTTCTCGAAGCGCGGCTCGCCGTAGGGGGCGAGCCCCATCAGCTTGTACTCGCCGCTGTTGACCTTGAACCCGCAGTAGTAGGTGAACGCCGAGTACAGCAGCCCCAGCGAGTGCGGGAAGCGGATCTCCTTCACCAGCTTCAGCCGGTTGCCTTCGCCGATGCCGAGCGAGGTGGTCGCCCACTCGCCGACACCGTCCATCGTCAGCACCGCGGCCTCCTCGAACGGCGACGGGAAGAACGCCGACGCGGCGTGGCTCTCGTGGTGCTCGGGGAAGACGAAGCGGTTCTTCGGCGTGTGCCCGAGGCTCTTCCGCAAGAGCCGCCGCATGTTCAGCTTGTCGCCCAGGAGGATCGGCAGCTGCTTGGCGAACGCGCGGAAGCCGAACGGTGCGAAGCCGAGGAACGTCTCGAGCACGCGGTGGAACTTCAGGATCGGCTTGTCATAGAACGCGACGAAGTCGACGTCCTGGATGCGGATGCCGGCGGTCTGCAGCGCGAACTCGACGGCGCGGTGCGGGAAGCCGGCGTCGTGCTTCTTGCGGGTGAACCGTTCCTCCTGCGCCGCGGCCACGATGTCGCCGTCGCGCAGCAGGGCGGCGGCCGAGTCGTGGTAGAAGGCGGAGATGCCGAGGATGTGGGTGGTCATGGACGCTGGCGGCGGCGGGCGAGGACCGGCGGGCGTGCCTCGCGCGGAGACGGTGCAGGATGCTGCCGCATGCGCTCCCGTCTGCACGAAAAAAGTCGGCTAGGA
>JAEUHU010000365.1 GCA_016793305.1 Planctomycetota bacterium
TGCAGCAACTCCGTCTGGCCGGCGGCGCGCGTCTTCGCGACCAGCATGCGCGCCGTGTCGGCGGCCGACAGGTTGAGCCCGTCGAGCACCGGCGTCGCCGTCGGGCAGCGCGCGAACGCGGCCAGCAGGTCGGCGACCGCCTCGGCCAGTGCGTCGTTCTCGAAGTGCACGCGGGCGCGGCCACCGAGCGCCATCGCCACGAAGTGGTCGCACGACGCCTTCGTGTCGGGTGCCAGGGCCAGGCTGCGTTCGAACTGCGCGATGCCGCGCGCGTAGGCGCCCAGCGCCGGCTCGGCGTGGCCGCGGCGGCGGTGGTGTTCGGCGGCGACCAGTTCGGCGTAGCCGGCGAACCAGCGCAGCGTCGGCGAGTCCGGAGCCTTCGCCACCGCCGCCTCGTAGTGCGCGGTCAGGGCCTCGACGCCTTGCCCGCGCAGGATGCGGGCGCGCAGCCGTTCGTGCAGCAGCGGCGACGCCGCGAAGCGGACCAGGCCCTGGTCGAGCGCCTGCGCGGCCGCGCCGTCGCCGCCGAAGTACTGCAGGAAGTCGACGTGGTGCGCCACCTGTTCGTCGGTGCCGTGCGGGTGCGCGGCCAGCACCGCGTAGGTCTCGTGCACGTCGGTCAGCCACTGCCGCGGCCACTCCGTCTTCGCCCTGTGGGCCTGGACGATCGCCTGCTGGCGCGCCTCGGCGAACAGGAACAGCACCGCCGCACTGTCGGCGTCGCTGCGGTCCTTCGGCATCGCCGCGACCGCACGTTCGGCCGCCGCGTAGGCGCGCGGGTTCTCGCCGAGCGCTCGGCTGGTCAGCGCGTCGACCATGGCGACGCGCCACGCGGCACCCCCGTGCTTGCCCGCATGCTCGGCTTCGGCGCGCGCGTCGAGCAGCAGGATGCGCCGGATCTTCTCGGCGAGGCTCGAACGCTGGGCCTCGTGCAGCGTCGCGAACGCGCGCTCGAGCCGCAGCTCCGGATCGACCGGGGCGGCGGCGACGGCGCGGTCGAGCTGCAGCTGGCGTGCGGTGTGCTCCTCGGGAGTCGGGGCCGGCTGGTAGGTGGCCCCGGCGAGCGCCTTCGCCCAGGTGGTGGCGTCGACCGTCTCCGAACGGCCGGCGAGCCCGCGGTGCACGCGCACCAGCGCCTGGGCGCGCGGATCGCTCGCCGCGAGGCGTTCGAGTGCCTGCACGAGCGGCTCGCGGTCGGCGGCCGGCAGCGGGGCTTGCAGCAAGGCCCCGATCGCTTCGGCGGTGCCCGGTGCCGAGGCCCTGGCGAGGCCGGCGCGCGCAAGCACCGCCAGTTCCGGATCGAAGCTGTAGGCGGCGAGCCGCAGCAGTTCGAGCGGGGCCGCGTCGCCCATCGCCAGGGCCGCCTCGAGCATCTGCGCGCGCTCTCGAGGCTCGGCGGCGGCGAAGCGCGCTTCCATCTCGGTGCGGTCGACGGCGTGCGGGCTCTGCACCTTCTCGGCGAGCGAACGATCCCCGCGCACGAACGGCTGCACCGCGGCGTCGCGCAGGGCCAGGCCGTCCTTCACCGTCTGCAGCACCGACTGCGTGTCGAACGCGAGGTAGACGTCGAAGCGCTTCGTGCCGTCCAGCTCGACCAGGATGTGGCGCGGAGCGATGCGCTGGCCGTCGAGGAACTTCGCGAACACGATCGGCTCCATCGCCATGTGCTCGCCGCAGGTGCAGCTGCCAAAGCGCGGGCACGGGATGCGGCGGCCCTGTTCGTCGTGGTCGCGCGGGTTGTGGCGGAACACCGA
>JAEUHU010000370.1 GCA_016793305.1 Planctomycetota bacterium
TCGGGGCAGCCGAACGCGTCGCGCAGCACCTGCGCGAGGTAGCGCTCGTACTGGCCGCGGAACAGCCGTGGCTCGTTGACGAACACCAGCACGGACAGCGGCTCGGTGTCGGTCTGGGTGCCGTAGAACAGCTTCGGGAAGTGCCCCCCCGACGACGGCAGCAGGCGATCGCGCGCGCTCTGCAGCACCTTGTTGAGCCTGCCGGTCGGCATCTCGACGCGTGTCTGCTCGCGCAGCTCGAACAGCAGCTCCAGCATGCCCTCGACGTTGGTGCCGTCCTGGGCCGACAGGAACACGACCGGCGCATGGTCGATGCCGGGCAGCTGTTGCTTGATGTAGGCGTCCCACTTCTTCAGGTCGAGCTCTGGCGCCAGGTCGATCTTGTTGCCGACCAGGACCACCGGCTTGTGCTGTTCGACGCAGTAGGCCGACAGCGCCTTGTCGACCTGGCTGATCGGTTCGCGCACGTCGAACATGTGCACGCAGACGTGGGCGCGACGGATGCTGTCGTTGCTGCGGTTGTGCGCGAACAGCTCGATCGCGTGCTCGAGGCTCTTCTTCTTTCGCACGCCAGCAGTGTCGATCGCCACGAGGCGCTTGCCGTCGAAGTCGAACGCCACGTCGACCGCGTCGCGGGTCGTGCCCGGCAGCTCCGAGACGATCACGCGCTCGGCACCGGCGAGGCGGTTCACCATCGTCGACTTGCCGGAGTTGCGCTTGCCGATGATGGCGAACCGCAGGGTGTCGCCGGCCTCGGGATCCTCGTCCTCGACCGGCGAGTGCGGCGGCAGGGCTGCCAGCGTGGCCGCGAGCAGGTCCTGGATGCCGAACCCTTCCTTCGCGCTGATCGGCAGCGGCGCGCCGAACCCGAGCCGCTCCCAGACGGCGATGCCGAGCTCGTCGTGGAAGCCCTCGACCTTGTTGGCGACCAGCAGCGTCGGCTTGCCGAGCCGCCGCAGCCGTCGCGCGACCAGGTCGTCGCCCGGCACACGCCCTTCCTTGCCGTCGACCACGAACAGCACCACGTCGGCCGAGTCGAGCGCGAACTGGATCTGCGCCTCGACGTGGTCCTTCAACAGCGCCTCGTCGACCATGCCGAGCCCGCCGGTGTCGACCAGTTCGAAGCGGCGGCCTTCGTGGGCGACCACGACCGTGACCCGGTCGCGGGTCACCCCGGCCGTCGGTTCGACGATGGCGACACGGCGCCCGACGAGCCGGTTGAAGAGGCTCGACTTGCCGACGTTGGGCCGGCCGATGATGGCGACGCGAGGGATGTGCACGGGGAAGGGGCGAAGAGGATAGCGAGCGGCCCGTGCCGACGACAGCCCGGAGACGAAGCCCTTGGCAAGGCGCCCGCCGGCTCCCGCCGAGACCGACCATCGCAACGACTTGCACCCGGCTATGGTCCCCAGCATGCCGCCCGACCTGCTGATGACGCTGACCCGACGCTACCTCGAGCCACACCGCCACTACCACGGCATCGAGCACATCGCCGGGATGCTGCACGCCGGTCGCGACCTGCCGCTCGACGACGTCCAGGTGATGGCGATCTGGTTCCACGACGCGGTCTACGAGCCCCGCAGCCGCACCAACGAAGCCGACAGCGCCGCCCTGGCCGAACGCCTCCTGGGAGCGATCGGCTGGGCCGGAGCGGCGGTGGCGCGCGTCGCAGCCATCGTGCGCGACACCGCCCGGCACGAGCCGACCGTTCCCGGCAGCGCCGAAGTGCTCGATCTCGACCTGATGTCGCTGGCCTTGCCCTGGCCCGAGTTCACCCGCAACACGGACCGGATCCGCGCCGAGTTCACGCACGTGCCCGACACCGAGTTCGCCCGCGGCCGGGCCGAGTTCTTCCGGGGCATGTTGCAGCGCCCCCGCTTGTTCCACAGCCCCTTCGGGGTCCCGTTCGAGGCCGCTGCCCGGGCCAACCTGGAGCGCGCCTCGGGGCTCGCCGGGTGAGATCCACCCGTTGCCACCGCTCCGGTCTCAAGAAGTGTCGAGGGTTCGACCGATGCGATTGCCATCGGGCCAGGAACCCCGAAATGGAGAGCTTCGCATGTTGGGACCGAAGAACCGGGAGAACACCAATCCTGCCGCGGTGAGTCCGCCCACCCAGCGTCCGCTGGTGCGCGTGGTCGACGACGAGCCGTCGATCCAGCACCTGTTCGCCAAGATGGCGGACCTCGGCGGCTTCGACTGTGCGCCGAGCCTGCTGGCGCAGCACCTGCTGGACACACTGGACGAAACGCGCCCAGGCTGCATCGTCGTCGACCTGGTGCTTCCCGACCGCACCGGGCTCGAACTGCTCCAGGAACTGTCGACCCGCGGCTGCAAGCTGCCGGTGGTGTTCATGAGCGGCATGGCCCGCGTCGCCGAGGCGGTGCGCGCCCTGAAGCTCGGCAGCATCGACTTCCTCGAGAAGCCGTTCGAGTTGCAGACGATGATCGAAGCGGTTCGCCGCGCGATCGAGATCGATCGCCGGAACCGGCAAGCCGGCAACGACCGCCATGACATCGAGAACCGCTTCGGGTCGCTGACGCCGCGCGAATGCGAAGTCATGGAAGAGATCGTGCGAGGTGCTGCCAACAAGGAGGTCGCCTCGAAGCTCGGCCTCAGCCCGAAGACCGTCGAGGTCCACCGCGCCAACGTGATGCGCAAGACCCGCGCCCGGTCGCTCGCCGAACTCGTGCGCCTGCACGTGCACGTGCACAGCTGACCGCGCCAGCGGGCGAGGCGGTCCTGCTGCGCAACCGGCACGACGCTAGTACAGCAGCGTCGCCAGGCGGCGGCGGTAGTCGTCCAGCCGTTCGTCCAGTTCGCCGATCACCGCGAAGCACAGCAACATCGCCTTGCGCGCGAGCCCGCCGCGGAACGACTTGTCGGCCGCGACCGACTCCAGGATCGCCGCCATGGCGCCATCGAGATCGCCGGCGAGCATCCGTTGGCGCGCGCGCAGCAGCGCCTGCTCGGCGGTGGCTCCGGTGGCGACCAACGGGTCCGACAACCACTCGGCCCCACTGCGCAGCCGCTGCGCCGCTTCGTAGCCGTCGTCCTCCTCGGGGAAGCCCTCGAGGGCCACCACGATGCCCGCCGCATCGCCGGCCTTGGCCGCCGCTTTGGCCCGCTGCAGCCGCGCGGCAGGGCTGTTCGGATCGACGGGAGCCGGAGCCGGCGGCGCTTCGGCCGTCGGCAGCACCATCGGCTCGATGCCGTTCCTCTGCAGGAACTGCCGCACTTCCTTCTCGGGCAGGGCCCCGTTGAACGCGTCGACCGGCCGCCCCCCGTCGACCAGCACGCAGAACGGAATGCCCTGCACGCCGAACGCGTAGGCGAGGTCCTGTTCGCGGTCCGAGTCGACCTTGCCGAGCACGAAGGCGCCGGCGTACTCGTTCGCCAGCTTCTCCAGCACCGGACCGAGCGTGCGACACGGCCCGCACCACGCCGCCCAGAAGTCGAGCAGCACCGGCCGGGTCATCGACTGTTCGACGACGTCCTTCTGGAACACAGCGGCCGTCACGTCGCGCACATGGGAAGCGGTCATGGGCGCCGTCTGTAGGAGCTCCGTCGCCCGCCGTCAACGAATCGGCTCCGCCTGTCGTTTCGCGGCCGCTACGAACGAGGGCCGGCAGCCCAGCTCCGCCACGCGAAGCACGGCACGAACGCCTCGGCACGCCGGTTGTCTCTGCTGCGCACCGGCTCGAGGCCACGCATGTCCAGGGATGGGATGCGTGCGAGAGAGGCGACCGATGCCTCGAGCCGGCGTTTCCCTCGGCCGCCGCTCGCCGCCTAGGCGTGCACGCCGATCGAACCGAGCACGGCGGTGATCAGTTCGAGCACGCCCCAGCCCAGCCCCACGAAGCCGAGCTGGATCGCGAACGCGATCAACGCGTTCAGCCTCGGCAGCTCGAACAGGGCACCCAGCCAGAACAACGCCAGGCTGGTGTTGGTCAGCAGCATCAGCGCGACCGTCAGGTCGTTCACGGCGACTCCGGCGACCTGCAGGAACGTCGTCAGCAGGTACCACGCGGCGACCCCGAAGCAGCGACCGAGGCTCGGGATCTCGGCGCCCGCGACGCGCACCGACAGTTGCACGACCAGCGTGGCACCGATCATCAGGATGAGGCCGAGGCTGAACCACTGGGCCGGAGCCGTCGGAGCGAGCCATGGATACGCGTGGTCGAGCGCCTCGAGCCGCCCCCGCAGCCGCGAAGTACGCAGGTCGTGCGGCAGCTGCGCGGCAGCCTCGGGATCGACCGGATCCTGCAGAGGTCCCCGCCAGGTGATGCGCGGTTTCGCCGGCGCCGACTCCTGCCCCGAGGCAGGACCAGCAGGCTCGGCCGGCGCGCTCGCCGGGATCCCGGCAGTCGGTTGCGGCGAAGCGTCGGCAGCAGCCCCATCCCCAGCTTCGCCTTCGGCAGGCTCCGTGCTCGATTCGAGCGGCCGGAAGCGACAGCTGCGGATGCGCGCCGCCTCGACGGCGAGCGTCGTCCCGTCGACCTGCAGCTGCAGCGTACGCAGGTCCATCGCCAGTACCTTGCCGACCACGACCTTGCCGTCGTCGAGTTCGACCGTCGCTTCGCGATCCTGGGCGGGTGCCAGGACCCCGAGCGCCAGACACAACAGCGACAGCCAGAACCGCAACATCGCGCCTGGATCGACGCCGCGTGCCGTGCGGCTTGAGGGCTGACCGAGGCGGCGCCGACCCGCCCGTCGCAGCGCTGGGACACAGCCGACCTTGGTGCGAACCGCGCAGGGGCCTACGCTGCGTCCAGGCCCAGAACGCCGCTGCCGCCCATGAAGAGGATCCTCGCCCTGCTCCCGTCCGTCCTGCTGTCGGCCCAGGATCCACAGCCGACTCCACCCGCGGCCCCGCCACCCGCGGCCCCGTCGAGCGCGCCGCCTGCAGCGGACGCCGCGGCGCGCCCGGCGGATCTCGAAGCGTTCGCCGCGCGGCTCGACGCCGCCCACCACCCGAACGGGGCCGTGGCGCCGATCGAAGCGTTCACCGGTACGCTCGAACTGCACCTGCTCGACGCGAGCGCCGAACAGCGTGGCCAGGTCGACCTCGACGTGCGCTTCCTCGAGTGGCGCCAGCCCGGCAAGACGCGCGTGCGCCCGCTGCTGCGTTACCAGGTGCTCGAGGCCGGCAAGCCGATCGTGCGCGGCCGCGACCGCTTCGGCCCGTGGCAGCTGGTGCAGGGCAAGCCGACCGATCTCGACGACCGCCTGCCCCGAGACCGCGACGAGTGCGAACGGCACACCAACCTCGCCCGCCAACTGCTGCGCTTCCTCGACCCGGCAGCGGTCGTGCGCGGCCTGCAGCGGCCGAGTTCGGTGCGCGACGAGCCGCTGCTGGTCGAGCGCTCCGTGCGCGTCGAGTGCACGACGGTCGAAGGCGACCTCGCGGCGTTCCCGCTGCTGCGACGAGCGGACGACGAGACCGCGGTGCACGTGAAGGTGTTCGTGACCAAGGCGGAGGGCCGGCTGCTGGCCGTCGACGCCTGGCCGGTGCACGACGGCCAGATCGAACCGACGCGCGGCGAACGGGTGCTGTTGCTCGACCTGCACGAACGCGACGGCGTGCTGGTGCCGCGCGAGGTCAAGCATCTGTTCCGTGACGAGGCCGGCAAGCTGCGTCTGCAGACGCGCGGGGTGCTGACGAAGCTGTCGCTGCGACCCGTGCTCGGCGCCGACGACTTCGACCGCACGCGCGAGAAGGCCTCAGAGCCGAGATGACCGCGACCCGCTGCCTCAACAGCGGCGGCGGAAGTAGCGTTCGAGTTCGACGGTCGTGAAGGTCAGCACCGTCGGCCGGCCGTGCGGGCAGTTGTGCGGATGCTCGAGCAAAGCCGCGGCCGCCAGCAGCGCCTGGATCTCGGCGTCGCCGAGCCGGTCGCCACTCATGATCGCCGATCGACACGCCATCGAATGGAACCGTTCGGCGATCTGCTCGCGCAAGGGCGCCGCGTCCGCCGCCTCGTCGTCGACCAGCAACGCGCGGACCAGCTTCTTCGGTTCGACCTTGGCGAGCACCGTCGGCACGCCGTGCACCGCGACGGTCGACGGCCCGAACGGCTCGACCAGCAGGCCCTCGGCGGCGAGCGCATCCTGCACCGAGCCGAGCCAGGCCAACTCGCGCGGTGTCACCTCGACGACGGTCGGCACCAGCAGGCGCTGCACCTGCACGGCGCGCGCCCGATGCTGGGCCCGCAGCTGCTCGTAGACGACCCGTTCGTGCAGCGCGTGCTGGTCGACGACCAGCAGACCGTCCGGGCCCTCGAGCAGGAGGTAGAGATCCATCACCTGCAGGTAGCGTCCGCTGACGCGCTGGAACGGGTTGGCGCGAGCCCCCGACGGGTTCGCCGGTGGCGCCGAAGTCGCTGGCCCCGCCGCCCCGGCGGCTGCCGAACCGGCGCCGGGAACGGTCCTCGCGGACGACGGTGGCGCTGCCGTTTCGCGCACCAGGTCCGACGTCGAGGACTGCGCCCGTGCGGCGAACGGAGTCGGCTCGTCGGCAGCCGGCCGCGCGGGCGGCGCGGGCGGCGCCTCGAACAACGACGGGCCGAACTGCGGGAAGCCCGAGCGGGCGCGCGGCAGCTCGGGCGACAGCACGACCCCGCCGACGCCGGCACCGAGCCCGAGTCGCGCCTGCAGGGCCGCGCGCACCGTCTCGTGCAGGCAACCGGCGACCTTGCGCGACTCGACGAAGCGCACCTCGGCCTTGCGCGGGTGCACGTTCACGTCGACCTGGTCGGGCGGCAGTACCACCTGCAGCACGTAGATCGGGAAGCGCCCGCCGAGCAGGTGCTCGCGGTAGGCCTGCCGCACCGCGTGCAAGGCGCTCGACTCGCGCGCCAAGCGCCCGTTCACGAAGGTCAACTCGAGCTTGCCGTCGCGCCGCGCCAGGTCCGGCTCGCCGATCACGCCTACCACCGACAGGCCGGGGAACGAGCGCGACACCGGCAGCAGGCCGCGGCCCAGTTCGTCGCCGAAGCAGCGCTGGAAGCGCTGCGCCAAGGTCTCACCGCGCGGCAGGCGCAGCACTTCGCGTTCGTCCGCGACGAACGTGAAGTCGACGTCGAGTCGCGCCAGCGCCAGCTCGGCGACCAGTTCCTGGATGCGCGCCCGCTCGGCGTGGGCCGCCTTCAGGAAGCGCCGCCGCGCCGGCACGTTGAAGAACAGGTCGCGCACTTCGAGGCGCGTGCCCTCCGGACACCCGCACGGCTGCGGCGCCGTCTCGACCCCGCCGTCGCAGCGGATCTCCCAGCCTTCGTCCGAACCGCGACGACGGCTCTGGATCCGCGCCCGCGCCACCGCCCCGATCGACGCCAGCGCTTCGCCGCGGAAGCCCAGGCTGGCGATGTGGTCGAGGTCGCCGACGTCCCGCAGCTTGCTGGTCGCGTGGCTCGCGAACGCCAACGGCAGGTCCTCGGGCAGGAAGCCGTCGCCGTCGTCGGCGATCAGGATCGACTCGGCGCCGCCGGCGCGGATCTCGACGCGTACGCGGCTCGCCCCGGCATCGAGCGAGTTCTCGACCAGCTCCTTCACCACCGACGACGGCCGCTCGACGACCTCGCCGGCGGCGATCTGGTTGACGACGGACGGTGGCAGCTTCTGGATCACAGCTCGAAGTCCTCGGCGGTCGGGATCGGCACGCCATCGAACCACTGGCACAGGAAGCGCTCCAGCAGCACGTCCGGGTCCTCACCGGTGGTGCGGCTGCTGCGCTGGCAGGCGTGCAACGCGAGCAGACCACGCGACAGCCGCGCCTTCGTCCAGCGCTGCACCTGAGCGGCCAGCTGTTCGCCCTGGAAGCGCACCCCGAGCCGCTCCGGCACGTCGCGCAGCGACACGCCCCCTTCGAGCATCTGCCGCCCTTCCAGCACCTGGGCCAGACGCTGGAACAGCCAGCTGGTCGCGAACGGCAGCAGCCCGCCTGCATCCATGGTCCGGCCGTCCTTCTGCCGCACGCCGCGGTCGAACATCGCCCGCACCGAACGGAATGCAGCGCGCCGGTCGCCGCCGAGCACGGCGTCGGCCAACTCGAACGGCGTCGACGCGAAGCTCGTGGTCAGCTTGCCCTGCAGTTGGGCTGGGGCGAGCGGCGCCTTCACGCCGTCGCCGAAGCGATCGCGCAGCCGCTGCAGTTCGGCGAGCAGGTCCGGCGGGTTCTTGCCGACCTGGGCGACCAGCAACCACGCTGCTTCGGGCTGCAGCGGCACGCCCGCCTTGGCGGCGCGGCCGATCACCCACTTGCAGAGCTCCCCTTCGAGCGGGCTGCGCGTGCGATCGAACGGCGTGTCGTAGAGCTCGCGGAACTCGAACAGGGCTCCACCGTCGGCGAGCTGCTTCACCAGCGTCGCCGCGGCCTTCTTGCGCTTGTCGAGCTTGCCGGCCTCGATCACCAGGCCACAGCCCTTGCCGATGTGCGGCAACTGGCTGCCGACCGTGGTGGCATGCTTCCTCCACCAGTTGGCGGCGCGGCGCACCACCACGAACGCACGCTTGGCGAACAGGCCGCCGCCGCGCAGGTCGAGCAGTTCCGGACAGGCGGCGAGCCCAGCCGCGGCATCGGCCGCGTCGCCCGCTTCGTCGCCGTCGTCGTCGGCCTCGTCGTCGTCGGCCGCCCCACCACCGGCTCGTTCGCCGACCGCGTCGACGATGCGCAGTTCGCCGTCCTTCGGCATTGCCGCCAGCACGAGGTCCATCGCCTCGGCGCGGAACGAGTCGTTCACGCCGGTGACCACCAGTACGGGAGGCAGCCCCTTCGCGAGCAGCTTGCCGAGCCGCGTCAGTTCGACCTCCGGATTGGGGACGGCCATCGGCTCAGCGCCCCCCTGGCAGGAGGTAGAGATCGAGGCAGCCGATCGCGAACATCACCACCGCGATCGTGCCGTTCGCGGTGAAGAACGCCATGTCGATCTTCCGCAGGTCGCCGGGCCGCAGCAGGCGATGCTGCCAGACCAGCAGCAGCGCCGCGAGGCCGACGCCGCCCTGGTAGAGCCAGCCGAGCGGGACCAGCAGCCCGAACAGCACGAAGCCGAGCAGGGCCAGCGCGTGCAGCAGCCGCGCGAGCCACATCGCCCGGCCGGCTCCAAGACGCACCGGCAGCGAGTACAGGCCGTGGGCGCGGTCGAACTCCTCGTCCTGGCACGCGTAGAGCACGTCGAAGCCGGCGACCCAGACGGCGACGGCAGCGCCGAGCACCGCGGGGGCCACGGTGCGAGGCCCGAACGCCCCGTCGGCCGCGAGCCACGCCGCGAGCGGTGCCAAGCCCAGCGCCACGCCGAGCCAGAGGTGGCACAGCGACGAGAAGCGCTTCACGTGGCTGTAGCCGAGCAACCAACCGAGCGTCGGCAAGGACAGCCAGCCGCACACCGGAGCCAGTGCCCAGCAGACCAGCACGAACCCCAGCGAGGCGGCGGCGGTGAGGCCGAGGGCCGCCGCCGGCGAGACGACGCCGCGCGGGATCTCGCGCCCTGCGGTGCGCGGGTTCACGGCATCGACGTCGCGATCGGCGTAGCGGTTGTAGGCCATCGCCGCGGTGCGCGCCGCCACGACCGCCGCGGTGACGAGACCCAGCAGGCGCAGCGACGGTCGCCCGCCGGTCGCCGCGAGCAACGACAGCAGCGCGAACGGCAGCGCGAACACCGAATGCGACAGGCGCACCAGCGAGCCGAACGAACGGAACCGCTGCCACGTGCCCGTCGCCGTCATCCGTCCTCGCCTTCGTGCCACGGCGACGCGTGTGGCGACGGCTTCGGGGTCTGCCAGCGGCGCAACACCGAGTGCTCGAGACCGAGCCGGTCGAGGATCTTGCCGACCACGAAGTCGACCAGGTCCTGCACGGTCGCCGGCCGGTGGTAGAAGCCCGGCATCGCCGGCAACACGACGGCACCGAGGCGCGCGAGCTTCAGCAGGTTCTCGAGGTGCAGCTCCGACAGTGGGGTCTCGCGTGGCACGACGAGCAGCGGCCGGCCCTCCTTCAGCGCGACGTCGGCCATGCGTTCGACGAGGTTGCTGGAGAAGCCGTGGGCCACGCGAGCCAGCGTGCCCATGCTGCACGGGCAGAGAATCACCGCCGCGATGCCGGCACTGCCGGAGGCCGGGGCGGCCTCCACGGCCGCGAGATCGTGCACGACGAGGCGCTGCCGCAGCGCCACCGGGAACAACGAGGCGAGGTCCGGCGCGGCGAGGTCGAGCGCGGCCCCGGCTTCGTGGACCAGCACACGCACGGCGGCTCCGGTGGCGACGAGGTGCACGTCGTGGCCGAGCTCGAGCAACACCTCGACGAGCCGTAGCCCGTAGACGCTGCCGCTGCCACCGGAGAAGCCGACCGCGAAGCGACGCTGCAGCGGAGAACCCGAGAGAGCCATCGCGTCAGCGTTCCTCACAGGTCAGGTAGAAGTAGAGGTTGTAGACGGCGTGCGTGTAGACACAGACGCCGTAGCCGCGCGCCCACATCAGGACGCCGAGCAGCACGCCGGCCATGGTGCGGAACAGGAACCGGTTGCGATCGTAGGGCTCCCCACACAGGTGGTGGAACCACGAGAACACCAGGGCACTGAGCAGCACGGCGAGCACGCCGGCCAGCGGACGCGGCAGCGACCACGCGGCCACGGCCCGCAGGCCGATCCACACCAGCGCCGACATCAGGCCGAGCCGGAACACCAGCTCTTCGAAGATGCCGGCCCCGAGCGAGCCGACCAGGTTGGCGACCAGCTGCCCGCGCGGCGCCACCCCGGCGGCGAGCACTCGGTTCGCGGAGCTGGTGAGCTCCGCCGCGACCGGGCCGAGCAGCACGGCGTAGACCGTGCCCTCGAGCGCGATCACGGCCGCGACCCGCAACCACGGGATCTGCTCGCGCAGCAGCCGCCGCGCCGCCAGCAGCACCAGCACCAGGAACCCGAGGCTGAGCACGAGGTGCGCGTGCTTGCCCAAGCCGTGCACGAAGCCCAGCAGCCACTGCTCGGCGCCGTTGCGGTCCTCGGGTGCCAAGCCGAGCCGGAGCAGTTCGTAGAGCCCCCACAACGGCATCACCGCGAACAGGCCGACCGCCGGGTCCCGCGACCACTGGAAGTAGCCACCCGCCGACGCCGGGGTCGGCTCGACCTCAGGCGACGACTTCGCCACGGTAGACCGCGGCGATGCCGCCGGTGAGGAGTCGTTGGCGCGGCGAGCCGAGGCCGGCTTCGCGCATCAGCTGCAGGAACTGTTCGCGCTCCGGGAAGGCCATCACCGAATCGTGCAGGTACTGGTAGGCGTGGTTCTTCGCCCCGGAGATCCAGCCGCCGAGCTTCGGCAGCACCCGGCGGAAGTAGAAGCGATAGGCCGCCCCGAGCAACGGCACCCGCGGCTTCGCGAACTCGAGCACGACGACTCGCCCGCCAGGCCGCACGACCCGCGCCATCTCGCGCAGCCCGACCAGCGGATCGCTGACGTTGCGGATGCCGAACGCCACCGTCGCGAAGTCGAAGCTGTGGTCGGGGAACGGCAGGGCCATCGTGTCGGCGGCGAGGAAGCTCGGCCCCGCTTCGGTGCCGGCCACGTCGCCGACGGGGCGCCCTTTGTGCCGGGCCCTGGTCAGCATCGGCGCACAGAAGTCGGCGCCGACCACCTTCGCCCCGGCTCGCTGCAGCGCGAACGACAGGTCGCCGGTGCCGGCGCAGACGTCGAGGCCCCGTTCGCCAGCGGCGACTCCGACCATGCGCACCGTCTGCCGGCGCCACCACAGGTCGATGCCGAGCGACAGCGCTCGATTGGCGCGGTCGTAGCCGGGCGCCACCTCGGCGAACATCTGCTGGATCTTCGGGCCGTCGGGCATCAGAACGCGATTCTGCGCCGCGCACGCTCACAGCTCAACCGCGCGATCGCGGGAGCACCGAAGATCCGGCGGCGGCCTCGGCCGCCGCCGCCGGGCGGCTTCGTGCCGCCCGGATCCCCATCACTGCCGCCAGTAGTTCGACACGACCCGCACGCCGGGCACCGAGATGCTGGAGATGCGCGTGCCCGTCTGCAGTTCGAACACGTCGACCGAACCGACGTCCGACAGCGCCACGAACAACAGCCGCGGGAACGACGCCTTCGCGTTGCCCTGCTTCAGCGTGTGCTTGCCGGAGTGGATGAAGGGCGTGGTCGAGTAGTTCGGCCCCTGGGTGTTGAACTGACCCGGCAGGCCGCCGTTGTTGATCAGGTCGTCGACGCACAGGTCGATCACCGAGTTGCCGCTCATCAGGTTGCCGAAACCGCTGACCTGACCGCCGATCGTCTGCACGACGGCCCACTCCTTCTGCCGGAAGGTCGGCGGCAAGGCGCCGAAGCCCGTGATCGGGCTCAGTGGCTGCGGACCGTTGGGCGTGCTGGTCAGCGACAGGCGCGACACCTGGCCGAGACCGAACGAGTCGACGTGGCCGATCAGCACACCACCGCGAGCGGCGGAGTGGTCGTAGTGCATCGCCTTGGCGCGCGGGAAAGTCGTCACCGACGCGTTGCCGATGACGTCGTTGAAGCCGATGCCGTTGACGCCGTCCGGCCCCGACTCGTAGACGGCGACGGTGCCGTTCGAGTTGAGGATGTAGGCGTAGTAGAGGTTCGACGTGTTGCCGGTCGCCAGGTAGCGCTCGGTGCACACGATGTCGATCGGCTGGTTCAGGAAGCCACCAACCGTGCGGCGGACCTTGAAGTCCAGCGCCTGGATGACGGTCAGGAAGTTGGAGTCGGTCGACACCACCAGCACGTCCTCGCCGTCCGGCTGCCACGCGACCGCCGTCGGGCCTTCCTCGACCCGCGTCTCGGCGACCACTTCGTGGAAGCGCGAACTGGTCGGGTCGATGTCGATGAAGCTGACCGTCGCGCTGGCGAAGTTGGTAACCGCCAGGCGCGTCATGTTGGGCGACATCGCCATGCTCACCGGGTCGGACAGCTGGATCGTGTCCAGCACGGTGAACCGGTTGCTGTTGACGACGACGATCTGGCGGTTGTCGCGGTCGAGCACGTAGAGGAAGTGGCCGACCTGCTGCCGCGAGGTGAACGGGCAGAAGGGCGTCGGCGGCGGCGGGTTGCCCGGCTGACGCTGAGGACCGACGAACACACCCATGAACGAGGTGCCGTAGACACCGACCTCGTTGGCGACCGTCGAGAACGGGTTGCCGCGAACCAGCTTGTTCAGACCGACGGCGATGCAGTTCGGCGGGCCCGACGTGACCAGGGCTCCCGGCGGACCGGTCGACGACTTCACGGCCGGCTCCTCGCCGAAGATCGCGCGGTTCGGGTTCGGCGGCGGGAACACCAGCGATGGCGGGTTCGGCACCGGCGGCTGGGTGATCGTATTGCCACCCTGCGCGACGCCCATCAGCTCGTTGATCTGGTTGGCGCGCGTCGCGTTGAGATTGATGTTCTCGTTGTTGTAGACGAGGTCGAGAGGCGCACCGATGTGGATGTCGGTGACATCGCCGACGATCGGCTCACGCAACAACCGCGTCGAACCCGTGGTGTCCTGGGTCAGCGTCAGCACGCCCGCACCACCCGCATTCAGCGTGCTGTTGCCCGGCGCATAGGCCGGCACCGCACCCGAACCGAGCTGCGTCTGCACGTGGATCGGGAAGCGGGTCGTCGCCAGGTCGCCGGTGCCTTGGCCGAAGCCGTTCAGGTCGATGACCGACACGCCCGACTGGGCGCCGCCGATGCCGACGTAGATGCACTCCGGCGCGACGGGCGCATTGACGATGCCGGGGCCCTCTCCCGTGGTGAAGCTGGTGAGGATCTGGGTGCCGATCAACAGACCCGACAGGCTCGTGATCGTCGTGGTCTGCACACCGATGTCGACGCGCGAGTTGCCCGGCAGGCTGTACGCCGGCCGCACCAGATACTCCATCAGGTTGCCGTAGCTGATCGGATCGGCGTAGTAGATGACCGGGAACTGCTGCGCCTGCGCGGTCACCGTGATCGACACACCACCAGTCGGCGGGGTGAACAGGTTCGGGTCGAAGAAGGTGCCGACCTCACCGGGCTGCACCGGCTTGTTGAAGCGCACCCGGATCGAGCCGGTCGGATCGACACCCGTCTGGTTGTTGCCGGGGACGATGTCCGGGTTCGGCTGCGTGTAGCGCAGCACCTCGGGAGGCAGCGTGTCCGGACCGACCGTGGTGGCGACGCCGACTTCCTGCTCGAGGATGTCGTTCTCCGAGTCGCGTACGGCATTGGTCACGATCAGCCGCAGCAGGCGGTTCGCGGGAAACGTCTCGATCGTGGTCAGGTCGTTGTCGGAGTCCGCGATGAAGACGAACGACTTCTTGCCGACCAGGTCGGCCGCACCAGCGAAGCTGGGGAACCCCGCGGCGCGCGCGTCGAGGACCCGGATGTCGGCGCCATCGGCTTCGACAGCCAGGACCTTCCGCAGCACACCACCTTCGTTGTAGTAGGTGTAGCCGTTGACGAAGCCACGCCCTTGCACCGGCAAGGTGGTCTCGGTCGAGGGGTCGTAGGCCAACACCGTGAGCGCCCCGGTCAGGCCCGCGTTCGTCTGATCCGCCAGCAGGTTGCTGATGATGCTGTCGGCCAGCAGCTTGTGGCTGAACTGGAAGTTCAGGAAGTGGTTGCCGGGATTGCCATCCGGCAGCACCGGTGTGGTCGGCAACGCTGCCACGGGCAGCACCCCGTTGCTGCCACTCACGTTCTGCTTCAGGATCGCTTCGCTCTCGATGTTGACGACGGTCGAGGTCGGGTTGCCGAACTGATCCGCCGTGCGGATGCGGTACGGATAGACACTGCCAGTGCCCGTGCTGATGCTGACGACCTTGAAGTCGCCCCGGTTGTCCGGGTCCCCCTTCACTCCTCCCGTGCAGCCAGTGACAACGAGGGTTGCAAACCCAAGTGCCAGGGAGGAGGCGAGGGGCAGCACGCGACTGCTCAGGCGGGCAGTCGAACCGGGCCACGTACGATGCGTCGGAATGGCTTTCATTGGGATCGAATCACCCACAGGCGTGGGCGCAGGGTCTGCTCCGGACGAACGCGAACAGGAGGGCCATAGCACGTTACTTCGCACCATGTTCCATGCAAGGTCGTTCCCTGGGGGAAGCGCGCCCTGCATCGAACGGATCGCATCGCCGGATTGCCCCTCCCAAAGCAAAGCAGGTACCCAGCCGCTGCAGGCGGGTACTGGCAGCAACCGCAGCGAAAGGGGTCGTCGGAACAGCGCGACATCCAACCGCAAGAGTCTGTCCACAAGACTTTTAGGGAAAAGGCACGAGATCGGCAGCAGGCCCGTGCGCTTCCGCACGCAGTGCAGTTCCGCACGCGGATCGCACGATCCACCCTCTGCCCCCTCTCGACCAACACCCTCGAGGGGGCGCGGCACCGATGCGGCACAATGCCGAGCCGATGCACGATCCGCTCGCCGACTACCGCAAGAAGCGCGACTTCGCCGCGACCCCGGAGCCAGCGGGGGAACGTGGTCCGCAACGCGCGGACGTGGTGTTCGTGGTCCATCGCCACGAAGCACGCCAGCTGCACTACGACCTGCGGCTCGAACACGACGGGGTGCTGAAGTCCTGGGCGGTCCCACGCGGCTTCAGCTACGACCCTGCCGAGAAGCGACTCGCGGTGCGCACCGAGGACCATCCACTCGCCTACGAGCATTTCTCCGGCCGCATCCCGAAGGGGCAGTACGGGGCGGGCACGATGCTGCGCTGGGACCACGGACACTTCCGACTGGTGAAGGCCCCCGACTGGGCGACGGCGATGGCCCAGGGCGAACTGAAGGTGTTGCTGTTCGGACGTCGGCTGCGCGGCGAGTGGCACCTGGTGCGCACGAACCAGGGGCCGAACACGTGGCTGCTGTTCAAGTCGAAGGACCGCTACGCCGGCCCCGCCCGCGACAGCGCACTCGGCATCGAACTCGACGGTGCACCATGCCGCGACGTGGAGCCGGCCGAGCCGATGCGGCCCGTGGGCGACCGCGAACCGTTCCGCGACCACGACTGGCTGTTCGAGATGGAGTTCGTCGGCCGACGGCTGCGCGTGGTCCAACGCGCCGGCGCCATCCCCACCACCGACCGCGGCCTCGCCTTGCCCCCGGGAGTCGTGCAGGGCCTGTCGCGGATGCGCGCCGAGCGCGCCGAACTCGACGGGGTGCTGTTGGCCCTCGACGACACGGGCCGACCGTCGACCACAGCACTCGAAGCCGCCCTCGCCCGCGGCGACGACACGCGCATCGCCTACTGCGCGTTCGACCTGCTGCAGTGGGAGGAGTTCGACCTGCGCGGGCTGCCGCTGCTCGATCGCAAAGCGGCGCTGCGGGCGGTGGTGCCGCCGCACGAACATCTGCAGTTCGTCGACCACGTGCGCGGCGACGGCCCGGCCCTGCTCGACGCGATCGCCGCTGCCGGCCTGCCGGCAGCGATCGGCAAGCGCGCCGGCAGCCCCTACGTCGCCGGTCGCAACTCCGACTGGGTGCGGGTGCCGGTGGCGCCGACGAACGCAGCCGGTGCTGGCGCGCTGCCGGCGAGCCGTCCCCCGAACCCCGCCCCACGAGCCCGCTGGCGCGCCACCAACCTGGCGAAGGTCTACTGGCCCGCCGAGGGCTACACGAAGGGCGACCTGATCGCCTACTACCACGCCGTCGCCGACGCGCTGCTGCCGCACCTGCGCGATCGCCCGCTACATCTGAACCGCTTCCCCGACGGCATCGACGGCAAGTCGTTCTACCAACGCGAGGTCAAGGACGGCACGCCCGACTGGCTGCGCACGGTGCCGATCCCACACGACGACCAGCTGGTCCCCCACCACGTGGTCGACGATCTCGACGCGCTGCTGCACGTCGTCAACCTCGGCAGCATCGACCTGCATCCGTGGTTGTCGCGGGTCGGATCCCTCGACCAACCGGATTGGGCGGTGCTCGACCTCGACCCGAAGACGGCCCCGTTCGCGCACGTGGTACGGATCGCCCGAGCGGCCGGTCGCCTGTTGCGCGGCATCGGCCTGCGGCCGCTGCTGAAGACCTCCGGCAAGAGCGGCATGCACGTGTTCGTGCCGCTCCGACCCGGCTACGGCTACGAGCACACCCGGATGTTCCTCGAAGCGGTGGCGCGCGTGTTGGTCCGCGAGCTGCCGGACATCGCGACCGTGGAGCGACTGCCCGACCAGCGCGACGGCAAGGTCTACCTCGACTTCCTGCAGAACCGGCGCAGCCAGACCATCGTGCCGCCCTACTCGGTGCGACCGGTACGAGGTGCTTCGGTGTCGGCCCCGCTCGCCTGGGACGAACTCGAGGATCCGGAGCTGTCGCCGCAGCGCTTCACCATCCACACGATGCCCCCACGCCTGCTCGAGCGCGGCGACCTGTTCCGACCGGCCCTCGAGGACCCCCAGGATCTCCTGCCGGCGATCGCTGCCCTCGAAGACCTGCTGCGCGGCCGCTGACCTTCCCCGTCAACCGCCGTGGTTCTGTAGACGCCGCCGCACCTGGTCGGCCCAGCGGCTGTTCGGGTCGAACGTCAGATAGGCGCGCCAGTGTTGCCGCGCGCCGTCGCGGTCGCCGACCACTGCCAGCGCCTCGGCGAGGTTGTAGTGGGCGTCCGCGTAGTGCGGCACGAGTGCGAGCGCACGACGCAGCGCCTCGATCGCACCGTGCCGGTCGCCGAGCTCGCCACGCACGATGCCGAGGTTGTTCCAGGCCTCGGCGTACTCGGGCGCCTCGGCGACCGCGGCCGCGAACTGGGTCGCGGCGTCGCTGCGCCGGCGCAGCGCGTAGTAGCAGTTGCCGAGGTTGAACCGCGCTTCGGAACCGCCACCCGGCAGCGAGTGCTCGTAGGCCCGCACTGCGTCCTCGAGCCGCCCCGAGGCCTCGGCCTCGACCGCGATGCCGAACCACTCCTGCGCAGTTCGCACCGGCGGCAATGCCCTGCCCACGGTTGCGGCGGCGTGGAAGTCGAACAGCAGTTGTCCCCCCGGTTCGAGCAACCGCCCGTCGGGTGCGCGCACGACGACTCGTCGCTGGCCGACGCTCGCCAGCAGACCCGCCAGCGCCGCGTCGTCGTCGTCGACGACCGTCCGCGCCAAGTCGAAGGCCCGAGCGATGCGCGGTGCCGACCAGCCGGCGCGCCACAGCTGGGCCAGCACCCGCGCGTGGCCGACCGCGCGGAAGTCGAAGCGCTCGTCGTCGCGGCGGCAGCGCAGCAGGTCGCGGGCGACGAACCGCTTCACCACCGCGACCGGCAGGCCACAGTGCACGGCGAGCTCCTCGGCCGAGAAGGTGCGCGCGCCGTCGCTCACGATCCGCCCTCGACGAGACCGGCGAACACGGGTGCGCGCAGCGAGCCGCTCGGCATGCGCTCCAAGAAGCGCACCGCACAGTAGAGCCCCGGTTCGATCCAGACGCCGGGCATGCCCGGATCGACCAGGGGACGCGCCGTGCGCTTCCCGAGCAGCAGCGTGCGCAACGTCGCGTGCTGGGCGGTGGTGATGCCGGACCCGACCTTGCCGACGCAGCGCAGCTCGCCGCCGAAGTCGCTGGCGACGATCAACGACCGGAAGTCGTCGACCCCGTCGGGCTCGTAGCCGAGCACGAGGCAGTGCACGAGCTGCTGCAGCTTGATCTTCTGCCAGGCCTCGGAACGTTCCCCCGGCCGGTACGGGGCGTCGAGCCGTTTGGCGACGATGCCCTCGAGCCCACGCGCGCGCGCCGCCTCGAACAGCGCCGTGCCGTGCTCGACCACACCGTCGCACGGCAGCAGCCGGCGGTCGGGATGCTGCTGCAACAGCTGCCCGAGGAGCATCCGCCGCTCGGCCAACGGCGTTGTCATCAGGTCCTGGCCGGCGAGCCACAACAGGTCGAACACCACGTAGTGCACCGGCTGCTGCCGCGCCGCTGCGGCGGCGCGTTCGGGCGCCAGGTTCTCCCGGCCGACGATCGCACCGAAGTCGGCGGCACCGTCGGGGCGCAACACCACCAGTTCGCCGTCGAGCACCGTGCCCGACGGCAACGCGCGCAGCCCGGCGAGTTCCGGGTAGCGGCCCGCGAGGTCTCGGCGACGCCGTCCGTGCATGCGCAGCCCGCCGCCCTCGACGTAGCTGATCGCGCGCACGCCGTCCCACTTGATCTCGAACACGTGCGCCGGCGAGTCGAACGGGGACCCGCTCGTCGCCAGCATCGGCTCGATGTGGATCGGCAGCGCCATCGGCCGACGCTCAGCCCTCGACCTTGCGCGGCCCCTTGCGGCGGCCGGAGCTCGGGGCCAGCTTCGCGTCCGCGGCCGGCGCTTCGCTGGCGGGCGGTGGTTCGGCCGGGGCCGGCGACGCCTCGCCGGCGAGCCGTGCCTGTGCCTCCGCGACACTCTTCTTCAGGGCGTCCATCAGGTTCAGGATCTTCGGCTCCTCCTGGTCCTTCACCTGCACGACCTCGCGGCCGTCGACCTTCATCGCGATCAGCTTCTTCAGCTTCGTGACGTACTGGTCCTCGTAGCGGCCGAGGTCGAAGTCGGCGAGCTTGGACGCGCCGATCAGCGTGTCGGTCAGCGCCACCTCCTCGGGCTTGAACGACAGCTCCTCGACCTCCTTCTCGAAATCCTCGACGCCGCGCACCCGCTGCGGGTAGTGCAGGCCGGTCATCACCAGCATGCGGCCGAGCGGCCGCAGCAGCACCAGCTGCTCGCGCCCGGCCATCACCACCTGCGCGATCGCGGCGACGCCGTTCTTCTTCATGCCGTCCCGCAGCAGCGCGTAGGGCCGCGCCCCGGCGACCCCGTCGGGCAGCAGGTAGTGGGTCTTGCCGGCGAAGTAGCGGCTGTCGATCGCGTCGGCCGGCACGAAGCCGTCGATGCCGACCGCGCGGTCGGTCTTGGTGCGCAGCTTGTCGAGCTCGTCGGGATCGACGACGACGTAGTTGTCCTTCTGGTGCTCGTAGCCGCTGACGATCGCCTCGCTCTTCAGCTCGCCGTGCTCGGGGCACGTCTTCACGTACTTGACGCGGCTGTTGCAGCCCTTGTGCAGCTGGTTCAGGTGCACCTCGCCGCCGCTGTCGTTCGCGGTGAAGGCCTTCACCGGCACGGAGATCAGGCTCAGCTTCAGGAACCCCTTCCAGGACGTTCGGGACGGTGCGGCCATGCTCGGTGATCGCCCGG
This sequence comes from Planctomycetota bacterium, assembly GCA_016793305.1. Next base: position 20,118 of record JAEUHU010000370.1, read on the forward strand.
GGCGCTCCCGAGGCGGGGCGCAGGATACCAGGGGGCACCGGGTCCGTGCTGCAAAGCTCGTTACGGCAGTTCGAGGAAGCGCTTCGCCAGCGCCGGGCCGGCGCAGCTGTCCTCGTGCTTGAAGAACACGAACGCCGGGCCCCGCGTCTGCACACGATCGCGCCAGCGCCGCAGGTCGTCGTCGGCGTAGGAAGCACGGCGCAGGCGCAGGTAGCTCCACGTCGCCGTGTCGGCGAGCTCCGGCGGTGGCTGCTCGTCGCGGTCGCTGGCCACCACCGCGGCGTCGCGCTCGCGCAGCGCCGCCAACGCGTCGTCGTCGTTCCAGCTCGCGTGCGCGAATTCGAACGCGACCTTCACGCCGGCGGGTTGCAGGGCCAGGAAGTCGCGCAGCACGGCGACGTCCTTCCGGACGAACTTCGGCACCTGGTAGAAGACGCAGCCGAGCGTTTCGCCGAGCGGCGCGATCGCCGTGAACAGCACCTGCAGCAGTTCGCCGCAGTCCTTCAGCTTCTGCGTCCAGGTCAGCCGCTGGCTCGCCTTCACCGCGAACCGGAACGAGGCCGGCACCTGCGCCCGCCACTTCGCCGCCATCTTCGCGTTCGGCAGCCGGTAGAAGGTGTTGTTCAGCTCAACCGCCGGCAGGCGCTCGGCGAAGAAGGGCAGCATCGCGTCCTTCTTCAGGTCGTCCGGGTAGAACGCCGGTCGCCACTCGTCGTAGCTGAAGCCGCTGGTGCCGACGAACAGGCCGGGATGCGTGTCGCTCACGCGCGCAGGATAGGCCACCGGTCGGAGCGCGTCAGCACCGACCGGCGAACGGACTCACGCCCACAGCACGAGGCCGCGCACCTTGGCGTCGTGGCGACCGTGCCCCGGCAACCGCACCCGCATGCCGTGCTGGTAGTGCCCGGCGAGTTCGATGCGGTAGCCGCCCTCGAACGTGTGCACGGTGCCGGCCTTCTGGCCGCGGTGCTGCAGCGGCACCACGATCGTCTCGACCGCAGCGCCTTCGCCGCGCGTC
>JAEUHU010000412.1 GCA_016793305.1 Planctomycetota bacterium
TCTCGTCGCCATCGCGCGCGGCCTCGAGCAATCGGGAGAGCGAGGACACGAGGGTCATTATGGCCAGGGGCCGGAGGGGACGGAGCTACGGTCCCCTCACCGTCCGGCCCGGTCGCCGGCGGAACGCAATCCCGGGAATCCAGGACGGGTCCATTCCGCGGGGCGTCTCGCCTCCACCTGCCTCTTCGCCACCCGGTCCGCGCCTGCACCGGGCGTCCGGTCGGGGACCCCACGAACCTCGATCGGTCGCCTCCTCCGCGGCTGCCTGGCTTCCCCTCACAGCGCGACGACGCGCCCCGTGCGGGCGGACTCGTCCGCCGCCAGCACCACCCGCAGGCTCTCCACCGCGTCGTTCAGGTGCGCGCTCAGATCCAGGTCCTCGCGGATCGCGCGCAGCAGGTATTGCTGCTCGCGCAGGCAGAGCCCGTCGTGGTCGGGCTCGTCGGCCGTGTCGATGAAGCGGTCCGCGTGCACGAACTCGTCGCGCGCGTCGCGCTCCTGGAGGTGCAGGCGGATCGCGTTCGTCTTCGTGTGCGCGCCCACGTCGGCGCTGCCGCCGGCGCGTTCGGCGCCGCCCTTCTCGACGATCGACGCGCAGCCCTTCGGGCCGACCACGTCCTTCACGAAGTAGGCGACCTCGCTCATCATCGGCCCCCAGCCGGCCTCGTACCAGCCGACCGAGCCGTCCGCGAACGTGACCTGCAGCTGCCCGTAGTTGTACATGCCGGGCTTCAGCTCCTCGGACAGCCGGGCCTGGATCGCCGACACCCGCACCGGCTTGCTGCGCGTCATCTGGCACATCACGTCGACGTAGTGCACCCCGCAGTCGACGATCGGCGACATCGAGTCCATCAGCGCCTTGTGCGTGCGCCACTCCTTGCCGCGGCTCTGCTGGTTCAGGTTCATGCGCATCACCAGCGGCTTGCCGAGTGTCTGCGCCACCTCGATGAAGCGCTGCCAGGCCGGGTGCACCCGCAGGATGTAGCCGACCACGAGTTTCTTGCCGCGCGACAGCGCCAGTTCGGCGATCTGCTGCGCTTCCTCGACGGTCTCGGCCAGCGGCTTCTCGCAGAACACGTGCGAGCCACCCTGCAGCGCCACCTTGGCGATCGCGGCGTGCGTGTCGGGGTAGGTGTTGACCGACACCACGTCCGGCCGCGTCGCCGCGTAGGCGCGTTCGAAGTCGGCGAACGTCGGAACACCGCCGAGCTCGGCCGCCAGGGCGTCGCGGGTCGCCGGCGTGCGCGCGACGAGGCCGCACAGCTGGAAGTCCGACGACAGCCGGTGGTAGGCGCGCGCGTGGGACGCGCCCATGTTGCCGCAGCCGACGACGAGCACACGCAGGGGCTTCATCGGCTGCGTTCTAGCGGTGCGGCGCCCGCGAACGAAGGGGCCGCCCGCGGCTCACTGCAGCTGCGACAGCACGCCCGGGGGCACCAGCACGCCGCCGATCGCGTGCACCAGGCCGTTCCCGGTCAGCACGTCGGCGGTGACGACCGGCAGGCCGTCGATCTGCAGGCCGTTCCCCGTCGTGGTGACCGGCACGCTCGGGCCGAGCAGGGTCGCCACGCTCTGGCCCGTGCGCTCCCGGATCCACTGCGCGGTCTGCACCGAAGGCAGCACGTGGAACTGCAGGATCTGCGTCAGCACCGGCAGGTTCACCGGCTGCAGCAACTGGTTCAGCAGCCCGGCCGGCAAGGCGGCGAAGGCGGCGTCGGTGGGCGCGAACACGGTGAACGGGCCGGCGGCGGCGTCGGCGAAGGTCGCGGTCAGGCCGGTCGCGTCGAGTGCGGCGCGCAGCGTCGTGAAGCCGAGGTCCTGGGCGGCGGTGGCGATCGGTGCCGGCACCGTCAGCACAGCGTCGATCACGTGCACGACCCCGTTCGTGCAGGGGATGTTGACCGTGCGGATCCGGTTGCCGTTGACGCGCACTTCGTTGTCGTTGCGCGCGAACAGCACCGAGCTGCCCTGCACGGTGGCGGCCAGTTCCCCGCGGGCGGCAGCGCCGGCGGACTTGCGGTCGCCGACCACGTGGTAGGTCAGGATGCGCGCCAGGTCGGCCTGGTTCTGCGGCAGCAGCAGCGAGTCGAGCGAGCCCGCCGGCAGGGCCGCGAACGCGGCGTCGGTCGGCGCCAGCACCGTGAACGGGCCGGGGCCCGACAGCGTGGTGCCGAGGTTCGCGGCGGTCACGGCGGCGACCAGCGTCGAGAAGCCGCGCGCCTGCAGCGTCGCGACCACCGACTGCGGCGGCAGCAGCACCGTGTCGACGACGTGGATCACGCCGTTGCTCGCGGCGACGTCGGCCTGGGTGACCTTCGCGTCGTTGACGAACAGGTCGGAGCCGAGCGCGTCGACCAGCACCTGCGAGCCACCGAGCGTGGTCGCATCGTTCAGCGTGCGCGCGGCGGCGCTCGGCACGGCACCTGGGACGACGTGGTAGCTGAGGATGTCGATCAGCTGCTGGCGGTTCTGCGGCAGCAGCAGGCTGTCGACGGTGCCGGGCGGGAGGGCGGCGAACGCGGCGTTGCTCGGGGCGAACAGCGTCAGCTGTGCCGAACCGGCAAGGTCGTCGTCGAGCCCCGCGGCCTGCACAGCGGCGGCGAGCGTGGTCAGGCCGAGCGAGTTCAGCGAAGCCGTGATGGTCGGAGTGGCAGTCGCACCGCCGGAGTTCGAGTTGTTGCTCGAGCAGCCGGTGAAGCCGAGAGTGGCCAGCGCAGCGAGGGCGAAGGAGGGCCGGAGAAGGTCCATGGGAGAGGTGGGGTCGTGGTGGTGGTGGAAGAGACCGCACGACGCGGAGGCGGCGTCGCACGCGAACGGGAACGGCGCGAAATTCGTGGCGCCGACGGAGCTGGATGCGACGGCCCGCGCGTCGTCAGGCGGGGAAAGTGCCTGCATCCAGCGATCGACGAAGGCGAACGACCGACGCTCGTGGGCGCGCGATCAGCTCGCGCTGGCCGCGGTCGCGCGCGCGCGGTGGATCATCCAGAGGTTGCGCACGTAGACGAACCAGCCGGTCGCCTGGCCGAGCACGCCGATCGGTTCCTTGCGCCACACGAAGTAGACCAGCAGCATCGAGGCGCCGATCAGGCTCATCCACCAGAACGCGACCGGCACGACCGAGCGCTTCTGCCGCTCGCTGACGAGCCACTGCACGAGCATGCGGCCGGTGAACAGCACCTGGCCGAGGAAGCCGAGCGCCACCCACGCGAAGCCGGCCGGCGACGAGACGTTCAGCAGCACTTCCCAGGGGCCGCGCGACGACTGGTCCTGGTGCACGCGCTCGGCGAACTGGTCCGGCGTCAACTCCAGCACCTCGCCGGCGTCGCTGCGGAGCCGCCAGCGCAAGCCCCCGTCGGGCAGGCGGTGCAGCACGGCGCGGTCCTCGGCGCCGTCGAGCTGCACCTTGACGTCGACCCCTTCGCCGGAGCGTTCGCGCAGCGCCGTGAACCCGGCGTTCGCCGCCCACGCGACCACCGCCAGCAGCAGGAGCACTTCGCAGAGGACCAGCCAGCGGCGCGGCATGGCCGGGACGATACGCCGCTCCGCGGTCGGTGCCAGCACGCGCCCCGGACGGCGCCGCGCGGTTGGCTTCCGGGCCGCCGGCGAGCTACCGTTCCGCGCCCCATGCCGTTGTTCCGACGCATCCTGGTGGCCAACCGAGGCGAGATCGCGCTGCGCGTGATCCGCACCGCCCAAGAGATGGGCATCGAGACGGTCGCCGTCTACTCCGACGCGGACCGCGCCGCGTTGCACGTGCGCCGCGCCACGCACGCCGTGCACCTCGGCGGCAGCAAGCCGAGCGAGAGCTACCTCGACATCGGCAAGATCGTGGCGGCTGCCAAGGCGACCGGCTGCGACGCGCTGCACCCGGGCTACGGGTTCCTCAGCGAGAACGAGGACCTGGCCGAAGCCTGCAAGCAGGCCGGGGTCGAGTTCCTCGGCCCGCCTCCGCACGCGATCACCGTGATGGGCGACAAGGTCGAAGCACGCAAGGCCGCCGCGAAGGCGGGCGTGCCGTTGGTGCCCGGCCTGCAGGAGGACGTCGACGCGGATCGTCTGGTCGCCGCCGCGAAGCAGGTCGGCTACCCGGTGATGCTGAAGGCCGCGGCCGGCGGCGGCGGCAAGGGCATCCGCATCGTGCGCGAGGAGAAGCAGCTGGTCGAGGCGTTCGAGCTGGCGCGCGCCGAGGCGAAGAGCTCGTTCGGCGACGACCGCATCTACCTCGAGAAGTTCGTCACGCGGCCGCGCCACGTCGAGATCCAGGTGATGGCCGACAAGCTCGGCAACTGCGTCAGCTACGGCGAACGCGAGTGCTCGGTGCAGCGCCGTCACCAGAAGCTGGTCGAGGAGTCGCCGTGCGTGGCACTCACGCCCGAGCTGCGCGCGCAGATGGGCAAGGCGGCGTGCGATCTCGCGAAGTCGGTCGGCTACGTCGGGGCCGGCACCGTCGAGTTCCTCTACTCGGAGGGCCGCTTCTACTTCATGGAGATGAACACGCGGCTGCAGGTCGAGCACCCGGTCACCGAGGTCCGGTTCGGCGTCGACCTGGTGCGCGAACAGATCCGCGTCGGGGCCGGCCTGCCGGTGTCGCCGGTGCCGGAGCCGCGTGGCCACGCCATCGAAGTGCGCGTCAACGCCGAGGACCCGGACAAGTACTTCCCGTCGCTCGGCAAGCTGACCCGCATCAACCTGCCGGGCGGCCCCGGCGTGCGCCTCGACAGCGCGATGTACCGCGGCATGGAGGTGACGCCGTTCTACGACAGCATGCTCGCCAAGCTGATCGTGCACGGGGAGGACCGCGAACAGGCGATCGCCCGCTGCGCGCGTGCACTGCGCGAGCTGCGCATCGTCGGCGTGGTGACCTCGCTTCCTGTGGCACTCGCGACGTTGCGGCACCCGGCGTTCACAGCCGGGGACTACGACACGTCGATCCTCGAGCAGGTCGACAAGAAGGCGTCGCCGCAGCACCGCGAACTGGCGATGCTGGCGGCGGCGGCGGCGCGGTTCCTCGGTGCCGAACGCGCCGGGGCGGCGGCCGGGGGGGCCGCCGGGCCACGCGACAGCACGCCGCGTTGGGCCCAGCAAGGACGGATCGAACGCATGCGGAGGACGGCGCCGTGAAGTACCTGACACGATTGGGTGGCGAGGAGCGGGAGTTCGTCATCGAGCGCCACGGCGACGCCTTGACGGCGCGCTGCGGCGACAAGACCTACGCCCTCGACCTGCGGCTGGTCGGCGACGGCTCGACGTTCTCGCTGCTGGTCGACGGCAGGAGCTACGACGTGGTCGCCGACGTCGACCGCGAAGAGGTGGCGATCCAGGTGGTCGGCCAGCGCTTCTGCGTGCACGTCGAGGACGAACGCGA
>JAEUHU010000414.1 GCA_016793305.1 Planctomycetota bacterium
ATGAAGATCGGCGTGGTCGCCATCAGGGCCGAGGCGACGCCGGCGTTCTGGGCGTGCACACGCGACACCATCGACAACCACACGCCGCCGACCGGCCCGCACAGGGCCCCGAGCAACGCCGCGCGGATCGCCAGCGGACTCCCGAACACCGAGCGCAACGCCAACGGCTGGCGCAGCAGCAGCAGGTAGATCTGCAGCCCGGCGACACCGGTCGCCATGCGCACGAAGGTGGCGTGCAGCGGATCCACCCCACCCGGCAGATCGGGGCCGGCCGCCATGCCGTGGCCGGCCAGCAGGAACCCACCCGCTTGCCCCAACGCTCCGAGCAGCGCCCCGCCAAGCCCGAGCCACCACTGGTGCCGCTGCAGGCCGGGGTTCCACGACGCGCCGTCGCGGTTGCGCAGCAATACGAGGCCGACGCCAAACATCGTCAGTGCGATGCCGACCAGCACCAGCGCGGTCGGCGCGCGGCCGCACAGGGCCTCGATGCCGACGGTAATGCCGGGCCACGCGGCGAACACGACCGAGCTGAGCCGCGGCCCGATCTTCGCCAGCGCGTAGAAGAAGCCGATGTCGCCGAGCACGAGCCCGGCGACGCCCGACGCGACGAGGTAGCCGAGGCGCTCGTCCCCCAGTCCTCGCGGCCAGCACGAGCCCGTCACCACCCACGCCAGCAGCAACAGGCACGGCAGCGCCGCGTAGAGGCGGAACTGGTTCGCCGGCCGCGGCCCGACGGCGCGGCTCGCCACGGCGAAGGCGCTGCTGCTGCCGGTCCAACAGAGCGCGGTCAGCAGCGCACAGATCTCGCCGAGGTAGGGCATGAATCGCGCGCGCGAGTGTGCCACCCTTGCCACACGCACACAAACGTGGCCGACCTCGTTCCCGACTACCTGCACTGGCTCGCCAGCGAGCGGCGGAAGAGTGCCGCGACGCTGCGCGCCTACGGCAGCGACCTGCAGGCGTTCGTCGCCTGGCTCGGCACGCACGGCCGCGCGCTGACCGCGGTCACGCGCTTCGAACTGCGCCGCTACCTGGTCGAGCTCGAACAGCAGGGCCTCGTCGCCACCTCCGTGCAACGCAAGCTGGCGAGCCTGCGCGGCCTGTTCGCCTGGCTGCAGCAGACCGGGCGCATCGACAAGGACCCGGCGAAGCTGCTGAAGGGCCCGAAGGCGCAGAAGCGCGTGCCACGCTTCCTGACCACGCAGGAGGTCGACGCGCTGCTCGGGCAACCGTTCGACGAATCGCCGCAAGGCGCCCGCGATCGCGCGATCCTGGAGACGCTCTACTCGACCGGCTGCCGCGTCAGCGAGTGCGCCGGCATGACGCAGGACCAGCTCGACCTGACCGAGGGGATCGTGCGCGTGGTCGGAAAAGGCCAGAAGGAACGGCTGGCGATGCTCGGCGAACCGGCGATCGCGGCCATCGAAGCCTGGCTGCCGCTGCGCAAGCGGATGCTGCAAGACGCGCGCGTCACCGACCAAGGCGCGCTGTGGCTGAACCGCTACGGTCGCCCGCTGAGCGCCCGCTGGGTGTTCCAGACCGTCGTCGAACGCGCCAAGGCCGCCGGACTGCAGACGACGCTGACGCCGCACGGCCTGCGCCACTCGTTCGCGACGCACCTGCTCGACCGCGGCGCGGACCTGCGCACGGTGCAGGAACTGCTCGGCCACGCGCGGCTCGTCACGACCGAGATCTACACGCACGTGTCGATCGGCAAGCTGCGGTCGGTCTACGACCACGCGCATCCGCACGGGCGAGAGCGGGTGATCGACGAAACTGCGGGCTCCAGCTGAGGCCTACGGCAGCACGTCGAGCCGCACCGCGTGGCTCGCCTGCAGGCCGAGCGATAGGCACGGATCGGTGCCGAGCCACACCGTCTGCAGGCCGAACGTCGAGCCGGCGGGCACGCCGACCAACGGCACCGGCACGACGATGCGGCCGGCGGCGTCCGCGTTGGCCAGCAAGGCGATCGCGAAGTCGCTGCCGACGAAGGACACGAGGTCGCCGATCGGCACGCCACCGGGCGACGGCGCACCGAGCACGAAGGCACCCAGCTGGCCCGGCGGCAACCGATCGGCGCGCAGCGCGAAGTCGGCATTGCCGGTGGTCGCCGGCAGCGTCCCGTTCAGCCACGCCCCGGGCACACACGCAGGGCTCGGCGCCCCGACGCAGGTGAGCCCCGCCGGCAGCACGGCGGCGTCGATCGCCGCGAAGATCTGCTCGAGGTACGGATAGGACGACTGGTTGAAGTACTGGATCGAGAACGTGCCGCTGAGGTCGTGCGCCCGATCGACCCAGCCGGCGAAGCCGAACGCGCCGACACCGCTGGCGAACACCGTGCGACCCTGGCTGTCGCGCCGGTCGATCCAGATGCCGATCCCGTAGGGCGCGCCATACGGATGCGGCGAGCCCGCGACCGGCAGACCGACCGTCTGCGCCGTCAGCAGTTCCTGCACACTGGTCGCCGACAGCACCTGCACGCCGTTCCACATGCCGTCGTCGCGCAGCATCGCCATGAAGCGCGCGAACTCGCGCAGGTTCGAGCGCGCTCCACCGGCGATTCGCGGGTTCAGCGTCGGTCCGAACGCGAAGTAGTCGGTCGCCGTCAGCTGCAGCGGCGTGGCGAGGCGCTGTGCGAACAGGGTCGACCAGGCCTGCCCGGTGGCGACCTCGCAGACCGCTCCGGCGACGTGCATCGAGACCCCGCCGTACTCGAACGTCGAGCCCGGCGCGAACTGCAGCGGCACGTTGGCCAGCTGGGCCGCGGCCTGGCGCAGCGTGACCGTGTCGTCGCTGATCAGTGGATCGCCGTCGACCATGCCGGAGGTGTGCGCGAAGCACATGCGCAGCGTGATCGACGCCTTCGCCCCGACGTTCCACTCCGGCAGGTACTGCCCCACCGGGTCGTCCAGGGAGACGTGGCCGGAGTCGACCAGCGACATCAGCAGCGCCGCGGACAACGTCTTCGTCGCCGACGCGATCGGCACCACGGTGGTCGGACCGAAGTTGCCGAACGACTGTTCGTAGAGCAGCCCCGACGGCAGTTCGAAGCGCACCGCGTGGCGGCCGAACACGGGTGCCGACGCCAGCAGCGATTGCGAGATCGGCGCCACCGCCTGCAGATCGTGGCAACCGAGGGACTGGGCGGGCAGGGCCGCAGTGGCGAACAGGGCGATCAGGAGGGCGAACGAACGGGACGAGTGCATGCCGCCGATTGGCACCGACCCGTCGAGAAGGGACGTCGCTGCGATCGTGATCCCGTCCCGAGACCACCACGCGCCGCACCAAGGCTTCCGTCCCCGGATCGACAAGGCGGCGCGATCACGCAGCCGCACCGCTCCGCACTAGTACTTCTTGCGGTACGTGTCCCACATCGCCGCGTGCCACGGCACCCACGCCCGATGCCAGGCATCGGTGTGCTCCACCTGCGCATAGCGGTCCATGTAGTCGAACCAGGCCGGGTGGTTCCACTCCTTCTGCAGCCCCATCATGCGCACCGCGAGCACGTTGCCGATCCAGCCGTTGGCGGAGCAGCAGCGACGATACGGATCCTCGTCCCACTTGGCCCGGTCGTGCTGCGGGTTGTCGAAGTGCGAGAACCCGAACTCCGGCAGCCCCTCGTGTTCCTTGCCGTAGCCACCGTTGCCGTCGTTCCACACGCCGGGCGACGTCTGCGTCACGTAGAAGGTCTGGGTGTCCTCGGCGAACCAGGTGTTGGGGCCCTGGCCGCGCTTCTTCGCCGCGAACTCGACGCCGACGCCGAGCATCTGCTCGTCGCCGAGCGCCCGGCCGGCCAGCAGGATCGGCAGCTTGCGGCCACTGCCGTGGCCACCGAGGCCCTCCCACCGGCAACCGCCGCGCAACGCTCCGTGCAGGTCGATGCCGAGCTGGACGAGCCGCACGTAGAGCTCCTTCTTCTTGGCGTTGGGCAGGTCGAGGTTCAGCTGCAGCACCCCGCTGCCGACCTGGGACGCGATGTCGCGCCCGTAGTTCGGCATGTTGTCGGCCGGCTGCGCCCAGCGCACCGGCCACTCGGGGAAGTGGTCGAGCCAGACCCGTTCGAAGCCGTTGCTCACCGCCTCGATCGACGGCGTGTCGGCCACCGGCCGTTCGCGCCGCAGGAACGTGTAGTCGAGGTCGGCGGTGCGGAACCGGACCTTCTTGTCGCCCTTCACGTAGGGCGGCCGGAACGCGTCGGGAGCCGGCACCGCCTCGACGCAGGTCAGCACGGCGGCGGTCTGCAGGGTCGGGATGAGCTTCGGGTCGTCGCGGCTGATCACCGAGACCAGGCTCTGGCCGACGTCGAGCCGCAGCGGCTTCTTCGGCGAGACGCCGAGCGCCACGTTGCGCGCCGCCTCGTAGCGCTCGCGCTTCTCGTCGGCGAACAGGCAGCTGTCGTAGCCCTGCAGCATCGCCGACGCGTCCGGATCGATCATCGCGCCGTGCTTGACGCGCCCGTCGACCTCGACGCAGGCCGGCGTGATGCCGACGATGCGCACGGGGCCGAGCACCCATGGGTCGCCGTTGGCGAACGTGCCGACCACCGAGGGGCGATCGAACTGCCAGGTGATGCCGTGGCGCTCCACCTGCCTGGCCTTCGCCACCGTGCCAGCGGGATCCCCGACCGGCACCACCGGCTGTTCCTGGCCGACCAGCGCCGCCGGCACCGCCGAGCCCTGTTGCGCGAGCAGACCACCCACGAGGGCCACGGCGAGGCAAGCCACGCGCAGGCAGGCGAACCGGAACGACCAACGAGGAGTCGAGCGCACGGGCACAGGCTACGCCGCCACCGGCTGCGAACAACGATTCCCCCGATGGCGGGTCGGCCGCGGACCGGTGGTTCGCGGCGGGCCAAGCTCCTATGCTCGATCGCTCGCGTTGCGACCGTTCCTCGTCCCCTGGGAGTGTGTGCCATGCCGACCACCCGTGCCGCCGTCCTCCAGGCGTTCGCCACGATCCGCTGTTCCGCGATCCTGCGCACCGACGACCGCGAGGTCGTGCGCCCCGCCCTCGAAGCGGTGATCGCCGCCGGCTTCCGCATCGTCGAGGTGACGATGACCACGCCGGACTGCCTCGAGCACATCGCTGCGTTGAGCGAGCGACACGGCGTGCTGGTCGGGGCCGGCACGGTGCTGACCGTCGACATGGCGAAGGAGGCGATGGCCGCCGGCGCCCGCTTCCTGGTCTCGCCGATCGTCGATCCGCAGGTGATCAGCTTCTGCCGCCAGCACGAACTGCTGAGCGTGCCCGGCACGCTGACGCCGACCGAGATGTGGACCGCACACCGTGCCGGCGCCGACCTCGTCAAGCTGTTCCCGGCTCCAGCGAACGGACCGGAGTTCGTGCGTGCGGTGCGCGGGCCGATGCCGTTCCTGCGGATCTTCCCGACCAGCGGGGTCACCGAGGAGAACGTCGACAGCTGGTTCCAGGCCGGGGCGTTCGGGGTCGGTTTCGTCGGCTCGTTGTTCGACGCCGACGACCTGAAGCTGCGGCGTTTCGACGCGATCGAAGCACGCGGCAAGCGCATGCTCGCGAAGGTCCAAGCCCACGGTCCGACGGTGCTGCACCCGTCGCGCGGCGAACGCGGCATGGGCCGCATCGACTTCGCCGCACAGGCTTGACCCGACGCTGGCCCGCCGTTCAGCGGGCGGGCACGAGCCTGGCCACGGCGGCGACCAAGCCGAGCAACGCCACGACCACCTGGCCGGGCGGCAGGTCGAACCGGTGCGCCAGTGCGAAGCCGAGCAACAACCCTGCCCCGCCGAGCATCGGTGCCAGCAGCAGCACCGCGCGCAGCGAGCGCGCCCACGAGCGGGCCGCGAGCACCGGCAGCACCGAAGCACCGAACGTGAACACCAGCCCGGTCGCGACGATCGAATAGCCGAGCCAGAGCCCGAGCCAGGTGCCGACCAGGAGGTCGTAGTGCAGCGCCCTGCCGCCGTGCGCCGACGCGGTCGCCGGATCGATCGCCCACAGCAGGAGCCGCCGCCGCCAACGCAGGCCGAGCAGCGAGAGCCCGGCCCCGGCCAGCACCAGCCACACGTCGCTCGGCGCCACGGTCAGCAGCGACGACAGGAACAGACGTTGCACGACTTGCGGCCCGTGCGGCACGTGGTCGAGCAGCAGCATCGCCACACTGCCGGCGAACAGGAACACGAAGGCGCTGCGTGCCTCCATCGTCGACTGGCGCGCCGACAACGCCCGCAGCGCCGCGATCGCCGTCAGCACGGCCGCCGTCATGCCGAAGCCGACCAGCCAGGCACGCCCGTGCGAGTGGCCGAGGTCGTGCGCGGAGCCGAGGCCCAGCGCCAGCGCCACCGCGAAGCCGAGCGTCGCCGCCTGCCCGATCGCCGCGGTGACGAACACCTGCTGGCGCAGCACCAGCAGGGCACCACCGAACGGCAGCAACATCGCCAGCAGCGTGCCGACCAGGATCGCTTCGCCGAACAACGCCCAATCGGGCCAGAAGCCGCCGGACTGGGCCAGCATCACGCGCGCCCTCCGGGTGCAGCCGGGCCGAGCAGTTCGGCCACCGACCCCACCATCGCGCGGCCGCCGGCGACCAGCACGACATGCGACGCGAACTCGACCGCGAGCCGCCGGTCGTGCACCACCAGCACCAGCGCCAGGCCGTCCTCGCGACACAGCCGCGCCAGGTCGCCTAGCAGTTGCCGTGCGGACACCTCGTCGAGGTTCGCCAGCGGTTCGTCGAGCACCAACAGCCGGGGCTGCCGCGCCAGCGCCCGGGCCACCAGCACCCGGCGCTGCTGGCCGAGCGACAGTTCCTGCACGACCGCGCCCGCCAGCGTGTCGATGCCGAGCCCCTGCAAGGCGCTGCGCACCGAACCAGCAGCCTCGTCGCGCGACAACCGGTCGTCGAGCCCCAGCGCCACGAACTCCGCGACCGTGATCGGCAGCGGCACATCGAAGCGCTGCTGCTGCGGCACGTAGCCGAGCCGACGCCGATCGCCCCCGCAGACCGGCAATACGGTGCCGCCGAGCTTCGGCAGCAAGCCGAGCATGGTCGCGACGAGCGTCGACTTGCCGGCCCCGTTGTCGCCGAGCACGCACCAGAACTCACCGGCCCCGACGCGCCACGTGACGTCGACCAGCACCGGGCGGTGGCGCCCGCAGCGCAGCAGCTCGGCGCCGACCAGCGGTCCGAGATCGGTCGACGACGCCTGGCTCATGCGCCGTTCCCTTACTGCTTCGCCGCCCGCAGCACCACGGCGCGACCGTTTGGCGCGGCCAACCGGGATCACCTTGGCTGTGGCGCCTTGTCGGCGGCGAGCAACGCGTCCACCACCGCCCGCACGTTGTGGTCGACGAACGCCAGGTAGTCGTCGGTGCCAGGCCGAGCGCCCGGTTGGTGGGCCATCGCCGCGACCTGCACCGGCAGCAGCTTCTGCAGCACTTCCGCGTACTGGACCGGGAAGTACGGCGACGCCAGCAACACCTGCACCCGCCCGTCGCGCATGCGCGTGCCGAGCTGTTCGAGATGCGCCGTCGACGGCGTCACGCCGGGCTTCGGCTCGAGGAAGCCGAACACCGTGAAGCCGAAGCGCTCGGCGAAGTAGGGCCACAGGTCGTGGTCGACCACCACCGGCCGGCCGCGCAGCGGCGCCACCAGGCCGAACCAGCCGGCGAGCCGGCCGAGATCGCCCTGTTCCTTCAGCACGTCGAGCAGCGTGCCGTTGCCGTAGGCCAGCGCCAGCTTGTCGGCTTCGTACTCGTAGGCCTTCGCCAGCTCGGCACCCACCATCGCCTCGGCGAGCTTCTGCCGGAACGTGGCGAAGTTGGCCACGAACAGGTCCTTCTCGGCCGGCCACAGCGCCGCCATGCGGAAGCACAGCAGTTCGGCGACCTGCAGCCCGCACAACGGGTCGAGCAGGTAGTGCGGGTTGCCGGCCATGTGGACGTCGCCGGCACTGCGGTCGATGCTCGCGGTCGGCACGCCCAGCGCCCGCACCGCGCGGCTGCAGTCGAGGTTGCCGAGCTGCCCCGGCTGCGTCGCCGGGTTGCGCCCGTTCTGGATCAGCACCGGCAGCCAGCCGCTCTCGAGCTCGCGCCCGGTGAACACCAGCAGCTCGGCCTTCTGCACCGCGTACAGCATGCTCGGCCGCGGATCGAGGTAGTGCGGGTCCTGCGGCCCGGGGAGGAACGTCGTCACCGCGACCCGATCGCCGCCGATCGCCCGGCACAACGCCGCCACGTCCGTGGTCGCCGCCACCACCGCATGCGCGGTCCTCGCCGCCGGCTCCTGCGCCGGCAACGCCATCGTCACCATCGAACCGATGGCCAGAGCAGCCACCGACATCCTGTGCAAGCGATCGATCATGATTCGTTCCTTCGAGCAACACCAACCCACCGTCGGACTCCAAGAACCGCCACCCTGCCGGCTCGCCCACCTGCACCCAAGCCCAGGCCCTTTCGCCCAGGCCCGCCATCGCCGCTGCGCCGCAGCCGCTTCGCGGCCGTCGGCTCCAGCCAAGGCGTTCGCCCCCCGCACCCTCGCGACTAATACGTGTGCGGCTGATGCGGGCCGATCAGGATCTCGAAGCCGAGCCACAGCGAGTGCGCCTCGTCGTCGAGATGGTCGCTGTCGTCGTAGTTGTACTGGAGCCGCACGCGCGAGAACTCCGACGTCTGGTACGACAGCATCGGCGACACGCGCAGCCGGTCGCAGCGGAACGGATCCTGGTCGCGGCCGAACTCGCCGCCGCCGAGGTAGCTGGCCCCGCTGCCGGTCACGTATTCGCCGCGCAGGCCGAACGCCCAGCCGACCGCGAAGCCGTAGACCGCGTACAGGTAGCCACCGTAGTCGTGCAGCGTGGTGCCCGGCAGCGCCACCGGGTTCAGCGGATCGGCCTCGTCGAGCTGCTCGCCCGCTTCGAAGCGCCGCGCGAAGAACTCGCCCTGCACCTTGACGAACGGATAGCCGCGGCGGTTGTCGATCGGCCGCCAGCGATACAGGAAGTCGGCCCCGTAGATCGTCGTCATCGAGCCACGCCCGGTCGCGTTCGGCCCGAGCAGCGCGGAGACACCGCCGCCGAGCGTTTGGGCCGGATCGAAGTCGGTCGCGGTGGCGATGCGGCCGTGCCACATCGAGTCGCCGAAGCCGCGCTGCGTGCGCGCGTCCTCGTCGAGGAACCGACCGCCGACCGGGCGCTCCTCGTAGACCTCGTCGTTGGCGAGGAAGCTCTGCAGCGTCTCGCCGTTCGCGTTCTGCACGCCGAGGAAGAACTCGAGGTAGGTCGGCGTCGGCACGAGATACGACACCCGCGCGCCCGGCGAGCGCAGCCCGTCGGCCCCGAACAGGCGCGTCATCGCCACCGGCTGGTCCTGGAAGTCCCAGGCGTGCGGGTGCACCTGGTTCAGCCGGCCGAAGTCGGTCAGGTAGTGGCCGCCCTTCAACTGCAGGTTCCACGGCAGCTGCTGGGTCAGCAGCCAGGCCTCCTCGACCTCGACGATGGTCTCGCCTTCGTCCGGGTCGAGCGACGTCACCAGCACGAACTGGCCGCGGAAGTACGGGTCGACCGCGCCGTTCATCTGGACCTCGGCCTGCTGCAGCGTGAAGCCGCGCTTGCGCGGATCGTGCTGCCCGCCCTGCAGGTCGAGCAGCGTGTCGTCGCGCTCGCTCGAGCCACCGACCGCCGTCATCAGGTCCATGCTGATCATCAGCTGGGTCAGCGGCCCGGTCAGGTTGCCGGCCTGCAGCGACGACGTGCCCTGGGTCGGCAGCGCGCCCTGGTTGACCGGCGCCGGCACGGGCTTCTCGGCGGCGCGGTCGAGGGCCGAACGACGCGAGGGCTTGCCCTCCTGACCACCCTGGGGGGGATCCTGGGCCCGCAGGTCGGTGAGGCAGAACGGCAAGGCCACCAGCCACAGAGAGGAACGACGGAGCACCATGGACCGGGCGAGTGCCGCAGCGGCTTGGCCGGTTCCACGGAATCGTGCGCCGAGTTCGCCAAGTTCGGCCAGTCCGCCGAGCCCGCGGTCGCGACAGCCCTCGACGGCGAAGCGCCCGCGCCCTAGCGTTCCGCGCCGCGTGTCGTCGTTCCCTCGAGCCCTGCAGCGTCTGGCCCTGGCCCTGGTCGTGCTCGCCACGGCCGTGCGCCTCGTCCTGCCCGGGTGGCACGACGCGACCTGCCGGCACCAGCATCCCCCGGCGACGATGGCCGGGGCTGCGAACGCGAGCGAAGCTGCGTCCTGCGCCTGCGCCACCGATCCCGACGCGAAGCAGCCATGGTGGACCAACGGCGGCGAGCGCGGCGAAGGCCGCGGCGACGACGGCGGTGGCGAACCGAACCACACGGCTGCGTTCGAGCACACGCACTGCCTGGCGTGCGAACTCTCGCACGTGCCGCCAGGCCCACCCGCGCTGCCCGTCGTGGTGGCGATTCCCGACTTCGACGACAAGCCCGCCGCGGCGAGGCCGGACGAAGAGCCGCGGCCCGCGGCAGGGACGACGACCCCACCGAGCCGCGCCCCGCCGCACCGCTGCGTCGCTGCGTAGGTCCTGCGAGCTCCTGCGGCCACACGGCGGCGGGACCCGCGCGAACAGCCGTTCGCGTGGCCCGGCTCGAGGGGCCAGGTCCGTTCCGTTCCGTCGTCCACCCTGCGTTCGCCCCGATGTTCCGTCCCCTCGCCGCCCCGGCGGCCCCTCTGCACGATCCGCTCGATCGCCGTTCCGATCTCGACGCCGACCTCGCTCGCGCCCACCGAGCGGCGCGGGTCCTGCTCGGCTGCGACCATCTCGCCGCCGATGCCGTCCAGGAAGCGCTGGTGGCCCTGTGGCAACAACCGGCGCCGCCGCCCGATCGCCGCGGCTGGCTGGTGCGCGCGGTGGTGTTCCGCGCCCGCCACCTGCGCCGCACGCTGCGGCGTCGGCAGATCCACGAGTGCGCGTCGGCGAGCCACTGCGACCTGCACCACGGCTGCGACAACCCGCTGCACATCGCCTACGCGCACGAGCTCGGCGAACGGCTCGAACAGGCGGTGACCACGCTGCCGAAGGAGCAGCGCGCCCCGTTCGAGCTGTGGCTCGCGACCGGCCTCGACTACCGCGGCATCGCCGCCGAGCTCGGCCTGCCGGTCGGCACGGTCCGGTCGCGGCTGCACCGCGCGCGGGCTTCGCTGCAGCAACGGCTCGCCGTCGAGGAGCCGGCCGAGCCCGGCCATGGTGCCGCACCCGCCGAACCACCCGACCACGAACAGGAACCAGGAGCTTCGGCTTCCGGCCGGGCCGGTCCCGGCTGAGCCCTCGCCTCGCGGCACGGCGCGGCCTACTGTCTTCGCCCCGTGTTGCTGTCGTTGAGTTTCCTGGCGTTGCTGCTCGGCCCGCTGCTGGTCTGGCTGGCCCGCGCCCACGCCTGGTCGACGGTGA
>JAEUHU010000349.1 GCA_016793305.1 Planctomycetota bacterium
GCCGGTCGCCAACGTCGAGGCCTACGGTGATCGAGGACACTGAGGTAGAGTGAGTCATGGGTCGGTTGCGCTCCTTGAACTTGCAGCCGCGATTGTCGTGGACTGCGTGAGCGGACCGGCCCTCTCATCTCATCTCAGAAGTTCTCGAGGTAGATCTCGAGCGCGTTGCTGACGGCGTAGCCGCCGACGTTCTGGCCGTTCGGCAGCGTGCCCGGCGCGAACTGGCCGACCGCCTGCATCCAGAGCTGGCCCGGGGCGCCCGGAATGCTCCACGGGATCGGGAACGACACCGACGGCGCGCCGACGTTGCCGAGGATCACCACGACGTCGAGTGCACCCAGGTAGCCGGTGCAGCCCGGTGCGCCGATGTCGAACGGCGGCGTGCCGAGGTCGTAGCCGCCCGGGATCGCCGAGAAGCTGAACACGACGCCGCAGGCGTGGATGCCGCTGCCCGGGACGAACTCGGGGATGTTGTCGATCGTGTAGATCGGGGCCGGACCGTTGTTGACCGGCTCGCCGACGGCCGACAGTGCCATCGGCTGCAGGTTCACGTCGGGGAAGGTCACCACCGGCAGGTCGTTCGCGAGCGAGATGCCACCCGGGTTCAGCGACGGTCCCGGCGCGCAGCCGACCAGCAGGGCACGCGGCTGGGGCGTCACCGTCGCCATCACGTCCCACACCATGCGGACCGTGAGACGAGGTTGAGCTGGATGTGGAAGCGCTCGGGCGAGGTCGATTTGTAGATGAAGACGTTGTCCCAGGTGACGACGAGCACCTGCTCACCGCCGATCGACACTTCCTCGCGCTTCACCTGCTGCAGGGCGCCGATCGCAGGCGCGCCGAGTCGTTGCTCGAGGAGGCCCTCGCCGGCCGCCGGGAACGCTTCGGCGACGAGCACCCCGAGACGCTGCAGACGATGCACAACCTGGCGAGCGTGCACCACGACCAGGGCCGCCACGACGAGGCGATCGCGCTGCTGCGAAAGGTCGTCGAGGCCCGTTCGCGCACGCTCGGCGCCGACCACCCGCGCACGCTGGTGAGCCGCAACAACCTGGCGCGGCAGCTCGAGCAACGCGGCGAGCTCGGCGAGGCCGAGACGATGCTGCGGTCGGTGGTCGAGGCCGCACTGCGCACGCTGCCGCAGGGGCACCCGCAGACCACCGTGCACCGCCGCAACCTGGCGCGTCTGCTGCTGCGTTCGGACCGCTTCGCCGAAGCACTGCCGTTGCTCGAGCTCTGCCTGCAGGAGATGGCGGCCCAGTTCGGCGACGAGCCGGAGTCGGTGCAGGAAGTGCGGCGCATGGTCGACCAGGCGCGGCGCCGGGTCGGGCCGGCGCAGGGCGTGGCACCCGCCGAGGCCGACCACGCCCGCTGAAGCACGGGCCTCCGTCGGCTTTCGGCTTGGCGCCGGCCGGCACCGTGCCGACAGTGCGCGCATGTTCCACGAACTGACGCAGATCGACGACGCGGGGCGGTTGTTCCTGTCCGGAGCGATCGAGGACTGGACGCTGGTGCACGCGCGCGGTGTGAGCGTCGTCGTCGACCTCGAAGGCGACGTCGACCACGGCGTGCCGACCGCAGCGGACTCGTTCCTCTACGTCTACCTGCCGATCCACGACGGCGACCTGCCGAACCTCGAACGCCTGCACGCGGTCGGCCGGCTGGCCGCCGAGCTGGTCCAGAAGGGCCACACGCTGCTGAGCCACTGCGGGCTCGGCCTGAACCGCAGTGCGCTGGTCGCAGGCCTGGTGCTGATGCATCACGGCATGACCGGGCCGCAGGCGGTGGAACGGTTGCAAGCGCGTCGGCCGGGAGCGCTGTTCAACCCGGTGTTCGCCGACTACCTGCGCAACCTGCGGCGCGAAGCACTGTGAGCCTCGGGGCAGAGAGGGGCGGCGAGCGG
>JAEUHU010000459.1 GCA_016793305.1 Planctomycetota bacterium
GGGCGCCGGGTGAGCATCGCCAGCGTCTACCGCTGGACCACCGCCGGCCTGCACGGCGTGCGCTTGCGCCGCTTCCGCGTCGGTGGCTGTTGGTGCACGACCACCGAGGAACTGGCCCGCTGGTCGGCCGCCCTGACCGCCGCCGCCGAGGCCGTCGCATGACCACCTGCTCTACCGGCAGGGGGTCGGACGTTCACCGTCGCGAGGCCGACGCACCACAAGTGCGCGGCTTCGCATCCCTTGCGCCGTCGCGCCGACAGTCGCGGCATGGCGCTTCCCCTGGACTGTCGCGGGTCCGCTGTCGAAAGCGGCCCGGAAACGAAGGCAGCCCGGCGAGTTCGTACCTCGACGGGCCGCAAGGAGTGTCGCACCCCGTGAAGGATCGACTCGCAAACTCTAGCCCGGCACCGGAACCGGGCCAACCCTCTCCCGCTGTTGTCGCCGAGCGTCGCGTCTGGCTTCTTCTCCGCGTCGTGGGCTACCTGCGCGATGGTGATGCCGCGCTGCGGAACCATGCGGCGGAGTGGCTGGCGTTCCTGCAGCGCCGGCACCGGGGGTGCGCGTGATCGCGCGCCCCGACTCCGGCCTACTGGCCGAGGCCCTTGGCGATGCCGCCCGCGACGCGGCCGATGGGCTCTACATCGTCGCGCACGTCGACGACGCCGAGGCGCTGACGCTGTTGGGCGCCGAGGCCGTGGTCGCCGGCCGCACCGAGCAGGTGCTCGAATGGTCGGTGGCTGCTGCCGATGCCGGCCGCCCGGTCGTGCTGGTCGGCGACACTGGCGCGGCCGTTCGTGACTCCATCCGCCGGGCAGCGCCGCATGCGCGACTGCTCCGGCTGGCGGAGCCCGCGAGCCCTTCGCTGGCGCTAGGCATCAACGCGACGGTGCGCACGCCGACGCCGGCCGAACTCCGCGCTGCGGTCGCAACGTGGAAGGTGCTCGCCGCCGAGGCGCGCGAGGACACGGCCCCGACGGCCGACGGTCCGCGCGACGACGCGGCCGACTACTCGCCGCCGCCGGTGGACCTGCTGCCGCCGGTGGTGCGCTCGATGGTCACGCGCGGCGCCGAGGCGCAGGGCGTCGACGTGGCCTACTGGCTCGTGCCGGTGCTCTCGATCCTCGCAGGATCCATCGGCTCGACTCGCTGCGTGCGCTTGTCCGAGGACTGGTCGGAGCCGTGCGTGTTGTGGTCGGCGATCGTCGCGCCTTCCGGTGCCGGCAAGTCGCCGCCGCTGCGCGCACTTCTGGCCCCGGTGGTCGCGCGGAACCGCGAGCTGCACGCGCGCTCCGTGGTGCTGCGGCAGGCATACGAAGCGGAGCGCGATTCCCGACGAGGGGACCGCGACGCGAGCGGGCCGGTGCCTGAACCGCCGCCGACGCTTCGCGCGACCGTCGCCGATGTCACCATGGAAGCCCTCGCTTCGCGCCTTTCCGACAACCCTCGCGGGCTGCTGGTCGCGTGCGACGAGCTGGCTTCGTGGGTCGGTGGCTTCGATCGCTACCGGGCCGGTGGTGACTCGGCACAGTGGCTGTCGATCCACGGGGGCGACTCGATCCAGGTTGATCGGCGCGGCACCGGCTCGCTGCT
Source organism: Planctomycetota bacterium (assembly GCA_016793305.1). The sequence continues at coordinate 1,591 of JAEUHU010000459.1, forward strand.
GGTTCCGCATGCGGCCGTGTCGGTGGTGGGAACGATCCAGCCGGGGACCGCGCGGCGTGTCATCGCCTCCGAGCAACACCGGGCCAGCGGGCTCGCTGCGCGGCTGCTGTTGGCCATGCCGCCCCTGGTCGCGCCCCGGTGGACG
>JAEUHU010000473.1 GCA_016793305.1 Planctomycetota bacterium
CAGCTACACCTACCAGTACGTGACGCGCGACACGTTCGGCTTCGCGATGAAGGCGACGTTCTGCACCGTGAACGGCGAGGACCGGCCGATCTACAAGCAGCCGCGCACCGACAGCAAGAAGAACAGCCACCGCGGCCTGCTGGCCGTGCACCGCGACGCAGCCGGCCGGCTGCAGGCGCGCTTCCCGGTGACGCGCGCCGAGGAGCAGAGCCCCGCGAACCTGCTGCAGACGGTGTTCGAGAACGGTGTGCTGCGGAAGAAGCAGACGCTGGCGGAGATCCGCGCGGTCGTCGAGGCGGAGCTTGCGGCCGACCTGGCGAAGACGCGCTGAACGGCGCTCCGCTCAGTTCCAGCGCGCGTTGCGGCCCATCAGCAGGATGAAGACGAGGAACAGGCCATAGCCGCCGCCGATCAGGAGCGGCGGGCCACCGGCGACCAGCAGCGCCAGGCCACTGTTCCCGGTCAGATGCAGCACGACGCTGCCGGCGATCATCAGCACCAGCACCAGCACGAGCTTCAGCACGGTGCGCGTCGCCTGGGACCGGGGCTCGAAGTGCTTCGTCAGCAGGCCGAGCAGGTAGCACAGGCACACGCCGGTGACGATCCAGGCGAGCAGCAACCACGGCACGCTCGAAGCGTTCGCCACCGGTGCGGCCGGTGCCGGCACCGTCGGCGCGACCGGCGCCGGTTCGGCCAGGCTCAGCAGCACCGCGGCCGCCAGCGCCGACCAGATCGCCGTGCAGGCGAGCACGATGCCAGGCAGCTTGCCGCGACCGAGCACGTAGCCCCACGGCAGCAGGAAGCCAGCGACCCGGTTCCGCCAGGTGACCGTTCCGACCTGCGCGCTCCGCAGCAGCAGGGCCCCGGTCCCGGCGAACGCGGCGCCGATCGCGGTCGTGCTCGCCCAGGCGGCCAGCAGCGGCATCAGGCGGGCGAGGCCGGTGGCGAGGGCCACCACGACGGCGACCGGCAGCACCCGGTAGAACACGAACCAGAACCAGCGCATGGCTCGTACAGCCGGAGGGCCAGGCGGATGTGGCAGGGGTCGGCCCCGAACCGGGGCCACCCGCTCGCAATCGAGGCACGGGCCGTCCATTCTGTCGGCATGTCGAAGATCGACTACAAGCAGGCCGGCGTCGACTACGGCAAGATCGACCCGCTGAAGATCCTGGCCCAGCAGGCGGCGGCGGCGACGGCCGGCAACCTCGCCCGGCACGGCCTCGGCGAGGTCGCGGCGTCGCGCGGCGAATCGGCCTACCTGGTCGACTGCGGCGACTTCTACCTGGCGTCGATCACCGAGTGCCTCGGCACCAAGGCGCTGGTAGCCGACGCGACCCGCGCGATCACCGGCAAGACCTACTACGACCAGATCGCCCAGGACACGCTGGCGATGGCGATCAACGACCTGATCACGGTCGGCGCCACGCCGGTCTCGGTGCACGCCTACTGGGCGGCCGGCGGCAGCGCCTGGTTCGACGACGCCCAGCGCGCGCTCGACCTGGTCACCGGCTGGCGCGCCGCCTGCGACCGCTGCGGCGTCGCGTGGGGCGGTGGTGAGACCCCGGCACTGGCCGGCGTGGTCGCCGACGACCGCATCGACCTCGCCGCGTCGTGCGTCGGCCTCGTTCGCCCGAAGGCGCGGCTCACGCTCGGCGAACGGCTCGGCCCCGGCGATGCGATCGTGCTGCTCGCGTCGTCGGGCATCCACGCGAACGGCGTCTCGCTGGCGCGCAAGCTCGCCGAACGCCTGCCGGAGGGCTACGGCACGAAGCTGGCGAGCGGCGCCCTGTTCGGCGAGGCCCTGCTGGCACCGACCGTGCTCTACAGCCCGGTGACCGAAGCGCTGGCCGCGGCCGGCATCGTGCCGCACTACCAGGCGAACATCACCGGCCACGGCTGGCGCAAGGTGATGCGGCACGGCAAGGCGCTGACCTACCACTTCCACGCGCTGCCCGAGGTGCCCGAGGTGCTGCAGTTCCTGCAGCGGGAGACCGGCAGTGACGATCGCGCCGCCTACGGCAACCTGAACATGGGTGCTGGCTACGCGCTGTTCGTCGCCGCGGCCGACGCCGCGCGCGTCGTTCGGATCGCCGAGCAGCTCGGGGTGCGGGCGCTCCACGCCGGCACCGTGCAGGCGGGGCCGAAGCAGGTGGTGCTGACGCCGCTCGGGCTGACGTTCGCCGGCGACGAGCTGCACCTGCGGGCGTGAACGAACGCGCCGGCTCGGGCGCGTCAGAACGGGCGCGCCGGAACGGAACGGGCGCCGCAGCAGTGCCCGTCAGTCCTTCTTCACCTTGCGGTGCACGGACCAACTGACGATCGCCGTCCCGGTGAACCCGCGCCCGAACTTCACCGGCACCGAGACCACGCCGTAGTAGTGCACGACGCCCGGGTCGACCCCCGGCGTCTCCTTCAGCGGCATCACGACCTCCTGGCCCTGCATCGGCGGCAGCAGCTCGATGCCCGCGAACACGTCCATCGCCTGCTGGCGTTCCTCGGTCTTGCCGGGGCCACGGCCGCTGCGCTCGAACGTCACCACCTTGCAGTCGGCGGCCGCCATCAGCCGCAGCTTCGCGACCTTCTGCTCGAGGTCGAGATCGACGGCGAACATCACCGACCCCACTTCGCCGCCCTCGCCGAGCTCGAACGCGAGGTCGCCGTTCACGGTCTGCGTGAACTCCTGCGTCTCGTCGCCACAGCCATCCTCTTCGCCGCGGCTGGCCACCGAGTCGTGGATGTGGACCTCGACCTGGCCCGGCTTGCTGGCCAGGAACATCCGCCGCTTCGCCAGCTCCGCCATCTGCCGGTAGCCCTCCTCCATCTGCTTGCGCTGCGTCTCGGGGATGAAGCGCAGCAGGTCCGGATCGAGCTTCGGCGGCGCCTCGACGCCGTGCACGTCCATGCGCACGTCCCGGAAGACGAGCTTGCGGTTCACGCTGGCGCGGTACGAACTCGTGCGCGAGAAGCGGCTGCCGCTCGCCTGGATCGTCACTTCGGCCTGGCCGATCGTCTCGCCGGGCACCCAGTCGCGGATCTGCAGGTCGTAGATCACGCCGCCCTTCCACTTCATCCGGTAGAGGCACTCGATCACCGGCGTCAGCAGGCCGATGCCGCCGCCCTTGATGCCGATCGCCCCGGTCACCGCGTCGACGAGGTCCTGCCCCATCTCGGTCGACTTCACCTGCGGCGTCACGACGAGTCGCACCGACTTCTCGACCGGCATCGCCTCGACCTTGTCGAGCGGCTTCGGCTGCGGGCAGCCTTCGACCTCGATGCTGGCGATGCCCTCGTCGTCGGTCGGGATCTTGCTGATGTCGCGCTGGCCGCGCACCGTCTGGATCAGGTGCGTCTTGGTCGTGTACTGGCTCTGCTTGATGTCCCAGTTCGTCTCGATGCCCTTCAACGGACCGCTCTTCGGCATGTCCAGGTCGAGCCCGGCGAGCGCCAGCGTCTGGCGGTGGTCCTTCAGCCAGTCGGTGACCTTGCTGCCGTCGATCCAGAACGCCGCGTAGAGCTTGCACCGGTCGCCGGGGTCGCGCGTCTTCGAGCGGACCAGCGGGTTGTCCGGGTCGTCGTCCCACACGCGCCCCTTCAGGAACGTGTAGGTCAGCACGAACTTGCCGATCGTCGCGATCGCGTTCGCCTTGCCGACGCCGTCGGTGATGCCCTTGCCGACCTTGCCGAGGCCTTCGACGACGGCGCCGAACAGCCCCGTGACGCCGCCGACGTAGGCGTCCTCGGCCCAGCCGGGCGGATCGGCGAACTCCGGATCCGCGGCCCACGGTCCCTTCGGCTTGTCGCCGCGATCCCCCGGCGCCCCGCTGCCGATCTCGCCGCGGCGCAGCGCCTGGCGGAGCGGGGTCGCGATGTCCTCGCTCAGCACGCGCAGCACCAGCAGCGCCTGCAGCGGGTCGAGCTCGAAGTCGTCGGCGCTGCCGATGCGCGCGCCGTGCTGCACCCCGAGGTAGTCGAGGAACGACCACAAGGCGCGCGCCGACTTGTTGTCGGTGCCCTCGCCGAACTGCAGCCACGCCTTCGCCGGCGGCACCGCACTGCCCGGCAGGCCGAGCGAGGCGTAGAGCACGTCGACGCCGGCGAACAGGTCGTCGCGGCCGACCCGGTGGCCGGCACGCAGCAGCTCGACCGCCGACCGCAGCTCCGCGGGGGTGAGCGCCAGGTGCAGCCGCGGCTGCACCAGCGGCTCGGCCTGCACTTCGCGGTTCTCGTTCCAGATCACGAAGCCGCACAGCCGCGCCGCCTCGGTGGCCAGCGCCGGGCCGTCGGTGGCCGGATCCTGCAGGCTCGCCGCGATCGCCGCGAGCCGCGCCAGGCGC